>CANHZG010000037.1 GCA_947464995.1 Comamonadaceae bacterium | reverse complement strand
TCTACCCCCGCGCCCCGTCCGGACCCCACTGCCGTGCGGCGCGAAATTGAGACCGCCTTGCGCCAACAAAAGGCGGCTGAAGCAGCTGCTAAACCCGTGGCCGTGGCACCCACAGTGCCACCGCCACCTCCGCCCAAACCAAAAGAAAACCTGGTGCAATACCCCCGTGTTCAAGCACAGGGGAAATCCGCAGAAACTCCCTAGGGTTTTCAACGGCAGGTGCGGGCCTAGCGCGCGAGCGCTGGCGTGGCGGCTAGCCTTCGCGCAGACCGAACTTCTGAATTTTTTCGATCAGCGTGGTGCGCTGCACGTTCAAGATGCGTGCGGTTTGCGACACATTGCCGTTGGTACGGCTCAAGGCCTGGGAAATCAAATCGCGCTCGATTTCGGCCAATCGGTGCTTGAGTGACAGGCCCTCTGGCGGCAATACCGGCAAACCCTGCGACATAAACGTCATTTGTTCGACCGCGTTGGGCGCATCGTCCTGCGGCGTATCGGCAAATGCCTCGTCAAAAATGCCTCCGGTGTGGGCCGATTCCACCGCCGCTCCAATGGCTGCAGCCACGGACGCGTCGTGCACTGGCAACTCGCCCACGTCAGCCAAGGCCTTGAACGCCGCCAAGCCTTTGGGCAAGAGCGTGGAAGAAAACGACTTCAACTCCAGACACTGGCCTGAAAACAGTGTGCTAAAGCGGTCGATCAGGTTGGAGAGTTCACGCACATTGCCTGGCCAGTGGTAGGCGCCAAGAGCGTAAGAAAAATCTGGTGCAAAAGTAATCGGCTGCTCACCGTGGGCGGCGTGCTGCTTGGCAAAGAAACGCAGCAGCAAGGGCACATCGCTGGCGCGCTCGCGCAAGGGCGGTGTGTTGAGAGGCAGCACATTGAGCCGGTAGTACAAATCCTCGCGAAAGCGCCCGGCCGCTATTTCTGCCTCCAAGTCACGGTGGGTGGCGGCAATCACACGCACATCCACAGCCACCGGCTTGGTGCTTCCCACCGGGTCGACCACCCGCTCTTGCAACACGCGCAGCAGTTTGACCTGCAACTCCAGCGGCAGGTCGCCGATCTCGTCCAAAAAAATCGACCCGTTATGCGCCAGCTCAAAACGCCCCACGCGGTCGGTCACCGCGCCAGTAAATGCACCCTTGCGGTGGCCAAACAGTTCGCTTTCGATCAGGTCCTTGGGGATGGCCGCGCAGTTGATGGGCACAAAATTGGCCCCGGCACGGTGCGACAGGTCATGCAAGGAGCGCGCAACAATTTCTTTGCCCGTGCCGCTTTCGCCCGTGATCAAGACCGTGGAACTCGACGCCGCCACCACGGGCAGCAAGTCCCGTATGGCCCGGATGGCATCACTTTCACCGACGAAGCTCAGCGGTTTTCTGGACATTAAAGTGGTTCAACAAACTGGAAATGAAAGAAATCGCATGCTATTGCGCGACGAAGACCGGACCAAGGCAAGCACAGGACGGTGGCTACGGTAAATGATAATAACAGCGAGTGTCATTTTTCGGACAGTACACCCATGTTTTTTGCAATTTTTGCAAAAAATGCAAAAAAATAATGAAGACAAAGCCCTGGTACGTAAACTGCATAATCCGAAGCCATGGCGACGCGACAGCGCCGGCGGCCTTAGTCGGCCCCATCGTGATCAACGCCTCCAAACTGTGACCGACAACGCCCACGACCTCCAACTCGCTGCGCTCAACAACTTGGGCCTCATGTACGCCCAGGGCCTGGGCGTGGAGCAGGACTACGCGCAGGCTTTGCAGTGCTACCAACAAGCCGCAGACCAGGGCGCAGCCCAGGCGCAGTCCAACCTGGCGGTGATGTACAGCCATGCCCAAGGCGTGGCCCAGGACTTCCAAGCCGCGCGCAAGTGGTACCAAGCCGCAGCCGAACAAGGCCTGCCCTCGGCCCAATCGAGCCTGGCCACCCTGTACGCGAACGGCCAGGGGGGCGAAGCCGACTACGCGCAAGCCTTGCACTGGTACCAGGCCGCCGCGGCCCAAGGGGACGGCGCGGCCCAGGTCAATCTGGGGGTGATGTACGCCAACGGCCAGGGTGTGGCCAAGGACTATGCCCGCGCGCTGGAGTGCTACCAAGCGCGCGCTGCGGCAGGCGACGCATTGGCCCAATACGGTCTGGGCGTGATGTACGCCAACGGGCACGGCGTCACGCGTGATGCTCAGCAGGCTTGTCACTGGTACACCCTGGCGGCTGAGCAAGACCATGTGCATGCGCAATTCAACCTGGGGTTTATGTACTCCAGCGGCGACCTGGTGGCGCCCGATGCGCCGCGCGCGCTGCACTGGTACGAGCGGGCTGCACAACTGGGTGACGCCGCAGCGCAATACAACCTGGGCGTGATTTACAGCGCGGGCCAGGGGCTGGAAAAAGACCCGGCCAAGGCGCTGCACTGGTACCTGGCTGCGGCCCAACAGGGCGACGCCGCAGCCCAATACAACCTGGGGCTGATGTACGCCACTGGCGACGGAACGGAACAAGACGAAGCCGTGGCGCTGGCCTGGTACCAACTGGCTGCCGACCAAGGTGATGCGCAGGCCCAGTACAACCTGGGCGTGATGATTGCCAATGGCCAGGGCACCATCGCCAGCGACACGGTGGCCATGCAATGGCTCGAACTCGCTGCCGACCAGGGCGACGCCTTAGCCCGCTACAGCCTGGGTGCGCTGTACCAGGCCGGCACCAGTTCGGCGCCCGACTACGCGCGCGCTTTGGCCTGTTACCGCCAGGCGGCGGTGCAGGGCCAGGTCGACGCCCAAGCCGCGCTGGGCTGGATGTACGCAAACGGCGTGGGCGTGTTGCAGGACTTTGTGCGCGCCCACATGTGGTTCAACCTGGCTGCGGTCAGCGCGCATGCTCAGGCCTGTGCTGGGCGGGATTTTGTCGCCCAGCAAATGACGCCGGCACAAATTGCGCAAGCGCAGGACATGGCGCGCACCTGCCTGCAAAACAACTACCAAAATTTTGACTAAGCCGCCGGGGCGCTGGCCCAGCGCAGCTTTCGGCCAGCCTTCGTGCCACCCCTGCCTGCTATTGCCATGAGCGCACCAACCGACTCCTTATTTTTTGCCGACGCACTGGGAGAATTGACCCAGCACCTGGACCAGGCCCGCAACTCGGTGGTTTGCGCCGCCGTGGGCGCGTACGGCCGGGCTTGGTTTGACGCTCTTTTGTCCTGCAAGCGCCGGGGCGTTGAAGTCACGCTGGTCCTAGAACCACCGGCACCGGGCGCGCAGGGCCTGGCCTGGGAACGCCTGAGCGCCCTGGGCGCCCGCGTGCACTGGCTGGAGCGGCATACGCTGCAAACCCCGGTGTGCGTGGTCGACGCCACGGTGGTGATCAGCGGCGACTTCCCCAGCCTTGGGCTCGTGTTGGAGCCACAGTTCAAGGGCCTGCTGGTGCAAGCCGACGCGGGGCTGGCACAGGCCTGCGAAGACGGCATCTTGCAACTGCTTCCAAGCGAATCGGCACCAGACGACGGTGCCGACCACACGCAAGCGTTCCCAGAAACAGACCTGGCGCCCTACAACGGGCCAGATCGGCGGGGGCGATCGGCCTTGCAATGGCAACTGTTGTTGCTGCAAGCCCACGCGCTGGCCCTGGACGCAGACATGGCCGAAATGCACCGGCAAATCAAGGCCTTTGACCGTGAACAAGACGCGAGTATTGGTGCCTTGTTGCGCGAATTTTTAGATGCCAAACGGCGCTACTTTCAACAATTGCACGCCCAGGCGGCCAGCGCCGGCACGCAAACCCAGGCCCAGCAGGCGCAAGACGATTTTGACCGTTACACCGCATCCCAGGACGCTATCGCCAGCGCCCCCGTCCTGCCAAGGCTGGCTCCGGAGGAACAAAGGGACATGAAGCTGCTCTACCGCAAACTGGCCATGCGCTGCCACCCCGACCGGGTGGACGAGGGCGTCAAGTCCAGCGCGCAGGCGCTATTTCAGCGCTTGCAAAACAGCTATGAGACCAACGACCTGGCCTCCATGCGGCGCCTGCAAACCGAAATACTGGAGGGCCCGTGGCTGGACGGTGCTGCAGACCCGGCTGCCCCGGCACCCACTGGCCGTGACACTGGCGCGCAGGCCTTGGCCGCGCTGCAAGACCGCCTGGCGCGCCAGCACCAGGCGCGCGAGCAGATCGTGCGCAGCCCCACCTGGCGCACGCTTAGCAGCCAAAGCAATTGGAGCTTGTGGTTTGAGCAACAAGCGAGCTTTTTGCAGGCCGATTTGCAACGCTATACCGACGCCTTGCACAAACCCAGCCCCGAGACTTCTGCATGAGTGCACTGGTAACCCAGCCACAGGCCGCATCGTCCGAACGCGCCTTGGCGCTACAAGAGCGCTTGGACGTGGCCGTACTAGCCATCACCAGCCTGCAGGACACCAAGACGCGGCAATTTTTTGAGACGCAGCCCGCGCTCCTGCTGGCGTGCCTGCAAAACCACTACCCCTTGTCTTCGCAGGCCTTGGCCGCGTTCCCCAGAGACTGGGATTGGAAGCGCTTGAGCGCCAGTCGGGCAATGCCCTGGTCGCACGCGCTGCTGGGCGCGCACGAGGCGCTATGGGACTGGGAGTTGCTGAGCAAAAACACCTCGCTGCCATGGACAGCGGAATTGATTGAAGCGTTTGCGACGCGCTGGAACTGGCAGGCTCTGAGCGCCAACCCCGCGCTGCCCTGGAGCATCGATTTGCTCGAAACCAACGCCTACCGCTGGAACTGGGTGTCGCTGAGCCGCAACACCGAGCTGCCGTGGACGGCCGACTTTGTCCATGCCAACGCCCACCGCTGGGATTGGACCGCTATCAGCTGGAACACCGGGCTGCCCTGGACCCCGGCGCTGCTGCACGCCTACCGCGAGCGCTGGGACTGGACCGGTCTGAGCGCCAACGTGTCCCTGCCCCTAGATGCAGCTTTGGTCACAGCTTTTGCAGAACACTGGAACTGGCCCTGGCTCAGCGGCAACACCAGCCTGCGCTGGAGTGAACCGCTGCTCGCCCATTACGCTCAGCGGTGGGACTGGAAGACCCTGAGCGCGCTGGCCCATCTGCCCTGGAGCGCAGAGGTGATCGCGCAATTTGAGGCGCACTGGCACTGGCCCACACTCAGCGCCAACCGCCATCTGCCTTGGGGCTCGGACTTGCTGCAAACCTGGGCTGCGCGCTGGGACCTGGGCGCGCTGGGCAAAAACCCCGCGCTGCCCTGGAGCCTGGCCCTGGTCGACGCGCCGCCGGGCGCTCTGGCCCCAGCGCAGCGGGCCTGGGACTGGGACGCCCTGAGCGAAAACCCCGGTCTGCCGTGGAGTGCAACCCTGCTGGAGCGCTACGAGGCGCAGTGGGACTGGGACCGGCTGAGCTGGAACACCGGCATGCCCTGGGATGCGGCCCTGGTGGCCCACTGTGCGGACCGCTGGGACTGGGCGGCGCTGAGCAGCAGCGCACAGCTGCCCTGGAGCACGGCCTTTATCGCGCAACACGTCGAGCGCTGGGACTGGGAACGCCTGAGCGCAAACCCCCACCTGCCCTGGGACAGCGGCTTGATCGCGGCCTATGCCGATCAATGGAACTGGGCCACGCTCAGCAGCCAAGCCCAACTGCCCTGGAATACCGAGCTGTTCCAGGCCTTTGCACCGCGCTGGTTTGCTAGTCTGGTGGCCGAACACCAGAGCTTTGGCGTGCAGGCCCTGTCTGCAGCCGACGTCACCCGTTTGCTGCAAGACGCCTAGGACCGCACCTGCACCCGAAGGTCAGTTGCAGCCACCGAAAATTCATGAAATAAACCAAATATAGGTATAAAGCTTGCTTAACTAAGAAAATTTGTGAAAATTGTCGAAAAGCAGGCAAGCCGCGCGCTTTGGCGGTCCTTCCCACAGACAAACCGGGTACTCCATGAGCTCCATCCAACACCAAACCAGCGGCCCACAGCACCTCCAGGCGTCCGCCCACCCGCCGCGTGCCCCCTACGACGGCTTGCTGCCGCACACGGCCTTGCTGGTGTCGCACCAAGCGCACGTGCCGCACGGACAAAAGCTTTATGCCGTGCAGCACCAGGCGCACCCAGCCCAGCATCTGGCGCTGCCCCCCTTGCAAGAGCCCCAGGAATGAGCCCTCAGCCGATGCCACGGCAGGCGCTACTTAACGCGTCTACCGCAAACGCCGGGGCGGGTGCGTTGTGAAAAACCTGCTGGCCGACGCCGACGCCGCTTACCGCCGGGGCGACTTTGCCAACGCGCTACGGATCTCCAGGCCACTGGCCTCGCTGGACTATGCCGCAGCACAAAACAACCTGGGCTTTATGTACGCCAACGGCCAGGGCGTGGCGCAAGACTACGCCGAGGCGCTGAAGTGGTACCGGCTGGCCGCTGCGCAAGACTACGCACCAGCGCAATACAACCTGGGCTTTATGTACGCCAACGGCCAAGGCGTGGAGCAGGACTACGCCCAAGCCATCACCTGGTACCAACTTGCCGCTGAGCAGGGCTTGCCCGACGTGCAAACCAACCTGGCCTTTATGTATGCCAACGGCCAGGGCGTGGCGCAAGACCAGACCTTGGCAGCGCACTGGTTCGAGCGCGCCGCCGTGCAAGGCCACGCTACGGCACAGTTCAACCTGGCGTGCATGCTCGCATCCGGTGAAGGCGTCAGCGTGGACGCTGCCAGCGCGCGCAAGTGGTTTGAGTCAGCCGCCGCCCAAGGCCACACCTACGCCCAGTTCCATCTGGGCCTGATGCTCAGCCAAGGCCGTGGCGTCGAAGCCGACGGCGTGTTGGCGCGCAAGTGGTACCAACTGGCTGCCGACCAGGGCGATGCCCCGGCCCAATACAACCTGGGTTTGATGTTTGCCCAAGGCCAAGGCGGCGCAGTAGACGCCGAGCAAAGCCGGCATTGTTTTGAGCAAGCCGCTGCGCAAGGTCACAGCGACGCGCATTACAACCTGGGCGTGTGCTACGCCCAAGGCACTGGCGCAGAGGTCGATTACGAGCAGGCCCTGACCCATTACCGAACTGCCGCTGCCCTGGGCCATGTGCAAGCCCAACACAACCTGGGCACCCTCAGCGCCAACGGGTTTGGTGTCGCGCAAGACTACGCCGAAGCCTTGCAGTGGTACCAGCTTGCCGCCGACCGGGGGCTGGCCGTGGCGCAGTTCCAACTTGGCGCTATGCACCAGGCCGGCCAAGGCGTGGCACAGAACAGCGGCCAGGCCCGCCACTACTTCCATAGCGCTGCGGCCCTGGGTCTGGCCCAAGCCCAGTGCAATCTGGGTCTGATGTACAGCCTGGGGCAAGACGTTTCCCAAGATTTCACGCTGGCGCGCCAGTGGTACCAACTCGCAGCAGACCAGGGCGACGCGCTGGCCCAGTTCAACCTGGGCGTCTTGCACCTGCAGGGCCAAGGGGGCGCGACCGACGCGGCCCGCGCCTATGACTGGTTTTTGTTGTCCGCCCAACAAGGCAATGCGCAGGCGCAGTTCAATGTCGGCATGGCGCTTGCGCTGGGCCACGGCTGCCCACGCCAGCCTGCCCAGGCGCTGGAGTGGCTGCACAGCGCGGCCGACCAGGGCCACAGCGATGCTTTGTTTAATTTGGGCTGCCTGTTGGACCCCGGTTTGGCAGACCCAGGCCATGGCAACCCGGTGGCCTTGGCGCCAGACCCCGCACCCTTGCAGCGCCAGGCCTTGTTTTATTACCAAGCCAGCGCCGACCTGGGCCACGCGCAAGCCCAGCACAACATCGGCGTGCTGTACGCCCTGGGCCAGGCAGTCCCCCAGGACATGGCTGCCGCCCTGACGCACTACCAGCAGGCCGCGCAGGCGGGCGATGCGGCATCCCAGTTTGCCGCAGCCGTGCTGTTGGACGGTAGCGAAGGAGACGGCGTGGCAAGCCAGCGAGACCAGGTGCTACAGCTCTTGGAGCAAGCGGCCGCCCAAGGCCACCCTGCGGCGCAGCAGCGGCTCGATGCCTTGCAATTCGATGGCGTGGCGTCCAGCCCCGACTACGCCAAACTCGCCGCTGCCTGCAAAAGCGCGGCCGAACAGGGCGATGCCAGTGCCGCGTTCAACCTGGGCCTGCTGCTTGCCCAGGGCCTGGGCGTGCCGGTCGATGCGGTGCAAGCTGCACATTGGTACGCACAGGCAGCGCAAGCCGACATCCCCGCAGCGATGAACAACCTCGCCGTGCTCGAACTCCAGGCCTGGCGCAGCCAGACCGAGGCCCCAACCGTACCTGCCGCTCAGCGCGCGCTGGCGGCACAGCAAGCGGTGCACAGCCTCGAAGCCGCCGCCGCTGCGAACCAAGCCGATGCTTTGTTTAACCTGGGCGTGTTGTGCGCCCAAGGTTGGGTTCGCAGCCGCGACATGGCCCAGGCGCACCACTACTTCGAAGCCGCTGCGGCGCTGGGACACGGCCCTGCCCAATTCAACCTCGCCGTCCTGCTGGCCCAGGGCCAGGGCTGCGAGAGTGATCCGGCGCGCGCGCTGGAGCTGCTTCACCAAGCGGCCCATTCAGAAGACGCCGCTGCGCTGTATACGTTGGGGCGCATGCATGTGCTGGGCGAAGGCCTTGCGCCCGACGCGGCCCAGGGCCTACGCTATTACGAACAAGCCGCCGCCTTGGGTGATGGCGCCGCCCAGTTCAACCTGGGCTTTATGTACGCAAACGCCCAGGGCACCGCGCAAAACTACCCGCTGGCCTTGCACTGGTACCAGACTGCCGCCGGCCAGGCACCTGCTCTGGCGCTGGCGCTCCCCACCCCGGCGCCCGCGCCTCTGGCCGCCCCGGCGGCCTTGCTGAAGCAGGCAGCCTGAGCCATGGAAGGCCGGTTGCGAATGGCATTCAAGATATTGCGGCATGTGCCGATTCCCCAGTAGGACTATCTCAAAGGATGCTTCCATGAATCCCCTATTACCCCTGACCGTCGGCTTGCTGGCAACCCTGCTCAGCGCCTGCCAGTCACTGCCCGCACTGGCGGCAAGCCCTGTGCCTGTGGCCGAAGTGCCTGCCAGCATGATTCCGCTGGTGGAGAAGCGCGAGTCGCTCACCGCCACGGGCTACGCCGTCATCAGCGTGCAGAACCACCGCATTCCAGCCCAGCAGCGCCTGCTTGCCATTCGTGCGGCCAAGCTGGACGCCTACCGTTCGCTGACCGAGCAGGTCTACGGCCTGCGCATGGACGCCACAGCCACGGTGGCCGATATGGTGGTGCAAAACGACACCTTCCGCAGCCGTGTAGAGGGTGTGATTTATGGCGCCACCCTGGTAAGCATTACCCCATCGGGCGATGACACCTACGAAACCACGCTTTCGCTAGACAAGGCCACCGTGCAAGATCTGCGCATGCTGTACCTGGGCCAACTCACGGCCAAGGCCAAATAAAGAGACTGCCTTGGCCAATCGGAGCCCGTGCCTCTACAACCGCACCCGTGGCGCGCTGCTGATCGGTGCGGTGCTGGCGTGCGCTTGGGCTGCTACGGCCCAGGCCGAAACCGCCCCCACGCTGGAGGAGCGACTGGCCGCCATCCGCCAAGGCCTGGTGCAGGCCGCCCTCGAAGGTCCGACCCAGGTCACGGCTACCCAATGGATAGACGCTCAGGGCGCGCTGCGCGAGAGCAGCTCGTTTCGCAGCGGCATGCAGGTGCGCGGCGTTCGCGTCATCGGCTATGACTCCGACGAGCAAGGCGATGTGAAGGCCAAAATTGATTGGCAAACTCTTAAATCCACCGGCGCTGCGCCTACCGCCAGCGCAAAAACTGCCACACCGGTCTGCAAGCCGGTCCCAGCGGGACATTTGCAGCATGTGGTGGCATGGTCATGGTCCAACCCCTTGCCCTGGAATATCGATGACGTGCCCGTCATCGACGCCTTGCAAGCCACGCTAGAGGCCCAATGGCAGCAAGCCAGCGCCCATTCCGCCCTGTGGCGTTGGACCGCCCGCACACGCCAGGAAGACCGAACGGCCTACCAACAGGCATTGCTGGGCACCGCAGCCGACGATGCGCCCTGGCAGCTCACTGTGCAGGTGACACCTGCACGCAAATTGCCTCCCGAAACAGGCGCTGATCCAGCCGTGTCAGCGCGCAAACCGGTCTTGGCGCGCCTGCTCGACGAGCCCCTCTTGCAACTCCAGGTGCAGCTGCGCATGACACTGAGCGCACGCAACGAAAGCCGCCCCGTGATGCAGTCCACCGTGACCCTGGGGCTGCAGGCCACAGCCGACAACTGGGCGCTGCCGCACCTGCAAGATGCCTCGCGCCAACTGGTTGAGCAACAGGTGAGCAAGTGGAGCCAGGAGCTGCAGGCCGTCTTAAATTGCCGGGCCGTCACCGCCGAAGTGACGCAAGCCAACGGAACCCTGCTGCGCATCAACGCAGGATCGGTCGCAGGCGTGCGCTTGGGCGACGAATGGTTCTTGGCCGATGGACAGAACTTTCCCCAGCGCATTCTGGAGCGTGGCATACCCTCGCAGACCGTGCTGGCTAAGGTGCAGTACGTAGGCCCGTTTGACGCCCAATTGCGCGCGGTAGCGGGCCCCGCGCCCAGCGTACAGCGCAATTGGAGCGCCTGGTCCGCCCAAGACGTGCGCTGAGCACCCTGCAGGAATACAACACCATGGCCGTCCTCTCGCGTTTAGCCCTTAGCTCCCTGGCAGTGTGCATGGTGGGCTTGGCGTCGCAGGCCCTGTCCGAAACTGCGGCCGCACCAGCCAGCGTGATTACCCCGCCCGCCGCAGCTAACAGCTACAAACCCAAGCCATCGGAGTCGCTTGACCAGGTGATTGCCAAAACCCTGCCGGGCAGCCCACTCAAGATCGAACTGCTGCGCCAAGCCTTTATGGCGCAAAACCCACAAGCCATCATCGCGGGCAAAGTGCCCAAGCTGCGCAAAGGCGCAACCCTGGTCGTGCCCGACCACGACCAGCTTGTTCAACGCACCCTCGGACCCCTGGCCCCGGTCAGCGAATCCACCCAGCCTGCGGTCACCGCGCGCTCCTCCACTTTTGAAGAGCGCAAACGCTGGGTGCAGTACCCGTGATTGCCGTCACCGAGAGCACTGCGCCGCTGCGGCCCAGTCCGCTCTTTGTGCAAGGCCAGGCCTCGGTTCCCCTGGTAGAAGCCGTCACCGCGCGGGTACTCGACCTCAAAGACGGGCAAACCGTGCAGGCCACCGTGCAGTCCCAGGGCGAACAAATGGCGCTGATGCTGCGGGGCAGGCAAATTGGTGTGCCGCGCAATGCCGGCTGGGAAGTCGGGCAGCGACTGAACTTTCAGGTGCAGTCCCAGGCCGACGGCAGCGTGCTGCTGCAACTTCTTCCAGCGGCCTTTAGAGCCAGCGCCAGCCTTCTGGCTAACCCCAATGCGCCAGCGCCCACCGTGCTTGCAGGCCAGGCAAGCCCGCCCACCGCGGGCGCTGCGCCAGCGGCTGCGGCATCCGCCGTCACCGCCTTGGTGCCTCTGGACGCTGCCAGCCAGGCCTATGGCACCGGTGGCCTGTGGGCGCCGTTTGCTGGGTTTTCGGGCACGTTCTCCCGCCTGGGAAGCTTGCTCTACCGCAAACCCGGCCAGCCCGACGTAAGCGCCCTTTTCACGCCCGGCAGCTTGGATGCGTTGCTGGCCAAGGCCGACGCCAAACCTGAAATTCAAGCCCAGTGGCAGGCCATGCGGCTGAGCACCGAGCGCATTTCCCCGGAAGCGATTCGCATGGCCGTGCTCGCGGCCATGGGTTCAGAGACCAGCCTGAGCCGGGTGCGCAACCCCTCGCCCCTGGACCCCAAGCAGATGCTGCAGCAGATCCTGAAGTCGCTCACCGAGGTGTCAGAGGAGGACAGCGCCGAGGTCCAACAGGTCAAACGCGCCCTGGGTGACCTCGACGCGGCCCAGCTCAGCGCCGTGCAGGCCCAAGGCAATGCGGCCTTGGCGATGGCAGTGGTCTTGCCCTTTGTGAACCACGAGCCCGTCGAGCTGGTGTTTGAGCGTCCGGCACGCGAGGGTGATCAGGAGTCGGTGTTCACCGTCAGCGCCCACTCCAACAGCCAAGATTACGGCGAGCTGTGGCTCAAAGCCGACCTGCACGCCAATGAGCAGGTCGACCTGTCCATGTGGGCGGTGCGCGAATCGGTGCTGGAACTGGCGCGCACCGGTGCCGAACAGTTACGGCAAAACCTGCAAGACGCCGGGTTGTCGATGCGCTCTTTCCAGGCCATTGCCGGCCCGCGCCCCAACGACCCCAGCCCCATGAAACCCTTGGCGCGACCCGGCGAAGTACTGGACTTTCGGGTATGAGCGCGCGCCGCCAAGCCATTGCCCTGGAGTACGGTACCAACACCGCACCCCTGGTCACTGCCAAAGCCGAAGACGAGCTGGCCCTGGAGATGATCGCGCAGGCCAAACTGCACGGTGTCTACATCACCCAAGATCCGGTGCTGCTGGGCCTGCTCAGCCGCTTGGACGTGGACGAAGAAATCCCACCCGAGCTCTATACCGCCGTGTCGGTCATTTTGTCGTGGGTGTACTGGCTCAAGGGCATGCGGCCGGGGGACGAGAAAAGCGCCCCAAGCGACGAAGAATCAGAGCTCGCTCAGGCGTCGCTGTAACCCGATTTGCGGGAAAACCGCGAGATGTGGCCCAAACGGTCATAGACCTCGACCGAACTGGCAGGATCTGGAAAGCGCAGGCTCTCCAGGGTTCCGCGAATGGCTTCGAGCTTGCGGTCCATCAATACCGCATTGCGCCGGTGCAAATCGCGACACACCAGCATGAGCTCACGAAAATCCTGCCACTGCGGCAGGGTTTGAACGTCGGTGGCAGGGGGAGCCAGGCGCGTGATTTCGGCCAACAACTCGTTTTTTAAGGGCTGAAGCTGCTCGAACTGGTCGAGCTCCTGGCTGCGCAGGGCAACAAACTCTTGCTCCAGCATGTGCGAGAGCTGGGTGGCGAGCTCCTTGGCGGATTGGACAGGGTCGCTCAAAAGGGCTCTCAACCGGTGTGCAACATCAATTGCTGATCAGCTGCTCAAGGGCCACAAAGCTTTCGGCAATACGGCGCGGGTTAAGCGGGTACTGGCCGCATTCAATGGCTTTTTTGATCGACTCGACCTTGGTGCGGTCAAAGTCGGGCTCCTGCTTCAAGCGGTCGTTAATGGCTTTAAAGCCGGCTACTTCTGCGCCTTTGGCAGCTGCAGCCGATTTGCTGACAGCCACGTCGGTTTCCAAAGGCGCAGGTCCACCGACCGACGAAGCGGCCAGAGACTCACGTTTGGATGCCTGGTCCAGTGCCTTACGCAGGGGACTATCAGCCGGCGCCTGGCGCGAATAGGGGTTGATGGCGTTGGTCATTGGGAACTCACTTTGGTAACTAAGGTCACGTTTTAAGATTTACTATCCCTTGAATCGGTAGCTGCAAAAATAACTTGAGGCCTTTTTCAAACATTTTTCAAACTTTTTTACAAACCGCGCGCGGTATTGGGTCCGGTGACCACGCCACTAAGGATTCGACCCGAGTCGGGATTTTTTAAGCGTACTTGTTCGCCCATTCGTCCATCTTGTAGTGCTTCGACCCGCGCTGTGATGCTAAAGCCGCCTCCCTGGGTCACCGTCAGCATAACAGCCTGGCCTTGTTTGACCAGCACCGCGCGGCGCACATCGTGGCTGCGCAAGGGCACGCCCGCCGGTATGTCGCGCACCATTTCTCCGTTTTCCACGTCTTTGACCGACGAGACGGCTTGTGGGTCGACCGCCTGGCCTGCAAACTCGACCTCTTGAACCATCTCGGCCAGCACCAGACTGCCTGCGCGCAGTAACTGGCTAGCCACCACCACCTTGCGCGGCCCCGATGAAGCAGCTGCGCCAGCCTTGGCACCTGTGCCCGAACTGGGCGCAGAACTGGCCGCCGTGGGACTACTAGATGCCAGTGGCAGGCCCGGCGCCACCCCTGGCTTGAGCACCACGCGCATATACAACTGCCACGCAGGGTTACCCAAGCAGCGCACGCGCACGGTCTCCCGTGAGGCAAAGGGGGAATCCATCACCAGTGCGCGGTCACAGGTTTGCAGCTGGACCCGCCCGTCCATGGGCGCAAAGGTGAACTGGTTGGGTGTGAGCTGTTGGGTTTGCTGCACCCACTGACCCACCTCGGTCCACAGCTTTTCGCCACCAGCCGGCACTTGCGCCGGCGCGCCAGCGCCCATAAACGCCAACAAGCCGCCCACCACCAGGCCCAACAGCCGGCGTGCGGCTACGGTGCGCTTGGAAACAGCACCTGGTACTTGCGGATGGCACAGCAATTGCATGAAGGTGTGGTGTGTTGAAAAAATGACAGTTTGCGGGAGTCCGTAAAGCGGTGCAAGAACAGTGCCCGTTGGTGAGCTCGACACGCTTGGTCCTACGCCCTGTGCTTGGTAGCGAACATTATTGAACCTCTAACCGACCTTAACACCTATGTGGAGCCGTGAAAACAGCATCAGCAGCCTTGCCACCCCAGTCGTTGCGGGGCGGCTGAACAGCGCGACCACACCAACTGGCAGCACCGTCGCCAACCCGGCTGCGTTTACCAGGGCCTTACAACAGGCGCAAGCCGTTGCGCCGACGACCGCCTCAAGCCCAACGCCGACTGCGCTGCACACCATACAAAGCGGAGACACCCTGATCGGCGTGGTTCGCCAGCAGGCCGAAATGCGCGGCATCAACCTCAGCGCCCCGCAGGAAATGCGTCTGGCCCAGCAAATTGCCAGCGCCAACCGCATCGAAAACGCCGATTTGGTCTACGTGGGCCAGAAAATCGACCTCTCCGGCATGGGCCGTGATTTGCAAGCCCTGAGAGCCGGCGCTGGGCGAGGCGCCGATACCAGCCGAACCTTGACCGCATCCGTGGCCCCCAGCGCGCCGGTACTGGCACGCAAGCTGGGCGCAGCGCAAGCGAACGCAAGCCAGACCACCGCAACACCCTTGGCTAGCGCCCAAGCCCCGCTGTTAGCCAGTGGTGCGGCGCACCCGGTGCTGCAAAAGACCCTGGACCGGGCGGTCGCCAAAGGCTTCATCCCACCGGCAGAAAAGTCGGCCGTGTACGACAAAATTTTGGAGATGGCGGGCAACCACCGTTTTTCACCCGACGACTTTGCCCGCATGACCCTGATGGAGAGCGACGGCATGAACCCGCGCGCCAGCAACCAGCGCTGCCACGGCATCATCCAGTTTTGCGATGGCCCCGCGCGTGGCGCCGCATCGGCCGGCTACGCAGCCAACCCCAAAGCCATTTTGGACCTCAGCGTGCACAAGCAGCTCAACCTGGTGGACAAGTACTTTGACGATGTCGGACTGAAAAACCAAGGCCCCGCCGGGCTGGAAGACCTTTACCTGTCGGTGCTTAACCCCGCCTCGCGCGCCGAAGGCAAAAGCAACGCACCCCTGAACATCCAGGGCCAGCAAGCCCGCGCCCTGCACGTCGGCAGCGACGGCAGCGCGCCCATCACCCGCCAGTCGATTCGCCAAGGCCTGTTGCAAAACGCAGCCGAACGCCTGGGCCAGATGCTACCCAACTCACTTCGCGTGCAGGCGCAACGCGCGCAACAGTATGTTGAAAACAACCTGCCATAGCCGGCTTGCGCCGACAAGTATTTGGCCCGCGAACTGGGGGCGGCAAACCTTTGCCATAGCGAGTGGCATGCAATTTGCTGTAAGCCTTGGGACGCAGTGGTATGCCACTGGCGGTGTCGGCAATCCGGCAGAGATTTCTAACGCAACGGAGAAGACAGCATGAACAGTATTGACAGTGCTTTTAGCCTTCACGAGAAGGCCTTGGGCGTGCGCAGCCAGCGCATGGAAATACTGTCACGCAATATTGCCAATGCCGACACGCCCAACTTCAAAGCACAGGACATTGACTTCAAGCAGGTACTGCGCGACACCCAGGACACCGCCATGCGCACTACCGACGCAGTCCACATTCCTTTCGGTGACATTGCCTCGGGCAGTGGCCTGAAGTACCGCACGCCATTTAACGTGGCCTTTGACGGCAACACGGTTGAGCTGCCGGTAGAGCAGGCCAAGTTCGGCCAGTACGCAGCCGAATACCAAACGACCTTGAGCATTTTGGAAAGCCGCATTAGCGGCATCCGAAAAGCCCTGCGCGGAGACTAAACCATGGCACTGGACAACATTTTTGGCATTGCAGGCTCTGCGCTGAACGCGCAAACCGTGCGCATGAACACCACCGCCTCCAACCTGGCCAATGCCGGCTCGGTGGCAGGCACCGACAAAGATGCGTTTCGCGCCAAGCGCACCACCTTCAAGACCATCATGGAGCAGCAACTCGGCTCCAGCGAAACCAATAACAAGGGTGGCGTCAAGATCGCAGCGATCACCGACGACCCCAAAACCATTTCCCGCATGTCTGACCCCGGCAACCCGTCGGCTGACAAAGACGGGTATGTGTATTTGTCCAACGTGAACGAAATGTCCGAGATGGTCGAAATGATGGCCGCCGCGCGCTCGTACCAAAACAACGTTGAAGTCGTCAACACCGCGCGCCAACTGATGATGCGCACGCTTGACATCATCAAGAGCTGATTAACCCCACCCTAAAACACCATGGCCAACCTCAACCTCCTGTCGAGTTCCAACGCGTCGAGCAATAGCGCCTGGGCGTCGGCGGTGCCCAACAGCATCCGCACCACCGCCCAGGATGCACAAGCCAAACTCACCTCGGCAACCGGCCAATCGTCGATGGGCCAAAAAGACTTTTTGACCCTGTTTACCACCCAGTTGAAAAACCAGGATCCGCTCGATCCGGTGAAGAACGAGGCCTTTGTGGCACAGCTTGCGCAGTTCTCGCAGCTCGAAGCCACGACCAATATGTCGACCTCCCTGTCCACCTTTGTTGACAGCATGTCCTCCAACCAAATTACCAGCACCGCCAACCTCATTGGCGGCAAAGTGGCGGTGCCCGACGGCCCTGCGCAACTGGCAGGTGGTGTACCAGTCAAAGGCGTTGTCAACTTACCCAATGGCGCAGACGGCGTGAAATTCATGGTGTATGACACCAAGGGTATTTTGGTCAAAACCCAAATTTTGGGTGCCCAGACCGCAGGCGATATGACCTGGTCCTGGGACGGCACCGATGAGGCCAAAAACGCGCTGCCCGATGGAATCTACCGTTTTGCCGCTGCTGCAGTGAGCCAGGGCAAAGTGGTGACGCCTTCTGTCAGCACCATGGCCAAGGTCATTGGTGTGAGCCAACAACCCGACAAAACCATGCTGCTACAAATTGAAGGCGGCAAGACGGTCAAGCTGGCCGACGTCAAACGCATCGACGGCTAAGCACCGCCCAACCCT
>CANHZG010000036.1 GCA_947464995.1 Comamonadaceae bacterium | reverse complement strand
CCAGGTGCTGGGCTGCGTTACCACCTTGGAACCAGCGCTGCGCGGCTGCAAGGTGCTGGCACTCGGCGCCATGCACTACGTGGCAGTGGCAAGCGCCGCTTATGCCAGGGCACATTGCCCACAGGGATTGACAGCGAAAAACTTCCGAGAAATTCCTTTCATTGCATTCAACCGCAAGGACGACAGCCCGGCCGAATTTGTAGCCAACGCGCTGGGTCTGCGGCGGGTAGCGCTGAACCAGCGTTTTGTGCCGAGTTCTGACGGCCAGGTGCACGCCGCACTGGCGGGCTGGGGTGCGGCGGTGTTGCCGCTGCTGCGGGTGCAAAACCAGCTAGAGAGCGGCGCCTTGGTGAACGTGGCGCCCACGCATAGTTTGCCGGTGGACTTGTACTGGCACTGCTGGAACCTGGACTCGCCAGTGATTGACCGCTTAACCGCCGCCCTCTCAGCCGCGGCGCGACGCGTACTCTCCAAAAATACTGCGCGGTCATAAATCAGCCGCGCAATTTGCCTCAAGACGTGCAAGGCTAAACTATGGCCATGAACTCCGCCTCGCCCGCCAAAGTTTCCTTCAAGGCGCAAATGCTGCAAGCCCGCGAGGATGCCATCATCCAGACCGCCAGCCGCCTGCTGGCCGAAAAAGGTTTTGAGGCCATGACCGTGGACGAAGTGGCCGCCAGCGTGGGCATCGCCAAAGCCAGCCTGTACAAGCACTTCTCCAGCAAAGAAGACCTGGCCGCTGCCGCCATGGTGCGGGTGATGCAGCGTGCACAGGCCTATTTGCGCGACTTGCCGCCGGGCGCACCCATGGCGCAGTTGCGCACCGTGGCGCGCTGGACCATGGAGCTCAAGCTGCGCGGCGAAATGCCTTCGCTGCCCAGCCAAAACTCCACCCTGCGCGCCAAACTCATCGCCGACACCGCCTACATGGACGGGCTGATCGACGTCAGCGACTGCCTGGGCGCCTGGATCGAAGCGGCGCAGGCCCAAGGCCACATCAATGCAGACCTGCCGGCTATTGCCGTGCTTTACACCCTGTATGCCCGCGCCTGCGATCCGGTGCTGGAGTTCTTGAAAATGGGCGGCCAGCACGATGAGGAGCAGATCATCCGCATGGTGATGGCCAGTTGCTTTGAAGGCCTGGCCGCGCGCTAGCTTGCCGCGCAGCAAGTCGCCCCCCCTTAAACCTCGATGGTGGATGCCGGCGCGAAGTGCGCTTGCTCGTTCTTGTGCGCATAGCCCAAGGGATTGGCCACGACGCGGCAGCCCCGGTGCGCATAGTCTTGCGGCGCGTGCAAGTGGCCGTGTAGCCAAAGCTGGGCCTGCGGCAGCAGATGGTCCAGCGCGCTGCAAAAACCGGCGGTGCCCGGTACCAGGCCGTAGCGCGGGTCGGCGCTGCGCAGGCTGGGCGCGAAGTGGGTCACGACCACCGTGCTGCCCTCAAAAGGCGTGGCCAACGCCTGCTCCAGCCAGCTTTGGCAAATCAGGGCCTGCTCACGCACCTGCTCGGCCAGAAAGGGCAGGCCATCGCGGGTGCCGCCCGTTTTCTTCAGGTAAAAGTTGGCTGCACGAAAGGCCTTGTCGCGCGCCTTGAGTTGCTGTGTCAGCAGGTTTTCGCCCGCGCTGGGGCCACCCGTGCGTGCCTTCGTGGGCGACTCGGGCTGGGGGGCCAGAGCGTCAAAGTCGGTCCATAGCGTGGTTCCCACCAAGCGCACCGCTCGGCCCTGGCGATCGCGCCAGGGGCCGGTCAGCACTTCGCGCTCCAGCCAGGTGATGCCTAGTTGCGCGCAGGTGGCGCGCAGGCGGTCGTGGGTGGCATCAAAGTCCAGGCCGTCGTATTCGTGGTTGCCCGGAACAAAAACCACCGGCGTGGGCCAGCCGTGCAGAGGCGAAAAGTACGCTAGACCAAAGTTGGCGTCGCGGAGCTTGGAGCCGGTTTGGTAGGAGCCAATGTCGCCGGCCAGCACCAACAGGTCCGCGCCATCGGCCGGTTGCGGCGCCTGGTGGGGCAGAAAGTCGGGCTGGCTTTCCAAGTGCAGGTCGGACAGGAGCTGGATCAACATGTGCCGAGCACCGCTATTTGTGCCGGAAATGCCGCTGTCAAGCGTGACCCCTTGTCGCCAGGCACACCAGCCGCAGACCATGAAAGACCTTCTGGCCGGTCATTGCGCATACTTTCCTCTCATGAAGTGCCCAAACGTGCGGTGAGCCGAAAGGCAACCCACATCGCCAGGGCTCCAAACACCGCCGTACCCAGCGCCTGCCCGGCGAGCACTTGCACGGGGCCATACTGCGCGCCCCACCAGGCCAGGGGAATGGTGCCCAAGGTGGCACGCGCCCAGTTAAAACCGGTGGACCAAAGTGGCCGTCCAAGGTTGTTGAAGGCCGCGTTGGCTACAAACAAGGCGCCGGCAAAAAAGAAGCCCGCAGCCAGCCAGCTGCAAAAGGCCTGCAGCAGCAGCGCGGCCTGGCCTTCGAGCGAAAAGGCCCGTGTCAGCGGCCCCTGCAACACGGCCAACAGCAGCCAGGCGGCGGCCACTGCCACCACCATAAAACCCAGGCTGGCGCGCAGCGTCTGGCGCACCCTGTCAAAGCGCTGGGCGCCCAGGTTTTGCGCCAGGATGGGCCCTACGGCGCCGCTGAGCGAATAAATCAAGCCAAAAGCCACCGGTGTGAGCCGGTCCACCGTGGCCTGACCGGCCACTGCCGACGCGCCAAACTGCGCCATGCTGTGCGTCACAAAGGCCGCGCCTACGGGGGTGGCCAAATTGGTGAGTACCGCCGGGACTGCCACCTTGGACAGGGCCCGCGCGTCCGCCGCAAAGCGCGCACGCTGCACCGGCGCGAGCATGTGGTGCACCCGGGCAACACCGTGCAAGCCAATGCCAATGAGCACCGAGCGCGAAATGACCGACACCACGGCCGCGCCGTCCAAGCCCATGGAGAAGTAAAAAATGAATAGCGGATCCAGCAAGGCGGTCACCGCCGCCGCACCCAGGGTGACGACCATGCCCCGGCGCGCGTCTCCTACCGAACGCAGCAGAGCCGAGCTCGCCATGCCCACGCCCAGCAGCGGCACCGAGGGCATGGTCACCGCCAGATAACGCTGCGCCAAAACGGCCACTTCGCCCCGTGCGCCCAGCGCCCAGAGCAAAGGGGAAAGAAACGCCAGCGTGGCCAGCGCCAGCACGGCGGCAATGGCGGCCATCAGCACCAGGCTATGGGTGGCCATGCGCTGGGCGTCGGCCGTGTGGCCCGCGCCGATCTTGCGCGACACCGTGGCGGTGATCCCAATCATCAGCCCAATGCAGACCGAGGTATGGAAAAAGCCCACTACCCCGGCAAACCCCACGGCCGCTGCAATGGCGGGCTCGCCCAGCAGCGAGATATAGAACAGGTTGATCAGGTCCACCACAAACACCGCCACCAAGCCAATCGCGCCCGTGCTGGCCATGACGACGACGTGGCGCAGCGGTGAGCCGGTGACAAACCGGGGCGTGGTGGGAGGCGTCATTGCAAAAGGTGAGTGGCATTAATTATCTCCCGTAGCCGCCGCTTCACCGTGCGCCCAGGGCTTGCGGCATTGGGCGGGTTTACACAAGGGGCATAAAAAGGTCTTTTTGTCGCGCTACAGTTGGCGCCTGTTTAACCCGGGAGATACACCCCATGGACACCACACGCCTGATCCGCCACGCCACCCGCTGGCTAGGCACCTTCCTGCTGCTGGGCGCCTGCGCCTTGGCACTGGCGCTGCCCGCACCCAAAGACATTGAAGCTGCGGTCAGCGCAGGCCGCTATGCGCAGGCCGAAACCATGTTGCGTGAAGTGCTGCAAGAAAAGCCCAATAGCGCCCGCGCCCACTACGAACTCGGTCAGGTGCTGGCCCATGAAGCCAAATACGACGAGGCTTTGGACCAACTGCAACGCGCCAAGACCATTGACGGCACGCTCAAATTTGCCGCTAGCCCGGAAAAATTCAAGCAAACGTTGGACAAGATATCCGCCGCAGCCAGTAACGCGCGCCTGCCCGCCGCAACAACTCCGGTGGCAACCCCCATAGCGACGGCTGTTGCCCCGGCGCCTGCCGCCCCGGCGCTCAATCTGAATTACGTGCTGCTGGGCATCGGCGCGCTGGTGTTGGTGGTCTTTCTCATCCGCCGCAGCAAGGCGCAGGCCGCACCTTCGGCCATGCCTTACGCAGCACCCAGACCTAGCCCGGCGGGCCCAGGAGGATTTGGGGCCCAGTACGCGCCCAACGGCCCCGCTTATGGCCCCGGCTACGGCGCGCCGGCCCAGGGCGGCTCGGGCATCGGAGGCGCCGTGCTCGGTGGCGTAGCTGGCCTTGCCGCTGGTTATGCGCTGACCAAGGCGTTTGAAGGCGACCACCACAGCGGCAACAGCAGCGCTGCGGCACCCGGTCTTGCAGACAATGGCGGCTACGTTCCGTTTGACGCTCCAGCACAGCCTGATTTGGGCAGTTTTGACGCTGGTGCGGGTGACGGCTGGGACTCCAGCGACGCGTCCGGTAGCGACGATAACTGGTAAAGGGCGCAGGGGCGCTGCCCACGCTCCGGGGCCATCAGTTAAGCTCTGGCGGACAGTGATCGACTGTCTAACCTGGTAGACCGACATGAGCACTTCTGACACCTCGGGTTTTGGCAAATTTGTACCTGGTTTTGATTTTTTGCAAAACCTAGCCAAGGGCGCCAGCGGTGGGCGGCCCAGCGGCGCTGCAGCATCCGGCGTGCCCAACTTGTCGCAGTGGCTGGCACCCAGCCTGAACGTGGAAGACCTAGAAAAGCGCATTGAAGAGCTCAAGCATGTGCAGTTTTGGCTGGAGCAGAATGCGCGCGCGCTGGCGGCCACCATACAGGCGCTCGAAGTGCAAAAGCTCACCATGGCCACACTCAAGGGCATGAATTTCACCATGGGCATGCCCGGTGCCGCCCCGGCGTCCTCGGGCTGGCCCATGCCCGCTGCTGCTGCGCCCCAGGCCGAACCCGTGAAGGTGGCGCCCGCTCCACAGAAAGCCGCTGAATCTGCGGCCACTAACGCCAATGAAAAACCGGCAGCCGGGGTGATTGACCCGCTGCAGTTGTGGGGGTCGCTGACGCAACAGTTTCAGACCATTGCCGCCAACGCCTTCAAGGAAGTCAGCGACAAAGTCGCAGCCGCTCCGGGTGGTGCCAAAGCGGGCGGTAAAAAAGCGGCGCCCGTGGCCAAGAAAGTAGCCAAAAAACCCGCCGCCAAGAAAACTCCAGCCAAAAAAGCCGCTGCTGCACCGACCCGTCGGCGCAGCACCTAAGCACGCGCATCCACCGCATGAAGGCGTTTCCCTATGCACACGCCACGCATCCGCAGTGGCAGATGGCGTCCAGCCTGGTGCTGGCGCAGTTGCGCGCGCAACTGGCCAACCCGGCGCAACAGGCCGGTGCCCCGACCTTGGCCCTGCTCTACATCACCGACCATTACGCCAGCGCTGCCCAGGACATCCTCGATTACCTGAGCGCCGAGCTACCCACCGTGACCGATTGGTCGGGTACCGTGGGCATTGGCATCGCGTCCAACAACGTCGAGTACTTCGACGAACCCGCCTTGGCCGTGATGCTGCTGGACCTGCCGGCCGACCAGTACCGGGTGTTCTCCGGGGTGGCGCCTTTGGGCATGGCGTTTGAAGCGCACACCGCGCTGGTGCACGCTGACGGCAGCACCGCAGAACTGGGCGAGTTGCTGCACGACATGGCCTCGCGCACCGACACCGGCTACCTGTTTGGCGGAATAAGCAGCAGCCGCGGGGCCAGCGTGCAGTTTGCCTTGGCCGGAGATGGAAATATGCGCGGGCAAGGCCATGCACGCGGCGTGTTCAGCGGTGGCTTGAGTGGCGTGGCCTTTGGCCCCGATGTGGCGTTGGTTTCGCGCGTCACGCAGGGCTGCAAGCCGGTATCGGTGACACGGGTGGTCACCGACGCGCAAGACAACGTGGTCATTAGCCTGGACGACGGACCGGCCCTGGACGCCTTGCTGGAGGATTTGCAAGTGTCCTTGCAACGCCCCCAAGAGGCCCTGCAAGCGGTGCGCGCCACCTTGGTGGGGCTGGCGCAGCCGCCCACTGGCAGCGACAGCGCTGCAGTGCGCAAGACCGGCAACTTTGGCAGCGACGTGCTGGTGCGCCACATCCTGGGTTTGGACCCTACGCGCCGCGCGATTGCGCTCAGCGAGACCGTGCAAGTGGGCGGTCAATTGGCTTTTTGCCAGCGCAATGTGCATGCCGCGCGCGCCGACCTGACGCGTATTTGTGCCGAGATCCGCGAAGAACTCGAGCCCATTGAGGCCTTGGAGCCGGCTACGGCAGGCCACCCAAGCGCAGCGCAATCGGCAAGCCTGCCCGGATCGCGCCACATTGCCGGGGCTGTTTACGTGAGTTGCACGGGGCGCGGCGGCCCGCATTTTGGTGGCCCCAGCGCCGAGATGCAGGTGCTGCGCCGCGCGCTGGGCGACGTGCCGCTGGTGGGCTTCTTTGCCGGCGGTGAAATTGCCCACCACCACTTGTACGCGTATACCGGTGTGCTGACGGTGTTCACGTCCGAGGGCTAAGGCCCCCGCCCTAGACCTGGCACTTAGCGAGCGGCGCTGGCGCGCTCCAAGCGGTCGGCAACGCCGGCCCAGGCGGCTGTGGCGGGAACGGCTTCGACCCAGATCTGCGACACGCCCTGTTCGTCTAGTTCCCGCAGCACGGCAAACAAGGCCTGCGCCGCTTGGGCGGCGTCTAGGGGCATGTGGCGCAGCACCAGGCCAGGCTCTGCCGTGGGCGTAAAGGTGCGCGCATAGACCGCAATCGCGTTGGTCTGCTGCGCTGCCTGGGCGCTGCGGGCTTGCAGTGCGGCCTGCAGCGCGAAGGCGTCTAGCAGGCGCACCGTGGCGCGGGGTGCGTAATGCGACTCCAGGGTGCCTGGCGCACGCGGCGCAGCGCCCAGGTCCGCTTGGTGCGTTCGGGTTGCATGTAGGCTTTGGCCGCAGGCCTGCTCAATTTGCTGCGCCGAAATAGACCCCGGGCGCAGCAACACGGGTGCGCCCCGGGTGCAGTCCACGATGGTGGACTCGATGCCCAGCGCGCACGGCCCACCGTCCCATATTGGCAGCGCCCCGTCGGCCCCTGCATCGCCCAACTCACTTTGCACATGCTCCGCCGTGGTGGGGCTGACGCGGCCAAACCGGTTGGCGCTGGGTGCGGCAACACCCCAGACCACCGGGCCCCCGTCCTGGCGCAGGGCTCGCAGCAAGGCCTGGGCTTGTGGGTGCGCCGGGCAGCGCAGGCCAATGGAGTCTTGCCCCCCCGCTGCGGCTTGGGCAACGCCGATTTGCCGGGGCAATATCAGCGTGAGCGGGCCGGGCCAAAAGGACTGGACCAGGGCTTTGGCAAAGTTTGGAACCTCGCGCGCAAAGTGGGCCAGACCCGAGAGGCCGCCATCGAGGTCTGCCACGTGCACGATCAAAGGGTGGTTCGCCGGGCGGCCCTTGGCGCTAAAAATGGCGGCTACTGCGGTTTCACGCGATGCATCGGCCCCCAACCCGTACACCGTCTCGGTCGGCATACCCACCAAGCCACCGGCGCGCAGCACGTTGACACAGCGCTGCAGCGAGGCCGGGTCTGAGCGCGGCAAGATCACGGCTTAGAACGCAGCGATGCCAAGCAACTTTGCCGCTTCTTGGGCTACCGCCTGGGCCTCACGAGGGCTCGCCGCCGTTACGGTCAGGTGGCCCATCTTGCGGCCCTTGCGCGCTGCAAGCTTGCCATAGAGGTGCAAATGTGTTCCCGGCAAGGCCAATACGGCGGCCCAATCGGGCACGATTTGCAGGTGCGCCCCACCCCACAGGTCACCCATCAGGTTGAGCATGATGGCCGGGCTGTGTTGGCGCGGCTGTGTCAGCGGCAGGCCCGCCAGCGTGCGCACCTGCAAATCAAACTGCGATTGGTCGCAGGCGTTGATCGTGTAGTGGCCGCTGTTGTGGGGGCGCGGCGCCATTTCATTGACCAGCAGGCTGCCGTCCTCCAGCACAAAAAACTCGACGCACAGCACGCCCACATAGTTCAACGTTTTGGCAATTTCCAGCGCGCTGGCCACCGCTTGCTGGACTAAGGTGGGTGGTACATTGCCCTCGAATACTTCGGTCAGGGCCAAAATACCTTCGCGGTGCACATTGCGCTGCACCGGGAAATGCACCATGGTGCCATCCGCGCCGCGCGCCACAATCACCGAGCACTCCATCGCCAGTGGCAGCATCTTCTCCAGCACGCAGGGTACGTGCTGGAGCCCGTCCCAGGCGGCCTGCAACTGCTCTCGTGTGGCCACGCGAACCTGTCCTTTGCCGTCATAGCCCAAGCGCGCGGTCTTCAAAATACCGGGCAGCAGAGCCTCGGGCACCTCGTGTAGTTGCTCCAGCGTGTGGATTTCGGCATAGGGCGCGCAGGCCACGCCGCAGCGCACAAAGTGCGCCTTTTCCAATGTACGGTCTTGCGCTACGGCCACGGCGTTGGCGGCCGGCGCCACAAAGCGCTGCGAACCCAGGGTGTACAGAGCGCCAGACGGTACGTTCTCAAACTCGGTTGTGATGGCGGCGCAGCGCTGCATGAGTTGCGCCAGCCCTTGCTCGTCCAAATAATCGGTTTGAATGTGGTGGTGGCTGACCCAACCGGCTGGGCTGACAGGGTCCGGGTCCAGTACCACCGTGAAATAGCCCATGGCCTGGGCGGCGTGCACAAACATGCGCGCGAGCTGGCCGCCGCCCATCACGCCCAAGGTCATCAACTGGCCCGATTGCATAGCGCCGGGCAGGCGCGCAAGAGGTTCGCTCATAGACCCGCCAATCCGGCCGACAGGCCGCGAACGGGGAGGTCCATCTCGCGCGCAGCAGCGGTTTGCTCGCTGCGAAACGCGTCGAGCTGGATGCGAATCTGCGGCTCATGGCCAGCCAGCATGGCCACTGCGAACAGCGCCGCATTGGCAGCCCCTGCGGCGCCAATGGCAAATGTGGCCACCGGTACGCCCTTGGGCATTTGCACCATGCTGTAGAGCGAGTCCATGCCCTGCAAATGCTTGCTTGCCACCGGCACGCCCAGCACGGGCACCGTGGTTTTTGCCGCCAACATGCCAGGCAAATGCGCTGCGCCTCCGGCGCCAGCAATGATGGCGCGAAGGCCCCGACCGGCCGCGGCTTGTGCATAGGCAAACATATCGTCAGGCATGCGGTGGGCGGAAAGTACCTGCGCTTCAAAACCGACGCCAAACTGTTGGAGAATCTGTACCGCGTGTTGCATGGTGTCCCAGTCAGAGCTGGAGCCCATGACAACGCCGATTTGGATGGTGGTCATAGTGATGAGAACGACGGTTTGATGCCGCCGTTTTGGTTGGAGCAGCCCTAGGGGCTGTGAAGCTAGACCCGCAATTTTACTTTTTCACCCGAGCACCCGCAGATGATCAACGTCACCATTGAAAACTTTGAAACCGAAGTCATCGCCACTTCCCATCACACACCCGTGCTGTTGGACTTTTGGGCGCCCTGGTGCGGCCCGTGCAAAGTGATTGGCCCTTTGCTTGAAAAAGTGGAGCTGGACTACGAGGGCCGCTTTAAGTTGGTCAAAATTGATTCCGACCAGGAGCAGCAACTTGCCAAGGCCTTTGGCATTCGCAGCATTCCCACCTGCGTGCTGATGATGGACGGCAAGCCAGTGGACGGCTTCATGGGCGCGGTGCCCGAGGGCCAGCTTAAAACCTTTTTGGACAAGCACCTCCCCAGCGCAGACGAACTGGCCGCACAGGACAGCGCCGAAGACGCCCAAGCCCTGCTCGCCGCCGGTGACCCGCAAGCGGCAATCCATAAATTGCTGGAGACCCTGAGCCATGACCCGGGCAACGACGATGCACGTTTTGACTACGTCAAGCTGCTGATCGAGACCAACGCCCTCGAGGATGCCGCCGCCGCGCTGGCCCCTGCGCTGGCCGCCATTCCGCGCCAGCTGCGCTTCGAGGCGCTGGGCAACTTTTTGGACGCCATTAACTTCGTCATGTCGGACGAGCGTGGCACCTGGGAACCTGCGCAGTTTGATGCGCTGATTGCCGCCAACAAGCGCGACTTTGACACCCGCTTGGCCAAGGCCCGGGTGCTGATGGTCGGCGGCATGTGGACCGCGGCCATGGACGAGTTGCTGGAGATCATCATGCGCGACAAGACCTGGAACAAAGAACTGGCGCGCAAAACTTTTGTCGCCATCCTGGAGCTGCTGACCCCGCCCAAGCCCAAGGCCGCGCAAGACGCGGGCAAGGCCGCTGGCGGAATCGAATTGTTGGGCAAAGCCGTGGTCAATGAAGACCCGCAAGCGCAGCTGGTGTCAAGCTACCGGCGCAAGCTGAGCATGGCGCTCAACTGAGACTTGTCGCGCACTGAAAAGGAAAGGTCGCCGCGCCCGTAGCCTTGCGCCGCCCGTCAGGCGGTCAACCGCGCCAAAGCCTCTTGGTACTTGGCCGCCGTCTTCTGGATCACGGCGTCCGGTACGCGCGGCGCCGGCGGGGTTTTGTCCCAGGGCTTGCCATCCACCACGGCGGCCTCTAACCAGTCACGCACAAACTGTTTGTCATAGCTCTGCGGGTTGGTGCCTTCCTGGTAACTCTCTTGCGGCCAAAAGCGTGAGGAGTCGGGCGTGAGCACTTCGTCCATTAGCGTCAAGGTGCCATTGACGTCCAGGCCAAACTCGAATTTGGTGTCGGCAATGATGATGCCCTTGGTCAGCGCAAATTCGGCCGCCGCCTGGTAAAGCGCGATGCTCAAGTCGCGGATGCGGGTGGCCAGGTCGAGGCCGATCATGGCCACGGTTTGTTCGAAGGTGATGTTTTCGTCGTGGTCGCCCACCGCCGCTTTGGCCGCTGGGGTATAGATGGGCGCAGGCAGTTTGGATGCGTTTTTCAGGCCCGGGGGCAAGGCCACGCCGCACACCGCGCCGTTGTGCTGGTATTCCTTCCAACCGCTGCCGGCCAGGTAGCCGCGCACCACAGCTTCCACCGGCAGGGGCGTGAGTCGCTTGACCAGCATGGAGCGGCCGGTGACTTGGGCCACCTCGTCGGACGCCACCACGCTCTCGGGGTCAGCGCCGGTGAGGTGGATGGGGCAGATATTGAGGCCGTGGGGGCCGAGCTTTTCAAACCAGAACAGCGCCATTTGCGTGAGCAGCGCGCCCTTGCCGGGAATGGGTTCGCCCATGATGACGTCAAAGGCGCTGAGGCGGTCACTGGCGACCATCAAGATGCGGTCGGTGCCCACGGCGTAGTTGTCACGCACCTTACCGCGCGCTAGCAAGGTGAGAGATTTGAGGGCGGAAGTGTGCAGGGCTGAGGTCATGGGGTCCGATAAATGGAAAGCCCGCCGGGAAACAGAGCTTCGCCGCGGGCTTCAATTATCGCAAGGTCGGCTTGTGCGCTGCACAAGCCCTTGGCTGGCGCTCTTACTGAACGACTTGCGCGAGTTCGCCACGGCTGTACTTGGCGGCTACCACCGACAGACTATCGCCTCTAATTTTGGCGCCCTGGCCTTCACAGCCGAACTCCAGGAAACGCTGCTTACAAATCTGCTTGGCCGCTTCGCGGGCGGGCTTGAGCCATTCGCGGGCATCGAACTTGTCTGGGTTTTCCCACAAAAACTTGCGGCAGGCGGCGGTCATGGCCAAGCGGATGTCGGTGTCGATATTAATTTTGCGCACACCGAACTGAATGGCCTTTTGAATCTCTTCCACCGGTACGCCGTAGGTTTCTTTCATCTTGCCGCCGTACTGGTTGATGATGGCCAATAGGTCCTGGGGCACGCTGCTCGAACCATGCATTACCAGGTGCGTGTTGGGCAGGCGCCGGTTGATTTCCTTGATGCGCTCGATGGCCAAAATGTCGCCAGTGGGCTTGCGCGTGAACTTGTAGGCGCCGTGGCTGGTGCCAATGGCAATGGCCAGGGCGTCGAGCTGGGTGCGTTTCACAAAATCGGCCGCCTGCTCGGGGTCGGTCAGCAGCTGGTCCATGGTCATGGTGGCGTCGGTACCGTGGCCGTCTTCTTTGTCGCCCTTCATGGTTTCCAGCGATCCCAGGCAGCCGAGTTCTCCCTCTACTGTCACGCCGCGCGCGTGCGCCATCGCCACTACTTTTTGCGTCACGTCCACGTTGTATTCGTAGCTGGCAATGGACTTGCCATCGGCCTCGAGGCTGCCGTCCATCATCACCGAACTAAAGCCCAGGTCAATTGCACCCTGGCACACCGCCGGGCTTTGACCGTGGTCTTGGTGCATGACCAGCGGAATATGGGGGTAGGTTTCGACTGCGGCGGCAACCAGGTGCTTGATAAAGGATTCGCCCGCGTACTTGCGCGCGCCGGCGCTGGCCTGCAGTATGACGGGAGCGCCCACTTCTTTGGCCGCCTCCATAACCGCCTGGATTTGCTCTAGGTTGTTGACGTTGAATGCAGGGATGCCGTAGCCTTCAACAGCGGCGTGGTCCAACAATTCGCGCAAGGAAACGAGTGCCATGGGGATTCTCCGGGGGGTTGGTAACTGCTTGGTAACTTCTACCTCGGATAGATTTTAACGCTGACCCAGCTGCCAAGCAGTGGCCGCATCTGCCCCTATCTCCAGTCGCTGCGCAGGCCAAGCAATGCTTGATTGTCAGGCCACGCTGCAGATCTTCAGCATATTGGTACCGCCCGGCGCGCCCATGGGTTCGCCACAGGTGATCGCGTAGACGTCGCCGCTGGACACGATGCCCAAGTCCTTGAGCTGCTGCTCGGCGTCACGCAGCGCGTCGTCCCGGTCTGCCACATTGACCATCAAGAGCGCGCGCACATTGCGGAACAACGTCATCTTGCGCTGGCTCGCCACCTTGGGCGTCAGCGCATAAATGGGCACCGCAATCAGGTGGCGGCTCATCCACAGCGCGGTCGAACCGCTGTCGGTCATGGCCACAATCGCCTTGGCGCCCATGTGGTGGGCGGTAAACAGCGCGCCCATGGCAATGGCCTGGTCGATGCGGTCAAAGGTCTTGCCAATAAAGTCGGTATCGAGTTTGGCGCCCTCGCCACTTTCGGCGGCCAGACAGATCTGGGCCATCTCCTTAACCGTCTCCAGCGGATACTTGCCGGCTGCCGTTTCGGCCGAGAGCATCACGGCGTCGGTGCCGTCGAGCACCGCGTTGGCCACGTCGCTCACCTCAGCGCGAGTCGGCACCGGGTTGGTGATCATCGACTCCATCATTTGCGTGGCGGTGATTACCACCTTGTCATGCTCCCGGGCGAGCTTGATCATGCGTTTTTGCAGCGCGGGTACCACAGCGTTACCCACTTCAACCGCCAAATCACCGCGCGCCACCATGATGCCGTCACTGGCGAGCAAGATCTCCAACAACTTAGGTATTGCTTCGGCGCGCTCGATTTTGGCGATCAAGCCGGGCTTGTGGTTGTACTGGGCCGCTGCCACATTGCACAGCTGACGGGCCATTTCCATATCCGTGGCGCTTTTCGGAAAGCTGACGGCCACATAGTCTGCTTGGAAGGCCATGGCGGTGCGGATGTCGTCCATGTCCTTGGCGGTTAGGGCTGGGGCGGTGAGGCCGCCGCCTTGCTTGTTGATGCCCTTGTTGTTGGACAGCTCGCCCCCGAGCTTGACGGTGGTGTGCACCTGCTGGCCCACCACGGCGTCGACGTTGATGACGATAAGGCCGTCATTGAGCAGCAACACGTCGCCGGCCTTCACCTCTTCCGGCAAGGCCTTGTAGTCCAGACCCACCGCGTCAGTGTCGCCCAGCTCGGTACGTGCGGCGTCCAGTATGAACTTTTGTCCATGTTCGAGGAACACCTTGCCTTGGGCAAACTTGCCAACGCGGATCTTGGGGCCTTGCAGATCGGCCATGATGGCCACTTCGCGCCCCGCGCGCTGCGCGGCTTCGCGCACCAAGCGGGCGCGGTCAATGTGGTCTTGTGCCGTGCCGTGGCTGAAGTTCAGCCGCACCACGTCCACCCCGGCGCGGATCAGCGCTTCCAACATTTCAGGGTCGCTGGAAGCTGGGCCGAGGGTGGCAACGATTTTGGTGGCGCGGCGGGTCATAGCGGGTCTCCTTGGACTGTTTTTGCAGGGGCAAGACCATTGTCCCACGCCATTTCTGACATAAGTTACATCAGCGCTTCAAGCGCTAGCGTGCGCTCAATCACGCCGCCGCCCAGGCAGACCTCACCGTCGTACAGCACCGCCGACTGCCCCGGCGTGACCGCCCATTGCGCCTGAGCAAACCGCAGGGTGAACGCAGCATCGTGCAATGCGTCCAGCGTGCAGGGGCTGTCAGCTTGGCGGTAGCGGGTTTTGGCCGCCAAGGTGGCGCTGGAGCCTGGCGCCGCGCCCGCCACCCAGCTCGCGTCCAGTGCGCTCAGGACGTACGACAGTAGCCAGGGATGGTCATGGCCTTGCACCACCCACAGTGTGTTGGTGTCCAGGTCTTTGCGGGCCACAAACCAAGGCGCGTGCTCGCCGCCGCCCTTTTGCGCGCCGCGTGCCTTGAGGCCACCAATTCCCAGGCCCTGGCGCTGCCCCAAGGTGTAGAAAGACAGGCCCACGTGCTGGCCAATGGTCTGGCCCTTGGGGTTTTTGATGGGGCCGGGTGCCATGGCGATATAGCGGTTCAAAAACTCGCGAAACGGCCGCTCGCCGATAAAGCAAATTCCGGTGGAGTCTTTCTTTTTGGCGTTGGGCAGGCCGATCTCGTCGGCAATGCGGCGCACTTCGGTCTTGTGCAACTCGCCTATCGGAAATAGCGTTTTGGACAGCTGCGCCTGGTTCAGGCGGTGCAAAAAGTAACTTTGGTCTTTGGACGCGTCCAGTCCTTTGAGTAACTCGTACAGCCCAGTGGCCGTGTTGTGGCGCACGCGGGCGTAGTGGCCGGTGGCGATTTTTTCGGCGCCAAGGCGCATTGCATGATCCAAAAAGGCTTTGAATTTGATCTCGGCGTTACACAAGATATCTGGGTTGGGCGTGCGCCCGCCCTGGTATTCACGTACGAATTCGGCAAACACCCTGTCTTTGTAATCGGCGGCAAAGTTGACGTGCTCGATCTCAATGCCCAGCACATCGGCCACGGCAGCGGCGTCCACAAAGTCGATATTGGATGTGCAGTAGCCGGGGTCGGCGCCGGAGCTGTCGGCGTCTGCCGCCCGGTCATCGTCTTCCCAGTTTTTCATGAAGATGCCAACTACCTCGTGGCCTTGCCGTTGGAGCAAGTAGGCGGTTACCGCCGAGTCCACACCGCCGCTCAAACCGACCACGATGCGTTGCTTTTTGGTGGAGGCGGGGGCGGTCGTCATGGCCCGATTTTAGGCCTGGGGGTCTTAGCGTCCCCGGTAAATGCTGGCGTCGGTGGTCACGAGTGCCAGCGGGTAGCGCGTGCCCGCCAGGTAGTCTTCCATGCACTGCACGACCAGCGGGCTGCGGTGGCGATCGGCGCTGGCACGCACCTCATCGGGGGTGAGCCATACGGTGCGCACAATGCCGTAGTCGAGCCGACGCCCGCGCTCCATGGCGCCGAGCTTGCCGCAAAAGGCAAAGCGCAGGTAGGTGATGTCCTCCCCCTTGGGCCGGGCGGCGCTGATCGGCCGCTCAAAGCGCGACAGGTAGACGCCCACCAGCGCCTCGGGCGTGAAGGCATAGGCGGTTTCTTCCAGGGTTTCGCGCGCACAGGCTTGTTCGGGCGACTCGCCCGGGTCCAGGTGGCCAGCTGGGTTGTTCAGGCGCAGGCCCTCGGGTGTGTGCTCTTCAACCAGCAAGAATTTGCCCTCGTGCTCAATCACGGCGGCCACCGTAGCGCTGGGTCGCCAACGGGGGGCGGCCATCAGCAGGGCACCTGCGGGCCTTCGGCGGCACGCTCGGCGTATTTGTTAAAGCGCCAGGCGCTCGACTGCAAGGTAATTCGCCGCCAGGTTTGCCGTTTTTCCCCTGGCGTCATCTGCGGCCAGCGCTGCACTTCAAGAAAGCTGCGCCCGCAACCCTTGCACTCTTCGTCGCCCTGGCTGGTGGAGCAAATGGCGATGCACGGCGTGTCGGGCGTGGAGGCGTACCACTGCAGCCAGGCGGCGCGCGCCTTGGCTGGCATGCTAACTTCGTCGGCCTCAGTTTCGTGGTGGAACACCATCATGGCGTAGACCTCGGCCAGCGCGCGGGTCGGCGCAGGCAAAGTCACGCCGTCGAGCGAGGGTTGTTGGCCGCGCCAGTAGTTGATTGCCGACTCAAGGTCTGTGATGTGAATGCCTGCCATGAAGCCCAATGAAATGAGGCGCGATGATAGCGGGGCTGGGCCTATTTGCCAAAACAGCAGGGTTGTCGCGCCCCGCGCGCGCCACGTGTTTGCACTCGGTTGGTGCGGCTGGCGGGGATCGAACCCACGACCCTTGGCTTCGGAGGCCAATACTCTATCCACTGAGCTACAGCCGCATTCCGTGGCCTTCGATTGTAGGGGCCTTTGCCGGAGCTGACCCTTATAATCGAGGGCTGATTCACACGGCCTGTCGGCCTATTTGAGGACACCATGAGCGATCACAGCCAGAACGTAGCGCACGAAGAAGAACACACGGGCCCCGTCAAAAATCCGAAACAGTTGTTGATGGCGGTGTTTTTTTCGTTCGTGATTCCCATCTTTGTGATCATCGGCTTGGTGCATTACGTCACTTCAGCGAATAAACCTGCCGCCGGTGCCGTGAATATGGAGAAGTCCGTGTCCGAGCGAATCCAGAAAGTTGGTTCGGTGGAAGTGCGTGATGCCAACCGCCCCATGAAGACCGGCGAAGAGGTATTCAAAGCGCAGTGCTCGACCTGCCACACCAATGGGTTGGCTGGTTCGCCTAAATTTGGAGACGCCAGCGCCTGGGCGCCGCGTATCAAGACCGGCTTTGATGCATTGTGGAATTCGGCGCTCAAAGGAAAGAATGCTATGGGCGCGCAAGGCGGTGGCGACTTCGCCGACTATGAGATTGCACGTGCCGTGGTCTATATGGCTAATGCCGGTGGGGCAAAGTTTCCTGAACCAGTCAAGCCAGTGGCTGAATCAGCTAAGTAAACGGCCTTTCTTTTAACCGACCGGCTCTTGGCCGGTGGGCTTACAAACGTCTCGCCGATACCTGCTGCGATTGTGGGCTGGTGCAGTAATGAAATTGCACGGGCAAGTCTGCCAATAGTGCATCCTCTACCAGCCATGCATGGTGGTCTATTGCCAGTGCCAAGGCGCCAACGTCTTGGGTATGTACCAAGCCAAAGCCAGCCGATGTTTGCAAGTAGGCCCAACCATTTTCGTCCATCAGGCAGCGCACAT
>CANHZG010000035.1 GCA_947464995.1 Comamonadaceae bacterium | reverse complement strand
GTTGAACTTGCTGCCCATGATGGCCTGGCCCAGAAAGCCCGCAGCGAGCGCTTGCTCCAAGGCTACCTCGAAACGCTCGTAGGTCTGGAAAATCTCGCCGTGGATGTAGTTGTAACCCACGTTGATACCCATGGCAAAAGCGGCAATCGCCATGCCTTCGATCACCGAATGCGGATTGAACTGCATGATGTCGCGGTCTTTGCAGGTGCCGGGCTCGCCCTCGTCCGAATTGCAAACCAGGTATTTTTGACCGGGGAACTGGCGCGGCATGAAGCTCCACTTCAGCCCGGTCGGGAAACCGGCGCCACCGCGCCCACGCAAACCAGACTCCTTGACCGTGGCAATCACCTGGTCTTGCGTCAGGCCCTCGCCGCCGTCCGTGCCCAGGATTTTGCGCAGCGCTGAGTAGCCGCCACGCGCCACGTATTCTTCGAGACCCCAATTGGCGCCGTCCAGATCGGCCATGATTTGCGGCGCAATGTGGCGTCCGTGAAAAGAAGATTCCAGGCCCGTCGCCTCAAATTGGGACAGTAGTTGGTCAAGCTTCACAGTGTGTCCTCCACTGCCTTTAGGCCGTCGATCAACTGGTCCAGCTTGTCATTGCTCATAAAGCTGCACATATTGCGGTCGTTGACCAGTAGCACAGGCGCGTCCGCGCAAGCGCCTTGGCATTCGCTGGGCTGCAAAGTGATCAAACCGTCAGGGGTGGTTTGACCCACGTGGATACCAAGCCTGTGCTCCAGGTGCGCCAAGGCCTGAGCGCCGCCGCGCAGTTGGCAGGGCAGATTGGTGCAGACGTTGAGCTTGTACTTACCCAGCGGCTTTTGGTTGTACATGTTGTAGAAAGTGGTGACCTCATGCACCGCCATGGGCGCCATGCCAAGGTGCGCAGCAACCGTTTGCTCACTCTCGGGGCTGACCCAGCCCAGCTCCTGTTGGACGATGGCAAGACAGGCCATTACGGCAGACTGCTTTTGGTCCGCAGGGAACTTGTCAACTTCGCGGTCGAAGCGCGCTTTGGTGGCATCCGAGATCATCGGTCAATCTCTCCAAAAACAATGTCCATGGTGCCAATGATGGACACCGCGTCGGCAATCATGTGACCCTTGGCCATCTCATTGAGGCCAGCCAAGTGCGCAAAGCCCGGTGGACGGATCTTCAGGCGATAGGGCTTGTTGGCGCCGTCGCTAACGATGTAAATGCCAAACTCACCTTTGGGATGTTCAACAGCGGCATAGGCTTCGCCCTCGGGCACATGAAAGCCCTCGGTAAACAGCTTGAAGTGGTGAATCAAGCCTTCCATATTGTTTTTCATTTCCTCACGCGAAGGCGCAGCCACTTTGTGGTTGTCGGTAATGACCGGGCCGGGGTTGGCCTGCAACCACTTCACGCACTGCTCAATGATGTGGTTGGACTGTTTCATTTCTTCCATGCGCACCAAGTAGCGGTCGTAGACGTCACCAGTTTTACCTACAGGAATGTCGAAGTCCATCTCCGAGTACACGTCATAGGGCTGCTTTTTGCGCAAGTCCCAGGCGATGCCTGAGCCGCGCAGCATCGGGCCGGTAAAGCCCATGTTGAGCGCACGCTCGGGAGTGACGATGCCAATGTTGACGGTGCGCTGCTTCCAGATGCGGTTGTCGGTCAGCAGCGTGTGGTACTCAGCCAAGCAGGCCGGGAAGCGTCGGGTGAAATCACCGATGAAGTCGAGCAGCGAGCCTTGGCGGTTTTTGTTGAGTTCGGCCACGCCTTTGGCGTTGCGCACGCGACTGGCCTTGAACTGAGGCATGGTGTCCGGCAAGTCGCGGTACACACCGCCGGGACGAAAGTAGGCCGCATGCATGCGCGCGCCGCTGGCGGCCTCGTACATGTCAAACAAAGCCTCACGCTCTCGAAACGTGTAGATCAGGATGGTCGAGCTGCCACAGTCATTACCGTGCGAACCCAGCCACATCAGGTGGTTGAGCAAGCGCGTGATTTCGGCGTACATCACACGGATGTATTGGGCCCGGACCGGGACCTCAATGCCCAGCAGCTTTTCTATGGCCAGACAGTAGGCGTGCTCATTGCACATCATGGACACATAGTCCAAGCGGTCCATATAAGGCAAGGCCTGCATGTAGGTCTTGGTTTCAGCCAGCTTTTCGGTTGCGCGGTGCAGTAGGCCTATGTGTGGATCAGCGCGCTGGATCACTTCGCCATCGAGCTCGAGCACCAAGCGCAGCACGCCGTGCGCCGCCGGATGTTGGGGCCCAAAATTCAGGGTGTAATTCTTGATTTCAGCCATGCAAATAATGCCTAATGCAGGCCTCCGTATTTGTCTTCCCGGATGATGCGCGGGGTAATTTCGCGGGTCTCGATCGTCACCGGCTGGTAGACCACGCGCGCCTGCTCAGCGTCATAGCGCATCTCCACATGACCGGTGGTGGGGAAGTCTTTGCGAAACGGGTGACCGATAAAGCCGTAGTCCGTCAGGATGCGGCGCAGATCCTCGTGACCTTCAAACACCACGCCAAACAGGTCGAACGCCTCGCGCTCAAACCAATTCGCAGCATTCCAGACGTCGTTGATCGAATCCAACAGCGGCATGTCGTCGTCCGGTGCGAACACCTTGATCCGGATGCGCTGGTTCAGACTCACCGAGAGCAAATGCACCACCACGCAGTAACGCGGCCCCTCAGCCACAGCGCTACCGTACTCGGAATAGTCCACCGCGCACAGGTCGATCATTTGTTCGAACTGGCAGCCAGTGGCGTCGCGCAACAGCAGCGCCGCAGCATGGTAGTCCGGGGCTGCAACTACTGCCGTGACCTCGCCCAAGTTAATAGAAATGCTCTTGACTTTGTCCCCCAGCGCGCGCACCACTGCGGCCTGGGTATCTTCGGGACGAACAGAAAATTGAGTCATATCGATGCTCAGGCCCGGGCAATGGTTTCGGTGCGGCGGATTTTTTGCTGCAGCTGCAAAATGCCGTAAATCAGCGCCTCGGCGGTCGGTGGGCAGCCCGGGACGTAAACATCTACCGGCACGATGCGGTCGCAGCCCCGCACCACGGAATAGCTGTAGTGATAATAGCCGCCGCCATTGGCGCAGGAGCCCATGCTGATCACCCAACGCGGCTCGGACATCTGGTCGTACACCTTGCGCAAGGCTGGAGCCATCTTGTTGCACAAGGTGCCCGCCACAATCATCAGGTCGGACTGCCGCGGGCTGGCACGAAACACTTCGGAGCCAAAGCGGCTGATGTCGTAGCGCGCAGCAGCGGCGTGCATCATTTCCACGGCACAGCAGGCCAGGCCGAACGTCATAGGCCAAATGGAGCCGGTTTTGGCCCAATTCGACACCGCGTCGTAGCTGGTGGTAACAAAGCCTTCGTTGAGGACGCCTTCAATCATTTATCTACTCCCAATCCAGGGCGCCTTTTTTCCACTCGTAGGCAAAACCCACGACCAGAATGGCCAGGAAAACCATTACTGACCAGAAGCCAGTAGGGCCAATTTCCTTGAGCGACACCGCCCAGGGGAACAAAAACGCAATTTCTAGGTCGAACAAAATGAACAGGATGGCTACCAGGTAGTAGCGCACGTCAAACTTCATGCGGGCGTCTTCGAACGCCTCGAAACCACACTCATAGGGGGAGTTTTTCGCCGAGTCGGGGCGGTTAGGGCCCAAGATATAGCCCAGCACCTGCGGAATGATGCCGACGCCAACGCCGACTAGGATGAACAACAAGACGGGGAGGTATTGATCCAAGTTCATAGCCAAATTCTGATCGCCGATCCTTGCGCTTGCCTTGCAAGCCAAGGCGGCGCATTTTTGTTTTGGTGCCGTCGGCGAGACTCGAACTCGCACAGCTTTCGCCACTACCACCTCAAGATAGCGTGTCTACCAATTTCACCACGACGGCGGCTCTACTTTGTCTGGATCGCGTGAGGTACCTTCCGGCTATTTTTGCGTTCCAACGAGACTTAGAGTTTACCCTGATTTAGGGGTGCTTTCCCCCTGTAAGCGATTTATCCGGTGGCTTAGTTTGATGGGATCTGGGCTGCACCCGATGCGGCGGGAGCCGGGGCGCTGGCAGCAGCCGGAGCCGCAACGGCAGCACGCTCCAGGACGCTGTTGGTGCCTTCCGGACGCAAATTGCCGAAGTAAGCCAAAGCCAGTGTGCAGACGAAAAACACGGTCGCCAAAACGGCCGTCGTGCGCGACAGGAAGTTGGCGCTACCGCTGGCGCCAAACAAACTGCCCGAACCGCCGCTGCCAAAAGCAGCGCCCATGTCGGCTCCTTTTCCGTGCTGCACCAGAATCAAACCCATCATCGCCACGGCAGAAACCATCTGAACCGTCAAGATCACCGTTACCAAATAGCCCATCTTCAACTCCTACAAGGAAAAACTTGGCAGCCCGCTTCAGCGGGCGGCCGCCACAATCGACAAAAAATCTGGCGCCTTGAGGGCTGCCCCACCGATCAAACCACCGTCAATGTCCGGCTGCGCCAGCAAGGCAGCAGCATTACTGGCATTCATGCTGCCACCGTACAAAATACGCACCCGATCGGCATGCTGGCTGGCGGCTTGCAGTTGGGTGCGCAGCACATGGTGCACCTGCTGCGCCTCTTGAGGGCTGGCGGTTTTGCCGGTACCAATAGCCCACACCGGCTCATAGGCGAGCACGATTTCGCTGATGCAGTGGCCGTTGGTATGCACCACGGCGGCCAGTTGGCGCTTTACCACCTCTTCGGTCAAACCCGCTTCGCGCTGTGCCAGCGTCTCGCCCACACAGACGATGGGCGTGATACCGGCTGCCAGCGCACGCTGCGCTTTGAGTGCCACGGTTGCGTCACTTTCCTGATGGTAATGGCGCCGTTCTGAATGGCCAACAATGCAGTAACGCACGCCAAAGTCCTTGAGCATGCCTGCAGAAACCTCGCCAGTGAACGCGCCCGCTTCGTGCTCGGAAACGTCTTGCGCACCCAGGTCCAGGCGGCTGCCATGGACCAGACCTTGCACCTGCGATAGGTAGGTCGGCGGCACGCACACGGCCACATCACAGGCCCAGTCGCTTGCGTCAAGCAGCAACGCGTACATCAAGGCCGCGTTGGCCTGCAGGCTGCCATTCATCTTCCAGTTGCCCGCAATCAGCTTTTTCATGCTTGCTTCCAATCCAGAACAATTTTTCCAACGTGGTCGCTCGCTTGCATCATGGCATGCGCCTGGGCTGCATGGGCGGCAGCAAACACCGCATGCACCAATGGTTTGATAACCCCATTGGCCAGCAGCGGCCACACCTGGCGCAACAGCGCCTGGGCAATCGCCGCCTTAAAGGCCACGGGGCGTACGCGAAGCGTAGAACCAGTGACTGTAAGACGCTTGCGCATCACCAGGCCGGCATTGACCTCGGTTTGCACACCGCCTTGTACGGCAATGATGACTAAGCGCCCGTCTTCGGCAAGGCAGTTGATCTCTTTAGCCACATAAGCGCCCGCGACCATGTCCAGCACCACATCCACGCCACGGCCTTGGGTCAGGCGCAACGCCTCGACTTCAAAGTCATGGGACTTGTAGTTGATGGCATGGTCTGCGCCCAGCGCCAAACAGGCAGCGCATTTCGTGTCGCTGCCTGCGGTCACGATGACGGTCGCACCAAACGCTTTGGCGATTTGAATGGCTGTGACGCCAATACCGCTGGAGCCACCTTGCACCAGCAAAGTCTCGCCCGGCTGCAAACGCCCCCGGTCAAACACATTGCTCCACACCGTGAAAAACGTCTCCGGCAGGCCCGCAGCTTCAATGTCTGTCAAGCCCTGCGGAGTCGGCAAACACTGGACCACTGGCGCGACGCAGAGTTCGGCATAGCCACCGCCGGCCACCAAAGCGCACACGCGGTCACCCACTTGAAGGTGGGCAGCAGCCATAGCCTGTAGATCGCCCGAGACGATCACGCCAGCCACCTCCAACCCCGGAATGTCCGACGCGTCAGCGGGCGCAGGGTACAAACCCATGCGCTGCAACACATCAGGCCGATTGATGCCACTGGCGCTGACCTGGATCAGCAGCTCGCCCGCCCCGGCGACTGGCGCAGGACGCTCGGCCAGGCGCAGCACCTCGGGGGCGCCGAAGGAGGAAATTTCAATGGCTTTCATGGGCTTGAATGCAAAAAACGCACGCGGATAGATTGCGCCAGCGTGCGTTTTTGGCTACCGCGCTAATTAGGCGTGGTCACCGTGGCCGTTGCCGCCGTGCGAAGGGCGGTCCAGCAGCGCCTTCATGGACAGCTTGATTCGGCCTTTTTCGTCGGTTTCCAGCACTTTGACACGCACGATCTGGCCTTCGGTCAGGTAGTCGGTGACTCTTTCCACGCGGTCGTGCGAAATTTGGCTGATGTGCAGCAAACCGTCTTTACCCGGCATGAGGTTGACCAACGCGCCGAAGTCCAGAATCTTGGTAATCGGGCCTTCGTAGGTTTTTCCGATTTCCACCTCAGCCGTGATCTGCTCGATACGGCGTTTGGCTTCTTCGGCCTTGGCTGGGTCGCTAGAGGCGATGGTGATGGTGCCGTCTTCCTCGATGTTGATTTGCGTACCGGTTTCTTCGGTCAGCGCGCGGATGACGGCGCCGCCCTTGCCGATCACGTCACGGATCTTTTCGGGGTTGATCTTCATGGTGAACAGGCGGGGGGCGAAGTTGGAGACTTCGGTCTTGGCCTCAGCCATGGCTTCTTGCATCTTGCCCAGAATGTGCATGCGCGCTTCTTTGGCCTGGGCCAGAGCAACTTGCATGATTTCTTTGGTGATGCCTTGGATTTTGATGTCCATCTGCAGCGCGGTAATACCGTTGGTGGTGCCGGCCACTTTGAAGTCCATGTCACCCAGGTGATCTTCGTCACCCAGGATGTCGGTCAGCACCGCAAAGCGGTTGTCTTCCTTGATCAGGCCCATGGCGATACCGGCCACGTGCGCCTTCATGGGGACGCCAGCGTCCATCAGGGACAAGCAGCCGCCGCAGACCGAAGCCATGGAAGACGAGCCATTGGACTCGGTGATTTCCGACACCACACGCATGGTGTAGGGGAAGTCTTCCTTGGAAGGTAAGCAGGCGATCAGCGCGCGCTTGGCGAGGCGGCCGTGGCCGATTTCGCGGCGTTTCGGGCTGCCCACACGGCCGGTTTCGCCGGTGGCGAACGGAGGCATGTTGTAGTGCAGCATGAAACGGTCTTCGTAGTCGCCGCTCAGGGCGTCAATGCGCTGCGCGTCGCGCTCAGTGCCCAGGGTTGTAACGACCAAGGCCTGGGTTTCGCCTCGGGTGAACAGGGCCGAACCATGGGTGCGGGGCAGCACGCCGTTGCGGATTTCAATAGCGCGCACCGTGCGTGTGTCGCGGCCGTCAATGCGGGGCTCGCCTGCCAGAATCTGGCTGCGCACAATCTTGGCTTCGATTTCGAACAACAGGCCTTCAACGGCTACGCTGTCAAACGATGCGCCTTCGGCCTTGAGGGCCGACATGACGTCAGAGTAGGCGCTGCGGCAAGCCTGGGTGCGGGCTTGCTTGTTGCGGATTTGGTAGGCGGCAACCAGCTTGTCTTTGGCCAGCAAGTCGATCTTGGCGATCAGTGCTTCGTCCTTGGCGGGGGCTTTCCAGTCCCACATCGGCTTGCCAGCGTCACGCACCAGGTCGTGGATGGCGTTGACAGCAATATTGCCCTGCTCGTGGCCGAACACGACGGCGCCAAGCATGATTTCTTCGGACAGTTGCTGTGCTTCGCTTTCTACCATCAACACAGCGGCTTCGGTACCAGCCACCACCAAGTCAAGGATGGAATCCTTGCGCTGGGTCTGGCCGGGGTTCAGCACATACGCGCCGTTGACGTAACCCACGCGGGCCGCCCCAATAGGGCCATTGAAAGGCACACCGCTGATGGACAAGGCGGCGCTCACTGCGATCAGGGCAGCGATGTCGGCGTCAACTTCAGGGTTCAGGGACACGGTGTGGACCACCACGTGCACTTCGTTGAAGAAGCCCTCGGGGAACAGGGGGCGAATCGGGCGGTCGATCAGGCGGCTGGTGAGTGTTTCGAACTCGCTGGGGCGGCCTTCACGCTTGAAGAAGCTCCCGGGGATCTTGCCTGCGGCGTAGCTTTTCTCAAGGTAATCCACCGTCAGGGGGAAGAAGTCTTGGCCGGCTTTGCCTTCGGTTTTGGCGACCACGGTGGCCAAAACCACGGTGCCGTCCATGTCCAGCAGCACAGCGCCGGTGGACTGGCGGGCGATTTCGCCGGTTTCCATGGTCACCGTATGCTGGCCCCATTGGAAGGTTTTACTCACTTTTTTGAACATTGTCATGGTGTGTCTCGGTTTTTCAGCGGGCCCACAAAGGCCCATCAAAAGTCAATAGGAGGTGCAGGCCACCTCACTCAAGCCCAGAAACAACCTCACAGTCCACGATGCCATTCCAGAGTCACTTGGCAAAAATATCTCTGGAATGACACAGCTTCGTACTGTTTTGGCCGTCTCCGAAGTAAAAAACGCCTGAGCTAGTGACCTAACTCAGGCGCTTGTTCTGTGCCAGACGCTTATTTGCGCAGGCCCAATTTCGCGATCAGTGCGGTGTAACGGTCCGCGTCTTTGCCCTTAAGGTAGTCGAGCAATTTACGACGGCGGCTCACCATGCGCAACAGACCCCGACGACCGTGGTGGTCTTTGGCGTGGGTCTTGAAGTGGGGGGTGAGTTCGTTAATACGGGCGGTCAAAAGCGCGACTTGCACTTCTGGGCTACCGGTATCACCGACTTTACGGGCGTTGTCGCTGACAACGGCAGCTTTGATGCTGGATGCGATCATGTTTCTTGTTTCCTGATGAATAAATAGAACTTGCGATTGCGGCTGGAACTGCTGCAAACGTGCGCCCCGCGATAAGCGAAGCCTGTCAAGTATAGCCGCTGGCAGACCGGGCACTCCCAAGGCGCGGCGCGGGAGTATCCAAACACAGATCCGCCACACTCAAAAACGCTGCATATTACAGTTGCTGGGTTGTGCCGCCGCCTGGGCGGACAGGGTTTTGACCACTTTGAAGCCGTAACCCGAGCCTTCGACATCAAACTGCACGCCGGGCGCGCCTTGGCGCTCCATCAGGCCCACCACCAGTGGTTGCTGGAACTGGTGGTCGGTGGCGCGCACGGCGCCACTTTGGCCGCCAAGCGCCGCCTGGGCCTGTTCCAGCGCACCGGCCAGTGCCACCAAATCAAGCGGCGCGCCGGGTTTGGCGCTTCGGCCTGCTGCCTCAAGGGCCTGGGCCAGTGCCTCGATCATGAGTTGCATGCGCATGTGCAAGTAATCATCTTCGGGCTGAGGGAAACGGGCACGGAAGGATTTGTAAAAGGCCTCGGAGCCCTTGGTTTGCACATTGGGCAGCCAGTCAGCCACCGCCAGCACCCGGCCCACGCCAGCCTCGCCAATGGCAGCAGGCGCACCCAGCGCGTTGCCATAGAAGGTGTAAAACTTGCCGTCGAATCCCGCCTCTTTAGCCGCCTTAACCAGCAAAGTCAGGTCGGCGCTGAAGTTACCGGTAATGACCGCCTGGGCGCCGCTGGCCTTGATCTTGGCCATGTAAGGGGCAAAGTCTTTGATGCGCAGCATAGGGTGCAACTCTTCCCCGGCAATGCGGATGTCCGGGCGCTGCTGCGCCAACTGGCGTTTGGCCTCGCGCAACACGCTTTGGCCAAAGCTGTAGTCCTGGCCAATCAGGTAAACGCTCTTGAGCGACTGGTCTTCGCGCAGCACCTGCATGAGTGCTCCCATACGCATGTCGGCGTGGGCGTCAAAGCGGAAGTGCCAAAAGCTGCATTTCTCATTGGTCAGCGCCGGGTCCACCGCCGAATAGTTCAAAAACAGAACGCGTTTGTCGGGCTCGCGTTCGTTGTGTTTGTTGATGGCGTCGATCAGCGCCGCCGCCGTGGCCGAAGAGTTGCCTTGCAACACTACGCGTGCCCCGTTGTCGATTGCCAGACGCAGGTTGGACAGCGCCTCTTCGGTCTGGCCCTTGCTGTCATAGCGCTCCAGCGCCAGCAGTTGCTTGGGCACGGCGGGCCCCGCAGCAGCCACCCCGCCGCGCGCGTTGACCCGCTCCACAGCCCACACCAGATTGCGAAACACCGCCTCGCCGCCGTTGCCGTTGGCGCCGCTCAGGCCTTCGATCAAGGCGATTTTGAGGGCGGAGGGCGTCTGCGCCTGGGCCACAAAAGCGCCGCCCAAACTGAGGAAAACGAGCCCACATAGCGCCGTAGCAAGCGATTTCAAGGCCTTGAGGGAAAGAATAAACATGCAGAAAACAAGCTTGAATTGCCAGATAACGAGCACACCTCTGGTCCATGCGGCGCCCACTGTGGGGGCTGCTCAGTGTACTTGGAGCCCCTATGTTTTTTGCTACCACCCCCTCCCCTTTAACCCCTGGAATTAGCACGGCTTTTGTCCATCCCCTGCGTCGGCGTGTCTATGCACAGGCGGGTAACTCAGCGGCCCAATTTTTGGAGAAAACCCTAGCTGCCACCCCCAGGGGAAGCGGGCAAGACGACCACATGACCCAGGATGAAAAGCAGTTCACGCTCACGCTGGACGTGCCGGGCATCGCCAAAGACCAGTTGATCATCCGCATCGAAGGCGCGATTGTGCGCATCGAGTCCAAAGAAGACGCGCCCCGGCGCTACCGCGCAGCCTATGAGTTTGGACAAGAGATTGACACCGCCGCCAGCAGCGCCAAGCTAGAGAACGGCGTGCTGAGCCTGTCCCTGGTCAAGCTGGTTCCCGTGAGCAAGGCGACCGAACTGGCGATTGGCTAAATCGCTTTGGCCCCGGCGCGAGCCGGGGCTGTGCCGGGCTTACAGGGCGTGCAGCGGCCAGCGCGGTTTGACGTCAAAGGCGTAGTCTTTGCGCGCCGCTTGCAGACCACTTTGCAAGCGCATGGCGGCGGCCATGGCGATCATGGCGCCGTTGTCGGTGCACAGGTGCAGCTCGGGGTAGTGCACGCGCACGCCGCGCTTGGCACATTGCGCGTTCAGCTGAGCGCGCAGGCTTTTGTTAGCCCCCACGCCCCCTGCCACCACCAGGCGTTTGAGGCCGGTAGTTTTGAGCGCGTTAAGCGATTTTTTAACCAGCACATCGGCAATTGCCGCCTGGGTGGACGCAGCCAGGTTGGCGCGGGCTTGCAAGGGCAGCCTCTCAAAGCCCGGCGTGGCGCCCGAGGCCAGTTTGGCGCCCGCTTGCGCGCCATCCCACACCAGTGCCGCCTGCGCCGCCACCATTTTTTGGGACTGCACCAGCACGGCGGTTTTGAGCCCCGCGAAAGAAAAATCCAGGTTGCCGCTGTGCAGCAAAGGGCGCGGCAAGGCATATGCCTGCGGGTCGCCCTGCTCGGCCAGCGCCGCCAGCGCGGGGCCGCCGGGGTAACCCAGGCCCATGAGTTTGGCGGACTTGTCAAAGGCTTCGCCTGCGGCGTCGTCAATGGTTTCGCCCAGCAGTTCGTAGCGGCCCACGCCATCCACCCGCATCAGCTGGGTGTGGCCGCCTGAGACCAGCAACGCGACGAACGGAAACTCCGGTGGGTCGGCGCTTAAAAACGGCGACAGCAAATGCCCCTCCAGGTGGTGCACGCCCAGCACCGGCTTGTCCATTGCGGCGGCCAGCGCGCAGGCAACGCCCGCGCCCACCAGCAAAGCCCCGGCCAGACCGGGGCCGCGCGTATAGGCCACCACGTCCACATCGGCCAGTTGGTGGCCCGACTTTTCCAGCACCTCGGTGGTCAGCGGCAGCACACGGCGGATGTGGTCGCGGCTGGCCAACTCAGGCACCACGCCACCAAAAGCCTGGTGCATGTCCACCTGGCTGTACAAGGCGTGGGCCCGCAGCACCGGCACCTCGCCTGCGCGCATGGCCACCAACGCCACGCCGGTCTCGTCACAGGAGGACTCAAAGCCGAGCACCAGCGTGGTGGGGACGGCCTTATGGGAAGCGTTCGCGGGAAAAGCGGGTGCAGCAAGGGTCATACAGGGCGCCAAGTTTAGGGCAGCCCCTGCGCGACAATGGTCCGCATGACAAGCCCCGCAGATGTAGCGTCCATCGAACGCGCCACCTTGGACGCCGTGTGCCCGGCCGAAGTGCACGAAATTCCCGGCTGGCTGCTGCCCTATGACCCCCTGCCCGTTGGCCGCGCTCAAAGCGCAGTGCCGCTGGCGCACACGCCGCTGTCCCAGCCCGATTTGCTACAGATTGAGGCGCACTACCAACAGCGCCACCGGCCCACCGTGTTTCGCCTGCCTGAGAGCCTGATAACCCCCGACATAGGCGACGCGCTGCACGCCATGGGCTATGCGGGCGAGCACGGCGTGCTGGTGCAAGTGGCCAAGCTGACCGGGCTGCTGCGCCTGGCCCCGATTGATGCAGCCACGCTGAGCGCGGCGCCCAGCGCACCTTGGGCCTCGGTCTACACCGCAAACGGATTTGACCCGGTGGACGGCGCCCACCGCGTGCAATTGCTCAGCCGCAGCCGCCATGTGGTGTACGCGTGTGTGAGCGAAGGCGGCCAGGCGCTGGCAGCGGGCACCGGGTCGATCAGCCACGGCTGGCTCAGCATCCACGGCATGCGTACCGCGCCCGGCGCCCAGGGGCGGGGTTTGGCCTCACGCATCCTGGCCGGACTGGCTGCGCACTCGGCGGCGCAAGGCGTGCACCGCGTGTTTTTGCAGGTGGAGGACGACAACGTCGTGGCGCAGGGGCTGTACCGCAAGGCGGGGTTTGCGACGGCTTGGCGGTATCACTACTGGCGGGCTGCAGAACACTAAATTGTCGGTAACGTGAGCAATAGCGCCGTCGCTTCAGACGCAGACCTCCATAAGCTCATAGCGCCCCGCTGGCAGCCGTCACCGACAATCGCGCCATGGGCATAGGCATTTACCTTAAGGAAATCGGACGCGGACGCGAAGGCGCTCGCGCGCTGACCCGCGAACAGGCCGCCGACCTGTGGGGCCAGTTGCTCGACGGCAGCGTTACCGACCTGGAAGTCGGTGCTTTTTGCCTGGCCATGCGCATCAAAGGTGAGACGCCCGACGAAATGGCTGGTTTTTTGGACGCCACCCACGCCCGCATGCAACGGGTGCCTGTGGGCGACAAGCCGCTGATCGTCATTCCCAGCTACAACGGCGCGCGCAAGCTGCCAGTGCTCACTCCCCTACTGGCCCTTCTGCTGGCCCGCGAGGGCTGGCCGGTGCTGGTGCACGGCACGGCCACGGAGAGTCGGCGCGTCTTTACCACCGAGGTGCTGGCCAACTTGGGACTATTTCCTTCCACCGCCGTTGACGCCATCGCCCCGGGCGAAATGGCTTTTGTACCCACGGCAGTGCTCCATGCGGGCCTGCAACGGCTGCTCGACGTGCGCCGGGTGGTCCAGTTGCGCAACTCGGCGCACAGCCTGGTCAAGCTGATGAACCCCAGTCAAGGCCCCAGTGTGCTGGTCACCAGTTACACCCACCCCGAATACGCCGATTCGATGGCCGCCACCCTGGCACTGGTGCAGGGTAACGCGCTGCTGCTGCGCGGCACCGAAGGCGAGGCGGTGGCCGACGCCCGGCGAACGCCCAAAATGCAAGCCTTTCTACATGGCCAGAGCCTGGCCTTGCACCCCGCACAAGTGGGCAGCCTGGCCGTGCTGCCCGATCTGCCGCGAACGACCGACGCCGACGCCACGGCCGAATACATACTCCAAGTCCTCAGCGGCCAAGCGCCCGTGCCCGCGCCCATTGCGCAACAGGTGGCCCACGTGGTGCAACTGGCTTGTGCCTTGTGAACCGTCTTTATGCCTACTGTTCTTAACCCAAACAACGGCCGCGTCACCCTGGTGGGCGCCGGCCCTGGCGACCCCGAGTTGCTCACCCTCAAAGCGGTCAAAGCGATTGCCAGCGCCACGGTACTGCTGGTCGACGACCTGGTCAATGACGCCGTGCTGGCCCACGCCGCCCCCGACGCCCGGGTGGTCTATGTCGGCAAACGTGGCGGCTGCGCCTCGACACCGCAAGCCTTTATCGAGAAGCTCATGGTCAGCGAAGCGCAGCGCGGCGAACAGGTGGTGCGGCTCAAGGGTGGCGACCCCTTTATTTTTGGCCGGGGCGGCGAAGAGGTCGAAGCCTTGCAAGCCGCTGGCATCGCCGTTCACGTGGTCAACGGCATTACCTCCGGGCTAGCGGCCATGAGCAGCTTGAGCGTGCCACTCACCCACCGTGAACATGCCCACGGCGTGGTCTTTGTCACGGGCCACGCGAAACCCGGCGACAGCGGCACCGATTGGGTGGCGCTGTCGCACACGGCCCGGCAGGCCAAGCTCACCTTGGTGATTTACATGGGCGTGAACGGTGCCGCAGCCATTGAACAGTCGCTTTTGCATGGCCTGAGCGCCGATACGCCAGTGGCCATCATCCAAAACGCCAGCCTGCCGACCCAGCGTTACGCCAGCGCCACGCTTTCTACCTTGCACGCTACCCTGGTCCGCGAGGGTTTGGGCAGCCCCAGCGTGATTGTGGTCGGCGATGTGCTGCGAGGCTTGGCTGCAGCCGGGACCAACCTGGCACAAGGGCCACGGGCGCACCAAGCCAGGGGCTAGCGAGGCGTCCGCTTTGCGCTAAGCCTCTTTGGCCAGAAGGCCGGTCAGCAGCGTTAGCGCCTCCGACGTCAAACCGGGCTTAGGTTGAACCATGACGCCATGTGCGTGGGTACCGGCACCGTACCCGCGCCCGCTTTCTGAAGTTGTTGATCAGGCTCAATATGCGCTGGGGCACAAAAGCCGAACATGGGCCCAGAACAAGCTTTGCCCCTAAAACGGTGCGGACCCGCCTTAGCACCACCAAGCCCACGGATATATCCATGAAAATTTTGATCGCCATCGACGGCTCCAAATCGGCCCTGCGCGCCGTGAAGTACGCCACCACACTGAGCACGGCCCTGGCCCAGTCGCCCCACATCACCTTAGTGACCGTGCACGACGACACAGGCCTGCGCCACTTGGCCAAACACCTGCCCAAAGATGGGCTGGCGGACTATTTCCGCGACATCAGCGAACGCGACCTCAAACCGGCGCGAAAACTGCTGGACAAAGCCAATCTCCCGCACGATATGGTGATCAAAGTCGGTCACGTGGTCGAACAAATCCTGGGCACCGCCACGGCAGGTAAGTTCGATATGGTGGTAATGGGCAGTAAAGGCCGCTCTGGCCTGAGTGATCTGGTGCTCGGATCGGTCGCGCAACGGGTGTGTGCGCTGGCCAAGCAGCCAGTGGTTTTGGTGAAGTAAAGCCCCGCGCCTCGAACCGGCGACGCGGCGACGCGCACCCGAGACACCAGCGGGTGCAGCCCCTGGCTTACCATCCCTGCATTTTTGTAGGAAGAAATAAGCCCATGAACCTGACCATCAACGGCCAAGCGGTGCAAACAGACACCCCGGCCGACATGCCCCTTTTGTGGGTATTGCGTGACCAACTCAAGCTCACCGGCACCAAATTTGGCTGCGGCGTGGCCGCCTGTGGCGCCTGCACCGTGCTCGTGGACGGCCAGGCAGTTCGCTCTTGTGTGACGCCAGCATCGCATCTGTTGGGCAAAAACATTCGCACCATTGAGTCCTTGGGCAGCGCCGAGCAACCCCACGCATTGCAGCAGGCCTGGATCGCCGAGCAAGTGCCCCAGTGCGGTTACTGCCAAAGCGGCATGCTCATGGCTGCTGCTGCACTGCTGGAGCGCAACCCCAAACCCAGCGACGCCGATATCGACGCCGCCATGACCAACATCTGCCGCTGCGGCACCTACCAACGGGTGCGCGCGGCCATTCACCGGGCAGCGGGCGCCACACAAACCGCCTTGCAACCCTCCCCACGCCAAGGGGTGACCGCATGAAGCGCCGCACCTGGATACTGAGCGCCTTGGGCGCAACGGGCGCCTTGGTGGTCGGTTGGGGCGTTATGCCCCCGCGCTCGCGCTTGGGCAAGCCCGCCGCCATGCTGCCCACGCAGGGCGAAGTCGCCCTGAACGGCTGGATCAAGATCGCCCAAGACGGCAGCGTAGTGCTGGCCATGGCGCGCAGCGAAATGGGCCAGGGCGTACACACCGCACTGGCCATGCTGGTGGCCGAAGAGTTGGACGTTCCGCTGGCGCGCGTGCGCCTCGAGCAAGCAGGCTCAGACGCCATTTACGGCAATGTGTCCATGCTACTGGGCAGCCTGCCCTTTCACCCGCTGGAGTCGGAGGGCGGCACCAAGCCCGCCAAGGTCAAAGTGGGTGAATGGGTGGTCAGCAAGCTGGCCCGCGAACTGGGCATCAACGCCACCGGCGGCTCGTCCAGCGTGGCCGATGGCTGGCAGCCGTTGCGCATGGCCGCAGCCACCGCGCGCGCTAGTCTGATCGGCGCGGCAGCCGCGCAGTGGAAAGTGCCTGCCTCTGAGATCACAGTGACCGCAGGGCGTGTGCAACACGCCTCGGGCCCGTCAGCCCACTATGGCGAATTAGCCCCGGCTGCGGCCGCCAGCACACCCGCCAACGTGGTGCCCAAAGACCGCAAGGACTGGAAGCTGATCGGCACCGCTGCGCCGCGCTCCGACTTGATGGCAAAAGTCAACGGCAGCGCTGGCTTTGGCCTAGACGTGCGCCTGCCGGACATGCTGTTTGCCGCCGTACGCATGTCACCCATGCTGGGCGGCAGTGTGGGGTCCATTGACAGCAAAGCCGCGCTGGCTTTGCCCGGCGTGCAGCAGGTCGTGGCGCTGGACGCAGCGCATGGCTCTAGCGCGGGCTTCGCCGTGGTGGGCCAGACCACCTGGCACGCCCGCCAGGGTGCCCAGGCCGTGGTCGCCCAGTGGCAGCCACGCGCCCAAGGTGCGCTGGACACGAAAGCCATCGCAGCATCGCTGCAAAGCCAATTGGACCGGGAAAGTGGCTTCACCTTTTTTGACCAAGGCGATATCGAAGCGGCGGAGAAGTCTGCCGCCAAGGTACTTGAGGCCAGCTACACCGCTCCCTACCTCGCCCACGCCACCATGGAGCCCATGAACTGCACGGCGCAAGTCAAAAACGGCGCTGTGAAAATTTGGGCGCCCACGCAAATCCCGTCTTCCGCGCGGGCCGCCGCCGCCAAGGCCGCTGGCGTGGATCCAGACCAAGTGACGGTGCACGTCACCTTGCTGGGTGGCGGCTTTGGCCGCCGCCTGGAAGTCGACTTTGTAACCCAGGCGGTCAAAGTAGCGATGGCCACCGCGGGCAAGCCGGTGCAACTGTCGTGGTCACGCGAAGAGGACATGGGGCACGACTTCTACCGGCCTATGCACGCCGCGCGGCTCAAAGCCACCGTGGACGCGCAAGGCCAGGTGCAAAGCCTGCGCATCAAGTCCGCCGGCGATGCGATCTCGCCGCGCTGGATGGAACGTGCCGTGCCGCTGCTGGCTGGCCCGGTGGATATGCCGGACAAAACCACTTCTGAGGGCTTGTTCGACCTGCCCTACGGATTTGCGCACCAACACATGGCACACGTGGCCACCAGCATGGGCGTACCAGTGGGGTTTTGGCGTTCGGTGGGGCATTCGCACAATGCGTTTTTCTCGGAAAGCTTTATCGACGAACTCGCTGCCGCCATACAAAAAGACCC
>CANHZG010000034.1 GCA_947464995.1 Comamonadaceae bacterium | reverse complement strand
GGCTGGCTGGTCGGTGGCGCGCCCACGGAAACCGACTCCCCCCTGCGCGGCGAATTCGCCATTGAAAACGGGGGGGCGCTTACGCCCGAGTTTTTATCGCTGTTGGTGGGACTGACCACCTACACCGCGGCCTTTGTGGCCGAAGTGGTGCGTGGCGGAATTGGGTCCGTATCGCGCGGGCAAGCCGAGGCCGCCAGCGCGCTGGGGTTGTCACAAGGTCAAAGCATGCGCCTGGTGATGCTGCCCCAGGCGCTTCGGGTGATCATTCCGCCGCTGACCAACCAATACCTCAATCTGACCAAAAACTCCTCACTGGCTGTGGCCATTGGCTACCCCGATGTGGTGTCGATCGCCAACACAGCCATCAACCAGACCGGGCGCGCGGTGGAATGCATCGCTCTCATCATGCTGGTATACCTCAGCACTTCGCTGTTTACCTCGCTGCTGATGAACTGGTACAACGCCCGCGCGGCCATCCAAGAGCGTTAAGGACGGATACCGACTATGTCCACATTTACGGCCATTGCTGCCCGTCCAGCCCCCAGTGCCAGCAGTGGCGCGCTAGCTTGGTGCCGCGCAAACCTGTTCCATGACTGGAAAACATCGCTTGGCACGGTGATTATTGGTCTGGTACTGATAGGCGTGCTGCCACGCCTCTTGCAATGGGCGTTATTTGACGCCGTTTGGAGCGGCGGCTACGAGACCTGCCACATCGCCACCGGCGCCTGCTGGGCGGTGGTGCAGGAGAAATTTCGCTTTATCTTGTTTGGCCGCTATCCACATGAAGAGCACTGGCGCGCGCTGGTGTGCACCGTGATGCTGTTGGGCCTGATTTTGGCCAGTTGCACGCGTGCGTTTTGGAAGCCCTGGTTGGCGCTGCTTTGGCTGGTGGTATTGGCGGCCTACTTTGCGCTGATGCGTGGCGGATTTGCCGGCCTGCGCGGGGTCGAAACCGACCTTTGGAGCGGCCTGCCGCTGACGATTTTGCTGGCTTCCCTGTCCATGGTGATGGCGTTTCCGATTGCTGTCTTCATCGCGCTGGGGCGGCGCTCGGGCATGCCGGCCATTCGCAGTTTGTGCACCGTGTATGTGGAGCTGATTCGCGGAGTGCCGCTGATCTCGGTGCTGTTCATGGCCTCCTTCATGTTTCCGCTGCTAATGCCCCAGGGCTTCAATATCGACGTGCTGGTGCGGGTGCTGGCCGGTATCACTTTGTTTGCTGCAGCCTACATGGCCGAGGTCATTCGCGGCGGCTTGCAGGCCATCCCCAAGGGGCAGCTTGAGGCGGCGGCCACGCTGGGCCTGTCGTACTGGCAAATGCAGCGCAAGATTGTGCTACCCCAGGCTCTCGCCATGGTGGTGCCAGGCTTGATGAACAACTTTATTTCCACCTTCAAAGACACCTCGCTGGTGGCCATTGTCAGCCTATACGAGCTGACCGGTGCCATGGGTATGGCTATGAATTCGGACGCGAACTGGCGGCCGTTTCGAATTGAAGGCTACCTCTTCATTGCCGTCATTTATTTTGCATTTTGCTACTCCATGTCACGTTACAGCCAATGGATAGAGGCCCAGGTCAACAAAAGCAAACAGCGCTAAGGAAACGTCCATGTCAACACCCATTATCCAATTCGACAAAGTCAACAAGTGGTACGGCAACAACTTTCACGTGCTGCGCGACATTGACCTGCACATTGCCCAGGGCGAACGCATTGTGGTCTGCGGCCCCTCGGGCTCGGGTAAGTCCACGCTCATCCGCTGTATCAACCGGCTTGAAGAGCACCAGCAAGGGCACTTGACAGTCGACGGCGTCGAACTCACTGACGACGTCAAGGCCATTGACGACGTGCGCAAAAAAGTGGGCATGGTGTTCCAGCAGTTCAACCTCTTCCCCCACCTCACCGTGCTGGAGAACCTGACCTTGTCACCCATGTGGGTGGGCAAGTTGCCCAAGAAAGAAGCCGAAGAGCGTGCCATGGAGCAGCTGCGCCGCGTGCGCATCGCGGAGCAGGCGCAAAAATACCCACTCCAACTCAGCGGCGGCCAGCAACAACGGGTGGCGATCGCGCGCGCGCTGTGCCTGACGCCAAAAATCATGCTGTTTGACGAGCCCACCTCGGCCCTGGACCCCGAGATGATCAAAGAAGTGCTGGATGTGATGATCGAGATGGCCGACCAGGGCATCACCATGGTCTGCGTCACCCACGAAATGGGCTTTGCCAAAGCCGTGGCCGACAGGGTTATATTCATGGACGAGGGGCAGATCGTGGAGCAAAACAATCCCCACGACTTTTTCAGCAAACCAGAAAGCGAACGCAGTCGCGACTTTCTGTCCAAAATCCTAGGCCATTGATTTGAACCCCTCCACCGCCCCCAGCGACTCTGCCCACACCAGCGCCCTTGCACCCAACTTCTCCGAAAGCCAGTTTCGCCAGGCGCTGGGGCAATTTGCCACGGGCGTGACGGTGGTGACCGCTGTGACTCCAGCGGGTGAACTGGTGGGCTTGACAGTGAGTTCTTTCAATTCAGTGTCGCTGGCGCCACCGCTTGTGTTGTGGAGTCTGGCGCTGAAGTCCAGCTCCATGGCCGCTGTGCTTGCGTGCAAGCATTACGCCATCAACGTGTTGTCGTCTAGACAAGCCGCGCTGGCCACCCAGTTTTCGACCAAGGGTATTGACCGTTACGCCGGTGTGCACTGGCACCCAGGCGCCTGTGGTGCGCCGCTGCTGGTGGGCGCGGTGGCCACTTTTGAGTGCTTCAACCGCAGCCGCCACGAGGAAGGAGACCACATCATTTTCGTGGGCGAAGTGGAGCGTTGCAGCCACCGCGACCAGGTCGACCCTGTGATCTATCACAGCGGTCAGTTTTACACCGGAGGCCTTAGCTGATGGATGCAGGCTCCGCGTTGCCACGCAAAGAGCACCTGGACCCGATGGCCATTGCGCTGCTGCTGACCTGCTGCGCTTTTTGGGGCTTCCAGCAAGTGCTAGTCAAGGCCACGCTGGGTGAGATGGCGCCTATTTTCATGGCTGGCTTGCGTTTCGCCGGAGCCGCCGCCGTGTTGTGGTTGTGGTGTATCTGGCGCGGCATCCCGTTGTGGGAACGCGACGGGTCGCTGGGGCCAGGTCTGCTCGCCGGGTGCTTGTTTGCCTTGGAGTTTCTGTGCCTGTTCAGCGGCCTGCAATTTACCGCCGCGTCCCGCATCACGGTGTTTTTGTACACCGCGCCCTTGTGGGCTGCGCTGGTGCTGCCCTGGTTTATCCGGTCTGAGCGGCTCAGCCCTTTGCAATGGCTGGGTTTGCTGTTGGCTTTTTTGGCCGTGGGCTTTACGCTGCGCGAGGGCTTTATGGGGGGGCAGACGCCGCAACAGCACTGGGGCGATCTGCTGGGCATTGGCGGCGCCATTGCCTGGGCGCTGACCACCGTGGTACTGCGCACCACACGCCTGACGCGCTTAGGCGCCGAAAAATTACTGTTTTACCAAGTGGCGCTCAGCGCCGTGGCGCTGCCTGTGTTGTCGCTGGCGCTGGGTGAGTCGTGGAACTGGCATTGGAGCGCGTTCACTGCGGGCTCGATGTTCTTGCAAACCGTGGTCGGCGCGTTTGCCAGCTACCTGTGCTGGGTATGGCTATTGGGTCGCTACCCGGCCACACGCATGGGCTCATTTGCCCTTTCAACGCCCTTGTTTGCCCTCTTGTTTGGCGCCTTGTGGCTGGGTGAGGCGGTGACGGCCGACCTGCTGGGCGCCCTGGCCATGGTGGGACTGGGCATTACCCTGGTCAACCGGCGCAGGGGCGCAGCTTGAAGCTGGTCCGACCGAAGCCCTAACCATGACTGGTCTGGCCGCTGCTTACGCGTCCATGCACAGACTCAATGCCTCACGGATGGGCGATGAATTCCTGCAAGGCCTGGCAAAACTCTTCAGGAAACTCAAAGTAAGGCAAGGCGCCCGATGCAAACACGGTAAATCGCCAATGGCTATTTTTGGAGTACCGGAGTTTGCCTTGGTAATCCACAAAATCGCCGCGTGTGCCGTGGGACATCCAGACCGGCATATTCAGTTGGTCATAAATGGTTGTGATGTCGGCACTGAACATCTGTGCGGACAAAAAGCACAAAGGTGCGTGCTCGGCGTTGGCTTGTCGGGTGGTCCAGACAGCGAAGGTAAACATGTCCTCATCAATAGCGGTTGAGCCCCAGGTTTTGTTCAAAAAATACCGGATTACACCCGGGCGGGTAAGCGCCCTGAACAAGGCCTTGCCCCAGCCGGGACCTTTTAAAACGCGCCAGAGCCAGTCTTGCCCATAGGTCGCCCCTGGTGCGCCCTGGCGCAACTTTCGCCCGGAAAATCCTGTCGGGCTGACCAAGCTCAGGGTGCTGAAGTAGCCAGGGTGCTCAACGGCAGCACGTGCCAAAAATTCACAAGACAAAGAAACCGCCAGCGCGTCAATGGCGGCAGGTCCATGTTGGATGCGAATATGCAACACCAGGTCCAACACTGCGTCAGTCATGAGACGCGGGTTGTACATGCGATCAGACCGTTCTGATGCGCCGAAGCCAGGCAAGTCGATGGCGTACACGGTTCGGTGTAGGCTCATGCGGTCAAAAAGCGTTCTCACCTCGGCCGCGCTGGCCGAGGCATTGACCGTGTGGATCAGCAGCAAGGGCTTACCTTGCCCCTTAACGTAGGCGCTCAGGCCGCCGGTTCGGCTGGGAATTGCCTGGCACAAACCATTCAATGCATGCATGACCGTGCTCATGCGCTTGCCTTAGGCCCTTGTGTTTGGATCAAAGTCAATGGAGCGCAGTCCAACATACAGTTCTATTTGAGCGCCTTAAAGCGCATGCGCTTGGGCTTGGCGCCCTCTTCGCCCAGGCGGCGTTTCTTGTCGGCCTCGTATTCTTGGTAATTGCCGTCAAAGTAAACCCAGTGGCTGTCGCCCTCGCAGGCCAGGATGTGGGTGGCAATGCGGTCCAGGAACCAGCGGTCGTGGCTGATGACCATCAGCGTGCCCGCAAACTCTAAAAGTGCGTCCTCCAGCGCGCGCAGGGTTTCCACGTCCAAGTCATTGGACGGCTCGTCGAGCATGAGCACGTTGCCACCAGCAATCAGGGTTTTGGCCAGATGCAAGCGGCCGCGTTCACCACCCGAGAGCGTGCCTACACGCTTTTGCTGGTCTGCGCCGTTGAAGTTAAAGCGTCCGCAGTACGCCCGACTGGCCATCTGGAACTTGCCCACGTTCAAAATGTCCAGGCCGCCAGAGACGTCTTCCCAGACGGTTTTTTCATTGGCCAGGTCGTCGCGGTTTTGGTCGACGAAGGCCATCTTCACGGTCTGGCCAATTTTGACTTCGCCCGAATCGGGCTTCTCTCGTCCGGCGATCATCTTGAACAGCGTCGATTTACCGGCGCCGTTGGGGCCGATGATGCCCACAATAGCGCCCGGCGGCACCTTGAAGCTCAGGTCATCGATCAGCACACGGTCGCCAAACGACTTGGTCACGTTGACGAACTCAATCACTTCCTGGCCCAGGCGGTCGGCCACGGGGATGAAGATTTCGTTGGTCTCGTTGCGCTTTTGGTATTCGAAGTCGCTCAGTTCCTCAAAGCGGGCCAGGCGGGCCTTGCTCTTGGCCTGGCGGGCCTTGGGGTTTTGGCGCGACCATTCCAGTTCTTTCTTCAAAGCCTTGGCGCGCGACTCTTCGCCCTTTTGCTCAGCCTCCAAACGGGATTGTTTTTGTTGCAGCCAGTCCGAGTAATTGCCCTTGTAGGGAATGCCCGAACCCCGGTCCATTTCCAGAATCCATTCGGCGGCGTTGTCCAAAAAGTAGCGATCATGGGTAATAGCTACCACGGTGCCGGGGTAGCGCTGCAAAAACTGCTCCAGCCAGTCCACCGACTCGGCGTCCAAGTGGTTGGTCGGCTCGTCGAGCAGCAGCATGTCGGGCTTGGACAAGAGCAAGCGGCACAGCGCCACACGGCGCTTTTCACCGCCGGAGAGCACGCCAATGTTGGCGTCCCACGGTGGCAGGCGCAGCGCGTCGGCGGCGATCTCCAATTGGTGCTCGGAGTCGGTGCCTGCGGTGGCGATGATGGCCTCTAGCTCCGCCTGTTCGGCCGCCAGCGCGTCGAAGTCGGCATCCTCTTCGCCATAGGCGGTATAAACCTCTTCCAACCGGGCCTTGGCGGCAAACACCTTGCCCATGCCGGTTTCAACACTTTCACGTACGGTTTGGGTCGGGTCGAGTTGGGGTTCTTGGGGCAAGTAACCGATGTTCAGGCCGGCCATGGCAATGGCCTCGCCTTCGATTTCTTTGTCCAACCCTGCCATGATTTTCAACAGCGTGGACTTGCCCGAGCCGTTGGTTCCGAGCACGCCGATCTTGGCGCCAGGAAAGAAACTCAGCGAGATGTCTTTGAGAATGTGGCGCTTGGGCGGCACGATCTTGCCGACGCGGTTCATAGAAAAAACGTATTGGGCCATTGCAGTGTTCTGAGGGGAGTCAAAAAGGAGGAAGCCGGTATTATCGACTGCCACGGCTATTGGGCGCGCCGACGTACAGATGGCATTTATCGCGCTTGGGCGTAACGTGCGACAATCTCTGCGCTTTGCGGCGTTTCAGTTGCCCGCAGACACAGCACCATGCTGGGGACAGCAACCAAAGCGGTTCGTCCCATTTTTGAATCTACCTGCCTTTGACTGACCGTTTGGAAACCTCCAAGGGATAGGCCGGTATGTACGCATCCACTTAGTGGGTGCTTCTTTATGAACTTCGATGAATTGAATCTGGCACCCGCCATCCTCAAAGCTGTGCTGGAACAGGGTTACGAAACCCCGACCGCTATTCAGGCACAAGCCATACCCCTGGTGCTAGCCGGCCATGACCTGCTCGGCGGCGCGCAAACCGGCACCGGCAAAACCGCCGCCTTTACCCTGCCCATACTGCAACGTCTGTCCACCACAGCGGCGGCCAAGAACAAGTTTGGCGGCATTGGCATCCGCGCCCTGGTGCTCACTCCCACACGCGAACTTGCGGCGCAGATTGAGGAATCCATCCGAACCTACGGCAAATACCTGGACCTGACCAGCACCGTGATTTTTGGCGGCGTGGGCATGAACCCGCAAATCTCCAAGCTCAAAAAGGGCGTGGACCTGCTGGTGGCCACCCCTGGACGCCTGCTCGATTTGCAGCAACAAGGCATGCTGGACCTGGGCCAGGTGCAAATTTTGGTGCTCGACGAGGCCGACCGCATGCTCGACATAGGCTTTGTCCATGACGTGAAAAAGGTGCTGGCCCTGGTGCCACGCGACAAACAGAGCCTGCTGTTCTCGGCCACCTTCAGCGATGAAATTCGTGAATTGGCCGCGACATTGCTGAAAAACCCGCAAAGCGTGCAGGTCACACCGCGCAACACCACGGTGCAACGCATTACCCAGGTGATCCACCCGGTGGGCAGGGGCAAGAAAAAGGCGCTGCTGGCGCACATCATCAATGCGCAAAACTGGAGCCAGGTGCTGGTGTTCACCCGCACCAAGTTTGGCGCCAACAACGTCGCCGAGTTTCTGGAAAAGAACGGTATTTCCGCCATGGCGCTGCACGGCAACAAGAGCCAAGCGGCGCGCACCCAGGCGTTGGCCGGCTTCAAAAGCGGCGACGTACGCGCTCTGGTGGCCACCGACATTGCCGCGCGCGGCATCGATATTGACGACTTGCCGCACGTGGTGAACTACGAAATCCCCAATGTGAGCGAAGACTATGTGCACCGCATTGGCCGCACCGGGCGTGCAGGCGCTGACGGCGCTGCGGTGAACCTGGTGTGCCTGGACGAAGAAGGCTTTATGCAAGACATCGAGCGTTTCACCAAGCAAAACATTGAAGTGGTGGTGGTCGAAGGCTTTGCGCCCGAACCTGGTGAGCGCGCTGAACCCATCGCCATGGGCCGCCAGACCATTTGGGGCGGCGCGGGCAAGCCACCCAGCCGCGACGTGATGCAAGCCGCTGCCAAAGCCGCGCGCACTGAAATGCTGACCCGTGTGCGCGAAAGCAAAGGTCCGGGCGGCAATGGCGGCCCCAATCGTGGTGGTGGCCAGCGCCAGGCCCAAGGCCCCCGTGGCGGCAATGGTGGCGGTGGAGCGCGCAACGGACCCTACAACGGCCCGCGCAACGCACCCCGAAGCGCACCACAACGAGACGACGGATTTCCCCGTGATGACGACGGCCCCGGCCGCCACGAGGACCAGCCGCCCCGTTCACACGACGCGCACGCAGCGCGTCCGCGGATAGGACAAGACCGAATGTCCAGCTTCCCCAGCGAACCCCGTGTTCCCCGCGCACCAGGCGGCCAGCCGGACCCGATGCGCACCAGCGTCGACTTGATGGCTGAACGCGGCGCACGCCGTGGCGGTGGCTACCAAGGCAACCGCAATGGCGGCGGCGGTGGTGGCGGTGGATATGGCGGCGGCGGCGGCCGTGGACGCGGTGGCCCTGGCGGCAACCGAGGACCTGCGGGCCGTTAAGCCATCCCTGCGCTCCATCCGAAAAAGGGCTTTGCGAAGCCCTTTTCGTTTGGGCGGGTTACGCCCTCAGAAACAGCGTTACCAGCGGGTCAGAACCCACCTGGCGGCTCCAGTGGCCGTGGACGGCGGCGTCAAACACCACGCGTTCTGGCAACACATCCGCGCTGAAAAAGTGCTCGCCGGGGCCAAACACGCGTGAGTTTCCACCTTGCAACCCAATCTCCATCTGCCCGCTCAGAATGAACACCCACTGCGGCGCACCGGTGCAATGGAAGCTGCTGCGAAACCCCACCGGACTGCGACGCAGCTGGTAACCACCGCTGGCAAACACCTCGGACAGCAGGGTTTGTCGCGTGCCGTGGAGCATCGGTATGGTTTCCTCCTTGAAGCGGGCGCGGCCATCTGCGTCGGTAAACAGGACGGTTTGGGTGAAATGGGTCATGGGTTTGTAGCGGGGATGGGAATGGGATGGGGGCGATTGTGGCCGAGGCACCCTTGGGGTGGCTGGACTAGCGACTGGGCGACAATGGTGCTTATGCGAATCCTCCACACCATGTTGCGCGTTGGCAATCTCCAGCGATCCATTGACTTTTACACCCAGGTGATTGGCATGAAACTGCTACGCACCTCCGAAAACCCCGAATACAAGTACACCTTGGCGTTTGTGGGTTTTGGCAACAACCCCGACCACGCCGAGCTTGAGCTCACCTACAACTGGGGCGTTGAGGCCTACGACCTGGGCACGGCCTATGGCCACATCGCCCTGGGTATGAGCGACATTTACGCGGCCTGCGAACGCATCAAAGCCGCCGGGGGCAACGTAACGCGCGAGCCCGGCCCCGTCAAGGGCGGCACGACGCAGATCGCTTTTGTGACCGATCCCGACGGCTACAAGGTCGAGCTCATCCAGCGCCTGGGCGCCCAATAGCCCATGGGCACCCGCTCCCTGGACGTGCGCGGCGCATGGCTGGTATTTGGTTCGGCCGCAGTCTGGAGTTTTGGCGGCGCCATTTCCCGGTCTCTGACGGTAAGCGATAGCTGGACGGTGGTGTTTTGGCGCTCAACATTTGCGGCTGCTTTTTTGCTAGTTTTCATGCTGTGGCAAAACGGACGCAAGGCCACGCTAGCCTTGTTTCTGGCCATGGGCTGGCCCGGCGTGGGCGTAGCGGCGTGCTTTGCGCTGGCGTCCACCTGCTTCGTGGTGGCGCTGGCCTACACCACGGTGGCCAATGTGCTGCTGCTGCAAGCAGGCGTGCCCTTGATTGCCGCCCTGATGGCCTTTCTTTTCTTTCGCGAACGCATACCGCGCGCCACCTGGATTGCAATTGCTGCCGTGATTGCCGGTGTGGCGGTGATGGTGTCGGAGTCCTTTGGCGGCACGGTATCGCCCATTGGCGATGGCTTGGCCCTGCTGATTGCATTGGCATTTGCGACCGCCACCGTGATTACCCGGCGCCACGCCCACGTGGCAATGATGCCTGCGGTGTGCTTGGGCACCGTGATTGCGGCCTGCGCGTCATCGCAAATGGCGGGGGTTTTTGCCCTCAGCCCCACCGATGGCGTGCTGCTGTTTGCCTTTGGCGCGCTGAATTTGGGCTTAGGGCTGGCGCTGTTTGTCACCGGCGCGCGCCTGCTTCCCTCGGCGATCGCCGCGCTGATCGGCATCGCAGAGCCCGTGCTCGGGCCCTTGTGGGTTTGGCTTATCCACAACGAAATTCCTAGCGCACGCACCGTTTTGGGTGGCGCCATCGTCTTTCTGGCCCTGCTGGCGCACATCGTGTGGCAGCTGCGTCAGCCAACGCCGGAACAAGGTACGGGCTAAGCTTCGGCGAATACCGCGCCAACAAAAACCGCCGCCAAACTGCAAGGATTGGCGGCGGTTTTTGTTTATGTGGACAAAACAATGGGGCTGAACTCCTGGTTGGTGCCCAGGGTCATGCGGGGCAGATGGGCACCGGTGGTGGCGGGTGCAAACCCCTAGTCCTTATTGAACGAATCGCTAGTAGTATGGAATTTTGCATCTGTGTATCCAACATTTTGGTGATACTCTGGCGGTTCATGCAGGTTCCCAAGGCGAGCAAATACTTTCCAGAAAGGTTTTCATGATGGCCAAGTCTATTTTTCCTCGGCTGGCGCGTTGGCTGGGCACCGGTTTGCTCTTAGGTGCCACCAGCATGGGCTACGCCCAAGGCACGCTCAAGGTGCTGAACTGGTCCGAATACATTGGCCCGGAGGTGGTGGCCAAGTTTGAAAAAGCCACGGGCATCAAGGTGATTTACAGCATTTTGGACAGTGACGACACCTTGCAGGCCAAGCTGCTCAGCGGCAACAGCGGTTACGACGTGGTCTATCCCAGCTCCAATTACATGGCCAAACAGATTAAGGCCGGGGTTTACGAGCCCATCGACTGGTCCAAGATTCCCAACAAGCAGTACCTGGACCCCATGGTCATGGCGCACACCGCCAAAAACGATGCGGGCAACAAATACGGCGTGCCCTACGTCTGGGGCACCGAAGGCCTGGTCGTCAATGTCACCAAGGCCAAGCAAGCCTGGGGCGGCGAACTGCCGCCCTTGAACTTTGACCTGTTATTCAATCCAGAAAACGCCAAGCGCTTGCAAAAATGCGGCATCGCCTTGATCGACCAACCCAGCGAAGCCAGCACCATGCTGGCCTATATGGGCCGCGACCCCAACAGCACCAAACTATCGGATACCGAAGACGCATTCAAAGAGCTGGCAAAAATTCGGCCCTATGTGAAGTTGTTTTCCAACAATGTGATCATGGATTTTTCCTCGGGCGATATCTGCATTTCCACCGGGTGGTCCGGGGACTACAGCGTGATGAAGCGCCGCGCCAAGGCTGCAGGCAAAGATTACGACATCCGCTACGCCACACCCAAGGGCGCCACCGGCCTTTGGTTCACGCTCATGGGCATTCCCAAAGACTCCAACAACAAGGATGCGGCGCACAAATGGATCAATTTCTTGCTCAGCCCCGAAATTGCGGCAGAAACCAACAATGAAATCACGTACACCACGGCCGTTCTGGCGGCACGGCCCATGATCAAACCGGAGCTGTTGAACGACCCCTATCTGTTCCCCACCGAGGCGCAAATGGCGGAGTACTTCACTTACAAGCCCCAAGATACCGATTTGCTGCGCGCCACCAACAAGCTCTGGTTGCGCTACAAATCTGGCCGCTAGCAGCGCACTTTTTTGCACATGCCTGGGCCCGTGCAAGCGGGCCCAGTCGCTTTTAGACCATGGTGTAGCCGAGTTCCACCTCGATGTCGCGCAGGGTGCGCACAATGCCCTCGCGCATGATGTCAAACATTTCATCGATCTGGGCGCGGGTGATGATGAGGGGTGGTGAAAACACGCACTGGTTGACGATGGGACGCAGCATCAGACCCAATTCCTGGCAGTGGCGGTCGATGCGCGCTCCCAAATCCACGTCGATGGCCAAAAGCGCCTCGGGCGACAGGCCGCTGTGCTCCACACCGCGCACCGTGCATTCCACGCAGCCCAGCAGACCGATGCCCCGGGTGTCAAATACCAGCGGGATATCGCGCAACGATCGCAGGCGCTCCTGGAAATGGGGCGCCAGCGACCGCACATTGCCCATCAGGTCTTCGCGCTCGATGATCTCGATGTTCTTGAGGGCCGCCACGGTGCATACGGGGTGGCCAGAGTTGGTATAGCCGTGGGCAAACGAGCCGCCGCGGGCATTGTCTGCAGCCACTTGGTCAAATATCCGGTCCGAAACCAGGCATGCGCCCAAGGGCAAATAGCCGGAGGTAATACCCTTGGCGCAGGTCACCAAGTCGGGTTCGACGCCAAACACCTCTTTGCTGGCAAACCAGTGGCCCAGGCGGCCGAAGGCGGTAACCACCTCGTCGGCTATGAACAAGACGTCGTGCTTGCGACAGACCTCCCAGGCGCGCTTGAAATAGCCGTCGGGCGCAACGATGACGCCGCCCGAGGCTTGCACGGGCTCGGCGATAAAGGCACCCACTTTGTCTGCGCCAATTTCCAGAATCTTGGCTTCTAGCTCGTCCACGCGGGCGCTGCAAAACGCTTCCACGCTCATGCCCGGCGGGCGGCGCTTGGGGTTGACGCTGGAGAGCAAATGCACCTGCGCCATGGTGCTGTCGAGATAGCTTTTGTCGCGGTCTTTGCCGGCCACCATCCCGGTCAGGTAGCTGCTGCCATGGTAGGCGTCGGCACGCGAGATGAGGTGTTTTTTGCCAGGGCGGCCCAGCACGTTGTTGTAGTAATGCACAAAGCGCAGCGCGGTTTCTACCGCCGTGGTGCCGCCGGTCGTAAAAAAGACATGGTTCATGGCGCCGGGCGCCATGTGCGCTAACCGCGCAGCCAGTTCAGCCGGGGGGCCAGCGCTCAGCGCAAAGGGATTGACATAGCTGAGCTTGACGGCTTGGGCCGCAATGGCGTCGGCCATTTCCTGGCGGCCGTAGCCAATTTGGGTGCACCACATACCGGCCGGGCCGTCAATCATGCGTGCGCCGGTGTCGTCCTTCACATAAATGCCTTCTGCCTGGCTGATGACGGTGCGCTGGGCCGCGTGCGCCGTGGGCATGTATTCCCAGGGGTGCATCCAAAAGGCTTGGGGATCGGCGCCACTTGTGGCTTGCGTCGGGGGGGTCATGGTTGATTCCTGCTAGAGCTTGTCAAAAAAATAGGTTGGCTTGGGGCACGCCCCGCGATTTTGCGAAAGTGCCGATTAGGTAGGGGGCGCCTGCGCCGCCCTGCCCTCGCTGCTGCTGTTGAGTACGGCCATGCGCAGGTGGCGGGCTTGGCGCTGTTCGCGCTTCATGAGGTAATAGCTATTGGCCACCACGCCCAGGCTGACCACGGCAATGATCAGGGTGCCAATCGCATTGATTTCGGGGTTGAGACCCAGACGCATGCGCGAGAGCAACACCAAAGGCAAGGTGGTTGTTTCAGGGCCCGACAAAAAGGCGGACATGATCACATCGTCCAGAGAAATCGTCAGCGACAGCACCCAACCCGCCACGAGCGAGGGCGCTATCAGCGGCAGGGTGATGTCAAAGAAGACCCGTAAAGGCGGCGCACCCAGGTCGCGCGCGGCTTCAGTCAGGGACTTGTCCATGGCCGACAAGCGGGCTTGCACGGTAATGGCGACGTAGGAAACACACAGCATGGTGTGGCCAATCCACATGGTGGCCATGCCGCGCCCCTGCGGCCAGCCCAGAGTTTGCTCCAACGACACGAACAGCAGCAACAAGGAAATGCCAGAAATCACCTCGGGCAAAACAAGGGGCGCATTCACCATGGCAGCAAACAGGGTGCTCCCCCAGAAGCGCCGGTAATTGGCCAGCACATAGCCAATCCAAGCGCCAATCACCACAGAGCTACAGGCAGTGGCCAGCGCCAGCTCCAGGCTGGTGCGACAGGCGTCCAGGATTTCGCTGTCACCCAGCAGCTTTGCGTACCACTTGAGCGAAAAATGCGTCCATTGGCTGGCGATCACCGATTCGTTGAAGGAATACACCACCACACTGAGGATGGGCAGGTAAAAAAACAGGAACACCAGCGCGAGAAAGCCGCTGCCCAGGTGGCGACTGAAATGCTTCATAGCGCCTGCGGTTCGCGGTTTTGCACGCGCTGAAACCAGACCATGGGCAGTAGCAGCAGCGCCACCATGACGCAGGTGGCTGCCGAGGCCAGGGGCCAGGCGATGCTGTTAAAGAAGTCCGACCACATCACCCGCCCGATCATCAGATCTTGCGAACTGCCCAACAACTCGGGAATCACATACTCGCCCACCGATGGGATGAACACCAGCAGACAACCCGCCGACATGCCCGGAAGCGACAGGGGCAAGGTGATGGTCAGAAAAACCTCCCATGGCTTGGCCCCCAGATCGCGCGCGGCCTCGGGCAGGGTGGTGTCCATCTTGACCAAAAATGCGTACATCGGCAGCACCATGTAGGGCAGGTAGGAATACACCATGCCAACGTACAGGCCAAAGGTGTTTTGCATTAGCGCCAGCGGCGTGTCGCTCAGGCCCAGGTACATCAGCAAGCGGTTGGCCAGGCCTTGGTCTTTCAAAATGCCAATCCAGGCATAGACGCGCACCAAATAGGACGTCCAAAAAGGCAAGATGATTCCCATCAGAAGCAGGTTGCGCAGCGCCGGGCGGGCGTTGGCAATCAGCAGCGCCGTCGGATAGCCCACCAACAAGCAAAAAAGCGTGGTGAAAAATGCCACCGTGATTGAACTGGCGTAGGCAGCGAAGTAAATGTCGTCCCGCACGATGGTCAGGTAGCTCTCCAAATTAAGCAAGACCGTCAGCTTGTCCTCCCCCACCACCAGCAAATGGGTAAAAGGTGGCACGTCCATGGTGGACTCAGCAAAGCTGATTTTCAGCACCATCAAAAACGGCAGCATAAAAAACACCAGCAAAAATGCAAATGGCAGGCCAATGGCCCATCCTTTAGCGGACGGCATGAAGCGCGCCAGCGCGCGGTGGTAGGCAGGCCTAGCGGTGTGTGCCATGTCAGCTCAAAACCACTAGGCTGCGCACCGACCACCCCAGCTGCAAGGTGTCGCCATAGTCAGGCTCATGGGCAAAACCAAACAAGATTTCACGCGGTACATGCACCATCACCACACGGCCCGACGGCAGGCGCAGGTAGTACAAGGTATAGCTACCCATGTACCCAATTTGTTCCACTACGCCCAACGCACTGTTATTGGCCGACGCCGCCGCGTCGCTGGCGGGCAAAGACAGGCGAATGCGCTCAGGCCGGATAGACACCTGCACCCCGTGCCCCTGGCGCGCGTTGGCCATGGCAAAACCCAACTCCAGGGGTTGTTCCAACTCGCCACAATGCAAGACGCTGCCACCGTCCTGGGTTAAGGTGCCGGCAAACACGTTGGTCGAACCAATGAACTCGGCGGCAAAGCGGGTGCTTGGCGCCTCGTAGACGTTCTCGGGCGTACCCATTTGCACAATGGCACCCTCGCTCATCACCGCCAGACGGTCTGCCATGGTCATGGCTTCTTCCTGGTCGTGCGTCACCATCACGCAGGTCACGCCCACCTTTTGCAAAATCGTACCCAGCTCAAACTGGGTTTTTTGGCGGATTTTCTTGTCCAGTGCCGACATGGGTTCGTCCAGGAGCAGCAGCTTGGGGCTTTTGACCAGGCTGCGCGCCAGTGCCACGCGCTGCTGCTGGCCGCCTGAGAGCTGCGCGGGCATGTGGCGGGCATACGACCCCATTTGCACCAGCTCCAGCACTTCGCGCACCCGCTCTTCGCGCTCCGGGCGCGCCACGCCTTCGCGCTTGAGGCCGTAGGCCACGTTGGCGCTGACATTCATGTGGGGAAACAAGGCGTAGGACTGAAACATCATGTTCACCGGCCTGCGGTGGGCTGGCAAATCGGTAATGTCCTGACCGTCCAATATGACGCGGCCACTGCTGGGCGTCTCCAGGCCGGCCATGATGCGCAGCAAGGTGGACTTGCCGCAACCCGAGCTACCCAGCAATGCAAAAAACTCTTTGCGCCGCACAGACAGGTTCAGCCGGTCCACCACCGTGACTTCGCCAAATTTTTTGCTCACGTCCACGATTTGCAAAAAACCTTCTTCACCCAGCAGGGGCTCGGGCAACCGGTTGTTCGAATTTGGCAAGGTGCTCATAAGCCAATCACCCCATCCACGCCGCGCTTAAGCAGGCTGCGCGCAATGATGAGTCGTTGGATTTCGCTCGTGCCTTCCCAGATGCGGTCCACGCGCAGTTCCCGGAAAAAGCGCTGCGCCGGGTTGCTGCGCATATAGCCCCGGCCACCAAAAATTTGCACTACCCGGTCTGCGACCCGGTTAGCCATCTCAGAGGCGTAGAGCTTGGCCATGGAGCAATGGGTGTGGATCAAGGCCAAATCCTCACCCCGGTCTTGCATTGCTGCGGCTTCATAAGTCATCAGGCGTGCGGCCCACAGTTCGGTAATGCTGTCGGCCAGCATGGCCTGGATCAGCTGGTATTGCGAGATGGGATGGCCCGAGACCACCCGCGATTGCGCAAACGCACTGGCCAGGTCAATCAGGCGCCCCGCAGCACCGCAGCAGCGCGCGGCAATCATCAGGCGTTCGCGGCGAAACCAGCTGCGCGTGAAATCCATGCCTGCGCCGGGCGCACCGATGCGGTTGGCCGCAGCCACCCGCACCTCCCGAAAAGCATAGGTCGGGTGGTGTGAGGAATAGGTATGGCCAAACAGCGGGTTGTCCAGCATCTCGATGCCCGCACTGTCCTTGTCGACAAAAAACAGGGCGTGCTGGCCGCTGGCGCCATCGCCCTGGCTCCCGCCCTCATCCACCACCGCCTGAAAGAACAGAAAGTCGGCCTTGTTGGCACTGGTGACAAACCATTTTTCTCCGCTGATCAAGTAATCATCGCCCACGCGCCGGGCCACACTGGCAATGGCGGTGTTGTCCGAACCGGCCTCGGCCTCGGTGATGGCGTAGCACTCGCGGCGCTGGCCCTGCATCATGGGCACGATATAGCGCGCAATCTGGTCGGCGTTGCAAGCCTCGAACATCCAGGCGTGCACCTCGGACATGCACCAGCTCAAGGCGTTGGTGACGCGCCCGAGTTGCTCCCACACCACCACCTGCGTCAGCATGGGCAAAGCCAGGCCGCCATGGGACAGGGGTGCATCCATCAGGGGGAAACCCAGCTCCAAGGCCGTTTGCTTGTGGTGCTGGTACACCGCCGCGGGTAATTCGCCGTCGTTGAACTCCGCCGTTTCCTCGTGGGGCATGAGCACCTCATCGGCAAAGGCGCGGGCCGTGCGTTGCCACTGGAGCGCTGCGTCAGACAGGGGATAGGCCATGGATAAGACTTCCGCAATGCAGGCGGCTGACCGGTATGCCAATCGCCTATTGTTGAACAACAGTATAGTAAGACAAGCACCTGCGTGCCAGCCCATTTCGCACTGGTACAAACCCGCATTCAACCCCTCTGGGCTTGATATTTATATTAAACAACCGTACAGTAAGACCAACCTTCAGCCTGCCGATCCGCGCCAGGCCCGGTCCACGGAGCCCCCGCATGACAAGTTCTCCCCAAAGTGAGCGCCAGCGCTACGACGTGATCGTGGTGGGCTCTGGCCACAATGGTCTGGTCAGCGCG
>CANHZG010000033.1 GCA_947464995.1 Comamonadaceae bacterium | reverse complement strand
GCTCTTTCTGGATGCCCGGCGGCGCACCCGCTGCCGGTTGGACGCTGTACGCCCCGCTGACCCTGCAAATGGGTCCGAGCATGGATGCAGGTATTTTTGCCCTCCACATCCTGGGCGCCTCGTCCATCATGGGCTCGATCAACATCATCGTCACCATCCTCAATATGCGTGCGCCAGGCATGACGCTGATGAAGATGCCCATGTTCGCCTGGACTTGGCTGATCACCGCCTATTTGCTCATTGCGGTGATGCCGGTGTTGGCCGGTGCGATCACCATGACGTTGACGGACCGCCACTTTGGCACCAGCTTCTTTAACCCCGCTGGTGGCGGTGACCCGGTGATGTACCAACACATTTTCTGGTTCTTCGGACACCCCGAGGTGTACATCATGATCTTGCCAGCTTTCGGCATCATCAGCCACGTTGTGCCGACCTTTGCGCGCAAGCGACTTTTTGGCTATGCATCTATGGTCTACGCTACCTCCAGCATCGCCATTTTGTCCTTCATTGTCTGGGCGCACCACATGTTTACCTCGGGCATGCCCGTGACGGGTCAGTTGTTCTTTATGTACGCCACCATGCTGATTGCCGTACCGACGGCGGTCAAGATCTTTAACTGGATCGCAACCATGTGGCAGGGCTCCATGACCTTTGAGACGCCCATGTTGTTTGCCGTGGGTTTTATCTTTGTGTTCACGATGGGCGGCTTTACGGGTTTGATTCTGGCCATGGCACCAATTGACATTCAGATCCACGATACCTACTACGTGGTGGCCCATTTCCACTATGTACTGGTCGCCGGATCTTTGTATGCCATGTTCTCTGGCTATTACTACTGGGCGCCGAAGTGGACCGGTGTGATGTACAGCGAAACGCGCGGCAAGATCCACTTTTGGTGGTCTTTGATTGCATTCAACGTCACGTTCTTCCCCATGCACTTCCTTGGATTGGCAGGGATGCCGCGCCGTTACGCAGACTACCCCATGCAGTTTGCCGACTTTAATGCGGTGGCCTCGGTCGGTGGGTTCGCATTTGGATTCGCACAAGTCTATTTCTTTCTGTTCGTGGTGTTGCCTGCTCTGCGCGGCCAAGGCGAAAAAGCACCACAACGTCCATGGGAAGCGGCCGAAGGCCTGGAGTGGGAAGTCCCTTCTCCCGCGCCCTTCCATACCTTTGAAACGCCACCCAAACTCAATGCGGCGGCTAACAAGGTTGTGGGCTGAATGGGCTCTGGCAGCCAAATAAGAAGACCATGACGCCTGGGCAAAAGCGATCTAACTTCAAACTTGCGCTGGTGTTGGCGTCGGTGGCGTTGGTTTTTTTGTTGGGCTTTGTCCTCAAGCTGGCCGTGCTTGGGGCTTAGGGTGGCATGAACCTGCAACGCGCAAACTTCCAAATGGTGGGCAAACTGGCTGTGGTGGCCAGTCTGATGTTTGCCTTTGGCTACGCATTGGTGCCCTTATACAAAGCGATTTGCGAAATGACCGGCCTCAATGTATTGGCCTTGAGTGAGCAAGTGCTATCGGGCGTCAAGCCGGCGCTGCCCGAGAACAGCCAGGTGGATTACGGTCGCACCATCACCGTAGAGTTCGATGCCAATGCCCGGGGCCCCTGGGATTTCAAGCCCGCTTCGCGCTTTTTGCAGGTGCATCCGGGCGAACTCACTACTGTGATGTATGAGTTTCAAAACATTCAAAATCGCCGCATGTCCGCCCAGGCCATTCCGAGTTACGCGCCTCAACAGGCAGCGTCCCACTTTAATAAGTTGGAGTGCTTCTGCTTTAAACAGTACACACTGGAGGCTGGTGAGAAAAAGTCCTGGCCCGTCGCATTTGTGATTGATCCTAAATTGTCCAAGGATGTAAAGACGATTACCCTGTCGTACACCTTTTTTGAGGTCGGTGGCGGTACGCCAGCGGCCCCAGTGGCCAGTTTGCGATTGGAATCTCCAGGCATAGGGGGCTCTTGATGGAGCCCAAACCCACCCCAGTCAAGTTGTCTTCCTGGTCGCGTAGCGTGAAATTGGTCGCTTGGTCCTTTTTGGGCATTCGTAGTCGTGCCGGTTATCAGGAGGATTTGGCCAAGGTAAATCCGATGCATGTGGTAGCGGTCGGACTGGCGGCGGCCCTGATGCTGGTGCTGGGCCTGATTGCACTGGTGAACTGGGTTGTTGGTAAGTAGGGCTCCAGGCGATTGGAGCGGTTAACAGATTCGTATTCGGAAAAATGGAGTTGAAATGAGTACAAGCGCACACGGAACTACGCCGTATTACTTTATCCCCGCCCCGTCGCGCCATCCGGTGTTGGCTGCGACGGGTTTGTTTTTTGTCATCATGGGCGCAAGCCAGTGGATCAACGGTGCCGATTGGGGCAAGTACTCCCTGGCTTTCGGTCTGGTTTTTTGGCTGTTTGTGTTGTACCAGTGGTTTGGACAAGCGGTGTCCGAAAGTGAAGGCGGTCTGTACGGACGCAAGGTTGACCTGTCTTTCCGCTGGAGCATGAGCTGGTTTATTTTTTCCGAGGTCATGTTCTTCGGCGCGTTCTTTAGTGCGCTGTGGTGGGCGCGGGCGCATTCCGTGCCATCGCTTGGAAGCCTGGACAACGCCCTTTTATGGCCCGACTTCAAGGCCGTCTGGCCTAGCTTGGCGGCTGGTATGACGGCCTCGCCTGCGGGCATTATTGAACCGTTCACCACTATGGGCCCGTTCTGGCTGCCTACCATCAACACCGCGCTGCTGTTGAGCTCCGGCGTGACCTTGACCATCGCCCACCACGCGCTCATTGATAACAATCGTAGCAAAACCGTTGCCTTTATGTGGCTGACCGTACTTTTGGGCGTGACCTTCCTTTTTGTTCAAGGTTATGAGTACTACCACGCATACACCGAGTACAACCTGAAGCTGAGTTCTGGCGTCTACGGATCGACCTTTTTTATGCTCACGGGGTTCCACGGTTTTCACGTGTTCGTTGGCATGTTGATGCTCTTGTTCACAACCTTGCGTTTACAAAAGGGCCATTTTTCCCCTCACCGTCACTTTGGTTTTGAAGGTGCGGCCTGGTACTGGCACTTTGTGGATGTCGTCTGGTTGGGCCTTTACATCCTGGTTTACTGGTTGTAAGGAGCGTTCGGCCAGCAAAAAAGGCACCTCACGGTGCCTTTTTGTTTGACCGCCGCGGTATAGGACGAGGGGCTTATGCCCCTTGCGGAATTCCTGTGGGGTGGATGAAACCAAACTTCCAGGACAGCAAGATGCAGACAAACAGCAAAATGGACACGCCCACCCGCAGCGCCAGCGCCCTTGCCATGCGTCGCGATTGGCGCGGACCACCGCTGCCGCCGCGCAGCATGAACAGCAAGGCAACAGCTAGGCTGGCGAGAATGGCAAAAAATGCAAGGGCTACGAGGTAGGTCATAACCTGGATTATCTTTTGAACTTCAATCGAAAGTTTCTTCTTATCACCCTGGCGGCTATTTTTTTCGCAGGCTTGGGCCTACGTTTGGGTTTTTGGCAGCTGGATCGGGCGGCGCAAAAAGAGGCGTTGCAGGCGGCCATGGCCGAGCAGAGCCTTCAGGCGCCTTTGGACACCACCGCCGTGGCGCAATTACCCGGTTTGGATGAGGGCTTGTACCGTGTGGTCAAAGTCAGCGGCACCTGGGAGGTGGCGCACAGTATCTACCTTGACAACCGGCAGATGGATGGCAAGGTGGGCTTCTTCGTGCTCACGCCGCTGCGTTTGCAGCCCAGCGGGGTGGTGGTCATGGTGCAGCGGGGCTGGGTGGCTCGAAACTTTGAGACCCGCGCCACGGTGCCTAAAGTACAGACCCCGTCGGGGCCCGTCAGCTTGGAAGGGCAAATCGCCCCGCTGCCGGCCAAGCTATACGAGCCCGGAACGCCCGGGCTCGGACTTATCCGGCAAAATCTAGACTTGGCGCAGTTTCGCGAGCAAAGCGGCCTGGCGCTGGCGCAATTTACGATTCGCCAAACGGGTCCCCCCAGCGAAGGCTTGCGCCGCGATTGGCCTGAGGTGGCCTTGGGGCTGGAAAAGCACTACGGCTACGCCTTCCAGTGGTTTGCTATGTCCGCCTTGGTGGCTGGCCTGTACCTCTGGTTTCAATTTTTTCGCCGTAGCGCGGCACCCATCAAGGAATCGTTGAATCATGTCCCGCCCCCCCGCCTTTGACGACCAGCCATTGGGTCTGACCGTGCATTCCTTGCCCGAACTCCAAGACCTGGCCCATCCCGTCGTTGCCCAAACCCGCATGGGGCGCTGGAAGATGCTGTTGGTTTTGTTGGTCTGCGCTGCGCCAGTGCTTGCGTCTTACATCACCTATTACTTTGTTCGTCCCGAGGGGCGGCGCAATTTTGGTGAATTGATTTCGCCGCAACGCCCACTGCCCGATCTGCAAGCCAGTGCGCTGGACGGCTCGATAGTCAATCTGCAGTCGCTCAAGGGCCAGTGGTTGCTGGTCAGCGTGGCGGGGGCTGCTTGTGATGCCATCTGCACCCGTTATCTGTACCTGCAGCGCCAATTGCGCGAGGGCATGGGCAAGGACAAGGATCGGTTGGACTGGGTGTGGTTAATTGACGACGACATCCCTGTCGCACCCGAACTGCTCCTTGCGCTGAAAACCGCCACGGTGCTGCGGCTGCCCGCCAAAGATTTGCAGCGCTGGCTGGAACCCGCCAGCGGCGCCCAGTTGCGCGACCATCTGTTTGTGGTCGACCCGATGGGGAATTGGATGATGCGTTTCCCCACGCAGCTCGATGTGGAGCAGGCCCCCAAAGCCAAGCGTGACCTGGAGCGCCTGTTGCGCGCCTCCGCTTTTTGGGACAACCCGGGCCGCTGAGGCCTGATACCCCCCGATTACGCATGCACACCGCCCTGTACGACTGGTCCCCTTTGCTGCGTCTGCTATTTGCAGGCATGGCCGTGGCGGCCCTGCCCTTGGCTTGGGTGCTTTGGCGCCAGCGCCGGGCCCAAGCCTATGGACGCATTCGGGCCCTCACCCTGGTGACCCTGTTTTTGACCTTTGACCTGGTGCTTTTGGGCTCCTTCACGCGCCTGACCGACAGCGGCCTGGGCTGTCCCGACTGGCCGGGGTGCTATGGGCAGGCAACTCCCCTGGGGGCCCATGCCTCCATTGCATCGGCGCAACTCGCTGCGCCGGAGGGCCCAGTCACGCACGGCAAAGCCTGGATTGAGATGGTGCATCGCTACCTGGCGTCCAGCGTGGGATTTTTGATTTTGGTGCTGTCAATCAGCGCATGGACGGTAGTGTGGCGCCAGCGGGCCGCAAAGACAGCTCGCGCACAGGTCCACCCCTGGTGGGCCACGGTGACGCTCTTGTGGGTTTGCATTCAAGGCGCGTTTGGTGCGTTCACGGTGACCATGAAGCTGTTCCCGGCCATTGTCAGCCTGCATTTGATGGGTGGGTATGTGCTGCTGGCGCTGCTGGCGGTGCAGACGGTCTGGCAGTCGCAGGCCATGGACGCGCGATCGCCAGTGCCCGTTGCCAGTGCGCTGCGTGTCGCTTTGGTGGTTGGTTTGTTGGTGCTGCTGCTGCAGGTGGCCTCAGGCGCTTGGGTGAGCACAAATTACGCCGTACTGGCCTGTACTGAGTTTCCCCAATGCCAGAGCAGCTGGTGGCCGATGATGAACTTCTCGCAGGGCTTTGAGCTTTGGCGGCCCTTGGGATTGGCAACCGATGGCACGCCACTGAGCTTTCAGGCACTCACGGCGATCCACTTCAGCCACCGCATGCTCGCCGGACTGACCTTTTTCGTGATGCTGTGGTTGGTCTGGCGCTTGGGTCGTGTGCCAGAGCTGGCGCGCCCGGCGCGCTGGCTGGGTGGTTTGCTTGCTTTGCAGATCGCCACTGGCTTGAGCAACGTTGTGCTGGACTGGCCTTTGTTGGCCGCCGTCTTGCACACCGGCGGCGCTGGCGCGATGGCCGCAGTGCTGGCGGGCTTGCTGGCTGCCACCCAAACCCTGTCGCCGGTCCAGGCGCCCCCTTATTTTTCCGAGAGACACACCACGTGAGCGCACCTACTCCCTCCCTTAGTCCGGCGGCCGCCCCCTTGTCGATCGTGCGCCAGTTCAACGCACTGACCAAACCGCGCGTCATTCAGCTCATTGTGTTTTGCGCCCTGATTGGCATGGTGCTGGCTGTGCCGGGCGTGCCCACGCTGGCGCAAATAGGGCTTGCGACGCTGGCCTGTGTCGGCATCTGGCTGGTTGCTGCGGCTGCTGCGGCATTCAACTGCATCGTAGAACAGCGCATTGACGCCAAAATGAAGCGCACCTCATGGCGCCCGACTGCGCGCGGTGAGCTCAGCAACACGCAAACCCTGTGGTTCTCTGCAGTGCTCGGGTTTGCAGGTTCGCTTATTTTGTATTTTTGGGTCAATCCGCTGACCATGTGGCTCACCTTCGCTACTTTTGTCGGTTACGCGGTGGTTTACACCGTCATTCTCAAGCCGCTCACGCCGCAAAATATTGTGATTGGCGGCGCCTCGGGCGCAATGCCTCCGTTACTTGGCTGGGCTGCAATGACCGGTGATGTGGGCCCGGAGGCCTTGGTGTTGTTCCTGATTATTTTTCTGTGGACACCGCCACATTTTTGGGCTTTGGCCTTGTACCGGGTGGAGGACTACCGCAAGTCCGGCCTGCCGATGTTGCCGGTCACCCACGGCAGTGAGTTCACCCGCTTGCAAATTCTGCTCTACACCTGGGTGCTGTTTGCCGCCTGTTTGCTGCCTTTCATGGTCGGCATGAGCTCGTGGCTGTATTTGGCCGCGGCTGTGGTCTTGAGCCTTTGGTTTTGCCTTTACGCATGGCGCTTGATGCGCAACTATTCCGACGCCCTGGCACGCGAGACCTTTCGCTTTTCCTTGATTCATTTGAGCGCTTTGTTTGCCGCGCTGCTGCTAGACCACTACCTTCTATGAACCTGAATTCGGAAGTTTCTAAAGGTCGCCGCCGGCTGGGCGTGGCCCTGTTGCTAGCGACCTTGTCGGCGGGCTTTTTGGTGGCTTGTGGTGAGCAAAAACCTGCGTTTAGCTCCATTGATATCACCGGCGCAGAATATGGCAAAAACTTTGCGCTGCCAGACCATAACGACCAAGTGCGCCGTCTGGCAGACTTTGCAGGCAAAGTGGTGGTGGTGTTCTTTGGCTACACCCAATGCCCCGATGTCTGCCCTACCACACTGACCGAGCTGGCCGAAGTGAAGAAGCTGCTGGGTAAAGACGGCGAGCGCCTGCAAGCCTTGTTTGTGACCGTGGACCCGGAGCGCGACACGCCGGAGCTGCTCAAGGCCTATATGGTCAATTTCGACCCCAGCTTTCTGGCGCTGCGCCCCGCGCCCGAGGAACTCGAAGCAGTGGCCAAGGACTTCAAAATCTATTACAAAAAAGTACCCGGCGCCAGTGCTACCAGCTACACCATGGACCACTCAGCGGGCAGCTATATTTTTGACCCTAAAGGCCAGCTTCGTCTTTTCACCCGTTACGGCAGCGGCGCGCCGGTGCTTGCTGCCGACATTGCTGTGCTGATGCGCTGAATTTGGTGCAAAAAAATGCCGCAAGGCACACCGTGCGGCAAGGGTAGGCGATTGGTCGCGCTGATTTAGGCGTAGTCAACCAGCGCGGTTCTCATTTTCTTCATGGCCGCGACCTCGATCTGGCGGATGCGCTCGGCGCTGACTCCATATTCGGCGGCCAGGTCGTGCAGCGTCATACCGCCTGTGTTGTCATCGTTCACCTTGAGCCAGCGCTCCTCGACGATGCGCCGACTGCGCGCGTCCAGCGCATCGAGCGCAGTGCTGATGCCGTCAGAGGCCAGTATGTCGCGACGGTGCGCTTCGATCATTGCCAAAGGCTCGTGGCTGCTGTCGGTCAGGTAGGAAATGGGGCCGTACACGTCTTCGCCATCGTCTGAGGCCATGGGGTCGAGCAGCACGTCGCCTCCCGACAGGCGAGTTTCCATTTCCAGCACCTCTTCGGGCTTGACATTGAGCTCGCGCGCCATCGCATCGACCTGATCTGGGCTGAGCGTGTCGCGGTGGGTGGCCATATCGGCGGCGGCGTCATCGGACTTGAAGCGCTGCTTCATGGAGCGCAGATTGAAGAACAGCTTGCGCTGTGCCTTGGTGGTGGCCATTTTGACCATGCGCCAGTTTTTCAGGATGTATTCGTGAATCTCGGCCTTGATCCAATGCAGCGCATAGCTGACCAAGCGCACTCCTTGGTCGGGGTCAAAGCGCTTGACCGCCTTCATCAGGCCTACGTTACCTTCCTGGATCAGATCGCCGTGGGGCAGGCCGTAGCCCAGGTACTGTCGCGCCACCGAAACCACTAGGCGCAGGTGTGAGAGCACTAGTTTTCCCGCCGCGTCGAGGTCGTTGTCGTCCTTGAACTGGCGCGCAAAGCGCTGCTCCTCGTCTAGCGTAAGCATGGGAAGCCGGTTAGCGGCGGAAATGTAAGCGTCCAGGTTGCCCAAAGATGGCACCAAAGACCAGGGATTGGCCGTGGCCAGCGCGGTAGTCGATCCGATTGCATACGACATTGAAGAACTCCTTGTGTTCGAGGTGCAATATTAGCACTCAACAGTGCTGAGTGCTAATGTTTCCTACTGGTTTACCCGCGGTTAACATGGACTCTATAGTCTGACGATGAACGATTTCACACAACTGCTCCAGCAGGGCACTACCAATGCCTGGCTTTTTCTGCCTAGCGCTATTGCACTGGGGGCGCTCCATGGGCTGGAGCCTGGCCACTCCAAAACCGTTATGGCCGCTTTCATCATTGCGGTGCGCGGTACGCTGGTGCAGGCGGTGATGCTCGGCTTGGCGGCTACGCTCTCGCACACTGCCGTGGTCTGGGCCGTTGCCATGGGCGGGCTTTATTTCGGCCAGCACTGGAGCGCGCAAGCCAGCGAACCCTATTTGCAGCTCGTTTCGGCGGCACTGATTGCCGCCACCGCCTTGTGGATGCTTGGGCGCACCTGGCGCGTGGTGCATGGACACCCAGACCACAGTCACAGCCACGATCACGACCACGACCACGACCACGACCACGACCATAAGCATGGAGGTGCCCATACCCATAGCCATGACCATGCGCCCTACACGTTGGACCGTCACGCCCAGGCGCACGCCGATGACATCACCCGGCGCTTCAAGGGGCGCGAGGTCACGACGGGACAGATTTTTGTGTTTGGCCTGACCGGTGGCCTGATTCCCTGTCCGGCGTCCATCACCGTGTTGCTTCTGTGTCTGCAGCTCAAGGAAGTGGCGCTGGGCGCTACGCTGGTGCTGGGCTTTAGCGTGGGTCTGGCACTGACCATGGTCGCCTCGGGCGCCTTGGCGGCACTCAGCGTGCGCCACGCCGCAAAGCACTGGGGCGGCTTTGGCCATTGGGCAGACAAAGCCCCATTTTTGTCAGCAGGCTTGATGTTGCTGGTGGCCGGATTCATGGGTTGGCAAGGCTGGCAGGGTTTGGTTGCTGCCGCCGCTTGATAGCGTGCCCCCAGATAGCGCAAGGATTCAGGGTGGCCTAGACCTCTTGCCCCGGGCCACGCCCCATAAGCGCTGCCACGGCTTGTTCGGGCCGCAAACGACCCTGGAGTAAATCGACCACGCTCTGCGCAATAGGCATGTCCACGCCCAGCCCGCGCGCGCGCTGCACCACCGTGTGCGCGCTGTAAACACCTTCGGCTACGTGGCCTAGTTCCTGGGTGGCTTGGGCCAAACTTTTCCCTTGCGCCAGCGCCAGGCCGACGCGCCGGTTGCGAGACAAATCCCCCGTGGCTGTGAGGACCAAGTCGCCAAGGCCGCTCAGCCCCATGAACGTCTCCACCTTGGCGCCCAGCGCCACGCCCAGGCGGGTCATTTCGGCCAGGCCGCGCGTAATCAGTGCGGCGCGGGCATTGAGGCCCAGGTTCAGGCCGTCACACAAACCGGTGGCGATGGCAAGCACGTTTTTGACCGCGCCGCCTACTTCCACGCCAACCACATCCTCGCTGGCGTATACCCGCAGCATGGGGCTGTGAAAGGCTTGTACCAAGGCCTGGCGCACGACGGCGTGCGCACTCGCAGCCACCAGGGCGGTAGGCTTGCCTTGCACCACTTCTTGGGCAAAACTGGGCCCACTGAGCACCCCGGCCGAGACGTTCGGGGCTACCAGCGCCTGAATTTCATGACCCAGAAGCCCCGGCGCTGTCTCGGCCAAGGCGGTTTCAAACCCTTTGCACACCCATGCCATAGGCACTTGGATGGCGGCCAGCGACACCAACAGCCCGCGCAGTCCCAGCATGGGCATGGCCAGCACCAACAAGTCTTGGGAGGAGAGATGCGTTTGCAGGTAGGGGCCTTGGAGTTGGCTTACCTTCAAAGACGGTGGCAATGCGACGCCGGGTAGGTAGCGCTGGTTTTCACGCTGGGTTTGCATGGCACGCTGGTGGCCCGCATCGCGTGACCACAGGGTGACGGTGTGGTTTTCCGGGTGTTGACTGGCACAAATGGCCAGTGCGCTGCCCCAAGCGCCAGCGCCAAGAACCGTAATTTTCATGGCGGTGCGCTGCACAATGGGTTGGCCGTGGGGCAGAACTTGCGTTTACTGGGGCAGTGTCGCTGCAGCCTCAGTAGCCCCTTGGTTTTGCTGTTCGTACATCGCCTGGAAGTTGATTTCCGACAGGTGCACGGGCGGAAAGCCGCCGCGCTGGATCAAATCGGCCACATTGCCGCGCAAATAGGGGTACACGATTTGGGGACATGCAATACCCATAATCGGGCCCATTTGCTCTTGAGCCAGATTGCGGATCTCGAAAATACCAGCCTGTTTGACTTCTACCAGGAAAACCGTTTTGTCTTTGATCTTGGTTTGTACGGTGGCAGTCACGCACACTTCAAAAATGCCATCGGCCACGGGGTTGGCTTCAATGCCGAGTTGGATGTCGACCGATGGCTGCTCTTGATCGAGCAGGATCGCCGGTGAATTGGGTTGCTCCAGCGAGGCCTCTTTGAGGTAGATGCGCTGGATTTGAAAAACTGGTTCTTGGTCAGCCATGGGAATTTCTTTCAAAGTAAAACAAAGCCCATCCGCAAGACGACGGATGGGCTGACAAAACAGTGCAGCCTGTTGAGGGCTGGTGGCGCGGGGAATTATCGCAGCAGCAAGCGCGGTGGTCGGCTGACTAGTCCTGCATCAACAGCGCCAGTAGTTGACCCTGGCCGTCGAGCGCCATCAAATCGTCACAGCCACCTACATGCGTGGTGCCGATAAATATTTGGGGTACCGTGCGCCGACCGGTGCGCTCCATCATCGTGGCGCGCTCGGTAGGGTTGGTGTCGATGCGGATTTCTTCAATGTGCTCCACGCCTTTGGACTTGAGGATGCGCTTGGCCTGCACGCAATACGGGCAAACGGCAGTGGTGTACATCGTGACGCTTTGCATAAACGGCCCCAACTCAGGCTTTTTCGACGGGCAAATTGGCGCTCTTCCAAGCCGCCAAGCCGCCACCAAGGGACTGGGCTTGCTCAAAACCCAAAGTTTTTGCGGTTGCGACCGCGCGCGCCGAACGTGCGCCAGACTGGCAAACCAAAATCAGCGGCAGGCTTTTGTTCTTGACCGCGCCCGCCAGCTTGGCCTGCAAATCACCCAAGGGAATGTTTTTGGAACCCACGATATGGCCGCCAGCGTATTCGGCGGGTTCGCACACATCGACCACTACCGCTTTTTCACGGTTGATCAATTGCACCGCGTCGTTGGCGCTCAGGCCGGTGCTGACCGCGCCTTGAATCACCGGCCCCAGCAAAAGTGCGCCAGAGACCACGGCCAATGCGATCAGCATCCAGTTATCGATAAAAAATTTCACTTGGTTCCTTGTCTGTTGCGGGGGCTATCGGCTCGCATTTTAGAATGCCCCATTGGGCCACGCACTCGGAGCGGCCAATTCCCACCCAGACAACCCCTGTTTTAGCCACCATGCACCAACTTGTACTGATCCGCCACGGCGAGTCCACCTGGAATTTAGAGAACCGTTTTACCGGTTGGACCGACGTGGATCTGACCCCGCTGGGGGTGGTGCAGGCCAAGAACGCCGGTCGCTTGCTCAAAGAGCAGGGCTATGAATTTGATGTTGCCTACACCAGTATGCTCAAGCGTGCGACCCGCACGCTTTGGCACTGCTTGGATGAAATGGACCGCACGTGGCTGCCGGTGGTGCATTCCTGGCGGCTCAATGAGCGCCATTACGGCGCCTTGCAAGGCTTAAACAAAGCCGATATGGCCAAGCAATACGGCGAAGACCAGGTGTTGCAGTGGCGCCGCAGCTTCGATACGCCACCACCGGCGCTCGACGCCAGCGATGCGCGCTGCGAACGCGGCGACGTGCGCTACGCCAAGTTGCAGCCTGCACAAATTCCGCTGACTGAATGCCTCAAGGACACCGTGGCGCGCGTCATGCCGCTTTGGAATGAGTCCATCGCGCCTGGCCTGTCTGCGGGCAAGCGCATCGTGGTAGCCGCCCATGGAAATTCGATCCGCGCCCTGGTCAAATACCTCGACGGTGTGGCCGACGATGCCATCGTTGGGGTCAATATTCCCAACGGCATACCGCTGGTTTACGAGCTCGATGCGCAGTTGCGCCCCGTCCGGAACTACTATTTGGGCGACCCGAAATTGGCTGCTCAGGCAGCGGCGGCAGTGGCCTCGCAAGGTAAAGTTTAGGTATCCGGGGGGCTATGCCTCAGAATCAGCCCTCAGATTGAAATACGACGGGAATATGTATGGGTCAAAAGCTAAAAATCACGGGTTGGGTGATGCTAGGTGTGGTCGCGGGAGCGTTGACGACGGTGTCGCTGCAAACGGTGGCACGCAATGCCTTGGCGCCCTTGCCCTTGGAGGAGTTGCAGCAGTTGTCCACCGTATTCGGCTTGATCAAGAGCGATTATGTGGAGGCCGTAGACGAGAAAAAACTGATTACCGACGCCATCTCGGGGATGGTATCGAGTCTGGACCCCCATTCGGTCTATTTTGATAAAAAGGCCTTTAAAGAATTTAAAGAAGGCACTGCCGGTAAATTTGTCGGCGTGGGCATAGAAATCACCCAAGAGGACGGGCTGGTCAAGGTCATCACCCCCATCGAGGGCTCACCCGCTTTTCGTGCGGGAATCAAAACCAATGATCTGGTTACCAAGATTGACGACACGGCCGTCAAGGGTTTGAGTCTTAATGAGGCGGTCAAACGCATGCGCGGTGAGCCTGCGACCAAAGTTATTCTCACCATCTACCGCAAAGACGAGAACCGCAGCTTTCCGGTCACCATCGTTCGAGAAGAAATCAAGCAACTCTCCGTGCGCGGCAAACTCGTAGAGCCTGGTTATGGTTGGGTGCGGGTGAGCCAGTTTCAGGAACGCACCGTGGACGACTTCGTCAAGAAGATCAACGAAATTTACAAGCAAGACCCCAACATCAAGGGCATGGTTTTGGACTTGCGCAATGACCCGGGTGGCTTGCTCAACGCCGCAGTGGCCATCTCAGCAGCGTTCTTGCCCGACAACGTGACCGTGGTGTCGACCAATGGGCAGACTGAAGACAGCAAGCAAACCCTGCGTGCTGTAGCCAAAGATTACCAGGGCCGCACGGGCGCAGACCCCATTCGGGGCCTGCCTGCCGGGCTGAAAAAGGTGCCGGTGGTGGTGCTGGTCAACGAGGGCTCGGCGTCAGCCAGTGAAATCGTGGCCGGTGCTTTGCAAGACCACAAACGCGCCACAATCATGGGCAGCCAGACCTTTGGCAAGGGCTCGGTTCAGACTTTTCGCGCCCTGGGGCCCGATACCGGCCTGAAAATCACCACCTCGCGCTACTACACGCCCAGCGGCAAGTCCATCCAAGCCAAGGGCATCGTGCCCGACGTGATGGTCGACGACACCGAAGAGGGTAGTCCGTACGCGGCATTGCGAACGCGGGAAGCTGACCTGGAGAAACACCTGGCCAGCGGCCAGGGTGAAGAACAAAAGGACCGGACGCGCGAGAAGGCCCGCGAGGAAGCCCTTAAGCGCCTCGAAGAGGAATCTCGCAAACCGGTCGCCGAGCGCAAAGCACCAGAGTTTGGAACCGACAAAGACTTTCAGCTCGCCCAAGCGATCAAGCAACTCAAGGGTCAACCAGTTTTGGTGAGTAAAACCTTGGTTGAGCGCAAGCCCGACGCGAAAGAGGATTAGGTCCATGGACCTTCGCAGCATGGACGATGACGAGCTGCTGCGCTATTCGCGCCATATCCTGCTCGAAGACATCGGAATCGAGGGCCAAACGCGCATTCTCAATGGCCGTGCATTGGTCATTGGTGCCGGAGGGTTGGGCTCGCCAGCGGCCATGTACCTGGCCTGCGCGGGCCTGGGGCATATCACCCTGGTAGACCACGACACGGTCGATTTAACCAACCTTCAACGCCAAATCGCCCACACCACGGACAGCGTGGGCGCGCCCAAGGTGGACTCAGCCAAGGCGACGCTGCTGCGTTTGAACCCACGGATTGAAGTCGTGGCCTTGGCTGCCCGGGCTGACGCTGCCATGCTCGAGGTGCTGGTGGCCCAGTCTGACGTGGTGCTCGATTGCTGCGACAACTTCAGCACGCGCCACGCGGTAAACGCAGCCTGCGTCAAACACCGTAAACCTTTGGTGTCCGGCGCGGCCATTCAAATGGACGGTCAAATCGCTGTCTACGACCCCCGTGACAGCGCGTGCCCCTGCTACGCCTGTGTATTTGACCCCTTGGTTGCGCCGCCCGAAACCCGGTGCGCCACGATGGGCGTGTTTGCGCCGCTGGTGGGCATCATCGGTGCCATGCAGGCGGCAGAAGCCCTCAAGATCATCGTTGACACGGGCCAAAGCCTGGCCGGTCGACTTTTGATGCTTGACGGTCGCAGCATGGAATGGACCCAGGTCCGTATGCCACGCAAGGCCCATTGCGCTGTGTGCGGGACCGGCGGGCCGTAACCAGCGGCCTGCCCACGGTGCTCAGCGGTAAAACGCTTCGACCTGACCCTTGAGTGTGATCAGCAGTGGGCGGCCTTTTCGGTCCCGTGTTTTTCCTGCCGGAACTTTGACCCAAGCCTCGCTAATGCAGTATTCCTCAACGTCCATGCGCTCCTTGCCGTTGAAGCGGATGCCCACGTCATGTTCAAACACAGCCGCTAGATAGTGGGGGCTGCGGGGGTCGACGGACAAATGGTCCGGCAGGTCGGGTCGGCTTGTGGGGGTGGCAGGTGTTTCGGTCATGGTGAGATCGGGGCAGCACGGTGTTGGTTCAAGCGACCAAGCCGACATAGACGTTTTGAACGTCGTCATTGGCATCAATGGCCGCCAAAAAGGCTTCTACTTCTTCCAGGTGCGCGGCGCTCAGGCTTTCTGCTGGCACCGGGTTCTTGGGTTTGTACCCTAACTTGGCGCTGAGAACGGTAAACCCCTGCGCCGCCAGGGCGCGGCTGACCAGGTCCAGGTCGGCAGGATCGGTGAGAAACAAGGTGTTGGAGTTTTCGTCAGCGGCCTCGAAGTCCTGCGCGCCGGCCTCAATGGCAGCGAGTTCGGCATCCACGCCCGTTGCGCCCGCAGTGGGTTCGGCTTCGATCATGCCCACGTGGTCGAAATCCCAGGCCACTGAACCCGAGGTTCCTAGGTGCCCTTTGCGAAATAGCACCCGCATCTCGGGTGCGGTGCGGTTGACGTTGTCGGTCAGGCACTCGACCATGACCGCCACCTGGTGGGGGGCGAAGCCTTCGTAAATTACGTGCTCAAAATGCACCGCCTCGCCACTCAGGCCCGCGCCTTTCTTGATGGCGCGGTCCAAGGTTTCTTTGGGCATCGAAATTTTGCGTGCCTGCTCCATGACCAGTCGCAAGCGCGCGTTGCTGGCTGGGTCTGCGCCATTGCGCGCGGCAATCATGATGTCCTTGGATAATTTTCCGAATGCCCGGCCCCGTGCATTGGCTGCCAGTTCCTTGCCTTTTGCTTTCCACTGCGCGCCCATGGTGTTGCCTTCTTGGTGTTGTAGCGTCCGCGACGCTGGTATGACGGGTTGATGGGGTGTGCGTGGGTTATACACCCAGACGTGACCCCGGCGAGCGCGCTTCAGGCCCCGATGATCCAGCCCTCCAAAGCGTCGACCCCAGAGGGTAAGCCGTACAAGGCGTGGCCCTGCGCGTGGCATCGTTGGGCCCAGGCGGCTTGCGCCATGCAAATGACGGCGTCCAGCGCATCGGCGGTGGCGTCCTGCACCAGGGCATCACGCTGGGCGTGGCTCAGCCGCAGGCGCAAACCCAGGCGGGTCTGGCCCAGTTCGAGCGCGTTGACCAGGTCTTTGCGGGCAATCAGCCGCTCGGGCGTCTGTTTGGCGGGGCTGTCGTTCTTGTAGCTGCGTGCACCCAGGACCTGGCGCGCCAGCATGCCGGGGTAGGCTTCCAAAGCCACCCGGCATGGTTTGTCCTGCGCGGGCTGCAGTGCGGGGAAGTAGGCGCCACTGGCCAAAATCAGGGGAACCCCAGCGTGCAACATATAGGCCACGGGCGGATTAACCCACTTCATGGACGGGCTCGACCCCGCCGGGCCATCGGTGGCGCGGTGGGCAAACTTGGATCCCGCTGGGCGCGCGTTGCAAAAAGCAGCAAACTCGGCCTGAATCTGGGCCCGTGTGAGGCCGCTGTAATGCGCGATCAGCGCGGGCCACTGCGGCGGCCAGCCCAAGGTTGTTACCAGTTCTCGTGGCAGGCCAAACGGCAAATCAAAGCCGCCCACCCAGTGGGTTTGGGCTTCCAAAGCCCGTGCGAAGTCTTCCAAGCTGCTCAGGCGTTCGAGCTTGTTCAGGCACAGGCGCTGCCCATCACTTTCGCCCCAAGCCAGCACAATGTTTTTACGCCGGTTAGGGCTGCTGGAAAAGTCGCAACCCAGAACCGGCGTCATGCGGGCTTGAGGCCTGACCCAGGCCGGGCCATCAGGCGCGTCCGATGATGGACGCGGTGGCCATCAGTTCCTCCAGCAGCGCCAAAGACACCTTGCCCGACACGCTGTAGGGGTCGAGTTCGGGCTTTTCGGCGTATTTGAGTAGGATGCTGGCGTTAATCTTGGACATATTGACCTGGCCCATGGTCCAACCACTGAAGCGGCGCTCGGAGATTTCTTCGTAATGCAAGAGCACCACGTCGGTGTGCCGCGGGTCACGTTGAATGTGGCTGTACAACTCGCTGACAGAGTTGCGCCCGCCTTCAATGGCTTGCAAGAAAATGCCGCCGCCGTAGCACAGGATGCCGGTAATACCGGAGCTGGGGTTGCCCTGGCGCGATTGGGCCAGGATTTCGTCGATGGCAACCGAGCCGGGGTCGATCGCACGGCTGGCATAAAGCAAACGGACCAACATAAATCACCCTTTCTTGGGAAGCAGTGCCAAAAACTCGCGGCGCAAATGGGGGTCTTTAAGAAAGACGCCGCGCATGACCGAGTTGATCATTTTGCTGTCCATGTCCTTCACGCCGCGCCAGGACATGCAATAGTGGCTGGCTTCCATGACGATAGCCAGGCCATCGGGCTGGGTTTTTTCCTGAATCAAATCGGCCAGTTGCACCACGGCTTCTTCCTGAATCTGGGGCCGCCCCATGACCCATTCGGCCAGGCGGGCGTACTTGCTCAGGCCGATCACATTGG
>CANHZG010000032.1 GCA_947464995.1 Comamonadaceae bacterium | reverse complement strand
TCATTGAGGCGGCCATCATCGGAGTGCCCTGCGAGGTTCTTGGTGAGCGCGTGCGCGCCTTCGTATCCCTTAGATCGCCAGTTCCGGATGGCGTCTTAACGGACTGGTGCTTTCAACGCCTGTCTGACTATAAAGTCCCAGAACAATGGCGAACGGGAACAGAGCCCCTGCCTCGAAATGCCAACGGTAAGGTGATGAAGCAAGCGTTGCGAAAAAGTTTGTAATTGACTGGCGAGGCCCGGGCGAAAGTCAATACCCGGTCGCATTGTGGGTGCAGGCCCCGCAAGCCTGACAATACGGGCATGAAACCGAAAAACGTCCGGGCCCCGGTGCACAAGCACGGCCCCCCCATCCAGCGCAAGAACGAAGTCCGCATCATTGGCGGCCTGTGGAAACGCACCAAGCTCAAAGTCGCCGATAAGCCCGGCTTGCGCCCCACACCCGACCGGGTCCGCGAAACCCTGTTCAACTGGCTCGGCCAGGATCTTCGCGGCATGCGATGCCTGGACGCTTTTGCCGGCACGGGCGCTTTAGGTTTTGAAGCCGCCTCACGCGGCGCGCAAGACGTGGTGCTGGTAGAGCAAGACAGCGCGCTGATCGAGCAACTCAAACGCACCCAAACCCAGCTCGCCGCCCACCACGTGCAAGTGCAGCGCGGCGACGGCGTGGCCGCCTTGCGCCAGGCCGCACCGCAAAGTCAGCACGTCATCTTTCTGGATCCTCCGTTCGACTCTGCGCTGGGTGAGCCCGCGCTGGCCGCTGCCGCCCGAGCGCTAGCACCCCAGGGCTGGATTTACCTCGAAGGCCCCCGCGCCTGGACCGCAGACCAACTCGCGCCCCTGGGCCTGGTGCTGCACCGCCACCTCAAGGCTGGTGCGGTGCACGCGCATTTGCTGCGCGCCACCACACCGGCCGAGTTGGCCGCCGCGCAGGCCGAAGACAGCGCAGCAATTGTTCCACCCCCATCGCCTGAAACTTCACCCGGAGCTTGACCATGGACCATGTCGATGCCGCCAGCGGCCCCACCGTCACTACAACGATTGCGGTCTACCCCGGCACCTTTGACCCCATCACCCTGGGCCACCAGGACCTGATCCGCCGCGCCGCGCGGTTGTTCGGACGAGTGATCGTGGCCGTGGCCGTGGCGCACCACAAGAAAACCCTGTTCAGTCTGGACGAGCGCCTATCGGCGGTGGCCGAGGTGGTGCAGCCCTGGGGGAATGTACAAGTGCTGGCGTTTGACGGACTGGTGACTGAATTTGCCGGCAGTCAAGGTGCCTGCGCCCTGGTGCGCGGCGTGCGCTCGGTGACCGATTTCGATTTTGAAGCGCAGCTCGCGGGCATGAACCGCGCCTTGGCGCCGGGCATTGAGTCGGTGTTTTTGACGCCGGACGCAAGGTTTCAGCACATTTCCAGTACGCTGGTGCGCGAGATTGCCACCTTACATGGCGATGTTTCGCAATTCGTGGCGCCGTCCGTGCTGGCGCGCCTGCATGCCAAACTGCATCCAGTCGGTTGAGGGTGTTGCGATGGCGCTGATCATCACCGACGAGTGCATCAACTGCGACGTTTGCGAGCCCGAGTGCCCCAACGACGCGATTTACATGGGGCCCGAGATCTACGAAATCGACCCGCACAAGTGCACCGAATGCGTGGGCCATTTTGATGAACCGCAGTGCGTGCAGGTTTGCCCTGTAGCGTGTATTCCGGTCAACCCGGACTTCGTGGAAAACCGGGAAACGTTGTGGCAAAAATACCGCAGCCTTCAGGCCATTGCGGTGGTGGCGCGCGGAGTCGACCCGGTTTCCCTGCCCTAAGCCGTTGGCGCGTACAGAGTGCGTGCTGTGCGGCTCAACAACCGAGCGGCTTATGGTTTAGGTTTTTTTGGTACCGAAACGGTGGCGGTAAACGATTGCGGCTTCTGGGGTTTGTTGAGCTTGGGTTTTTTGGTTTCTTGCAACGGAGCCGTTGCCGCTTTCTTGTTTTTCTTGCCCTTTTTGTGGGGCGTCGTCTCATTGTCCGGCTTGTTTTTTGGGGTCGTTTTGGCGGCTAGAGCAGCCTCTTTGGTCTGCGCTTGTGCTCGGCGATCAGCCTCTGCTTCATCGGCTCGGCGGGACTTTTCAAGTTGCGCTGCCAGCGTCGCAGTCTGCGTGGTGGCGCGGTCACTTTGCGCTTTTTGCGCAGCGGTACGCGGGTCGGCAGTGGGAACACTGAGCGCTTGCGGGCAGGGTGTGTCGCTGTAGTTGCTACCGCACCGGTAGACCGTTTGGGCTAGCGTTGGCGCTGCAGCACAGAAGTAGACGAGCACCATGGCATGGAGCTGTGCGCGGATAGGCGATAGTTTCATTTTTCCTCCCAGATTGGCTTGGACAAAGCGGCTCTTTGGCCGTTACCGTTTATTTTGCCATTTTGGGAAGGGTTTTCAATATGGAATCTTCTTGCCGCGGAGGCTTGGGCCTGGGCGGGCGACTGGTGTGGATCAGTAGCATGGCCTTGTCCATGTCACCTACCAAAAGGGTCGGCAGGGCAGCAAGCGCACGGTCTATGCATTGGTCGATGGCGATGCGCTCGTCCAAAGAAGGTTTTTGGAGTACCCAATGCACTACTTCCGATTTCACGCCGGGATGGCCCACGCCCAGACGCAGACGCCAGTAGTCGCCCGTTCCCAGTTGGGCATGAATGTCGCGCAGCCCGTTGTGCCCGGCGTGGCTGCCGCCAAATTTGAGCTTGGCCTCGCCTGGCGGCAAATCCAGTTCGTCATGCGCGACCAAGATTTCATCGGCGTTAACTTTGAAGAATCGCGCAAGCGCAGCCACCGATTTGCCCGAGAGGTTCATAAAGGTTTGTGGCTGCAACAACCATAAGGGCTGGCCCTGGAAACTGGTACGCGTCACCAGCCCGTGGTAGTTGCGGTCCATCACCATCGAGGTTTTGAGCGCGCGCGCAGCTCCCGCGACAAACCAGAAGCCCGCGTTGTGCCGCGTGGCTTCGTATTCAGGGCCGGGGTTGCCCAAGCCGACAAGAAGCTTGATCATGGCGTCTGGAAAAAGGTTGTGATGAAGTGGTGCATCGGCTTGGGAGAAATGCGCGCATGGTAGACCGAAAGTGATAGCCTGAAAGCAAAACGGCCCACCGAAGTGGGCCGTTTGCAAGACAGAGCCCTGGGCTTACTTCTTGCCTTTTCCTTTGACCGCTGCGACGACCGGCGCTTCGACCACTTCGGCCACCGGCGCCACGACGGCAACGATGACGGGGTTTTCGCGGCCGCGGATCACGGCGGTGACGCCGTGGGGCATGGACAGGTCCTTGGCGTGCAAGGAAGTGCCTTTCTTCAGGCCGCTGAGGTCCACGGCGATGAATTCGGGCAGGTTCGCGGGCAAGCAAGACACTTCCAAATCAGTGACTACGTGGGTAATCAAACAGGCGTCGAGCTTGAACGCCGGAGAGTTTTCTTCGCCGCTGAAGTGCAATGGCACTTTCATGTGCAGGGTAGTGTTGGCGTCCACACGTTGGAAATCGATGTGCAAAATCAATTGCTTGAAGGGGTGCATTTGCACGTTGCGCAGCAGCACTTTGCTTTCCACGCCGTTCAACTCCATGTCCAAGATGGACGCATGGAAGGCTTCCTTCTTGATGGCGTGCCACAAGGCGTTGTGGTCGAGTTCAATGTTCAGGGGTTCGGCCGAACCACCATAGACAATGCCAGGTGTGCGACCGGTGATGCGGAGACGGCGGCTCGCACCCGTGCCCTGCTTAGCGCGCTCAAAAGCGACAAATTTCATAACTTACTCCTAAAAGAGCCCACCGCGACCAGTGTGACTCCGGTTTAACAAAGGCGCTGACAAGCAAATCGGTTGTGCAGCGCCCGCTTTTTGCCCAGATCAGAACAAATTGTCCTGGTCCGAGAACAAACTCATGACCGACTCACCTTTGGCGATTCGCTGAATCGTTTCTGCGATCAGCGGCGCCACCGTGAGCTGTCGAATCTTCTTGCAGCTCGCCGCGGCGGCGCTCAAGGGAATTGTGTTGGTTACCACCACCTCGTCTAGCGCGTCTCCTTGCGAAATGCGCTCAATGGCCGGGCCGGAAAAAATCGGGTGGGTGCAATAGGCGTATACCTTTTTCGCGCCGCGCATTTTCAGCACCTCTGCGGCTTTGACCAGGGTGCCTGCGGTGTCAATCATGTCATCCATGACCACGCAGTTACGCCCCTCGATCTCACCGATCACGTGCATGACTTCACTGACATTGGCCCTGGGTCGGCGCTTGTCGATGATGGCCAGGTCGCAATTGAGTTGCTTGGCCAGGGCCCGTGCCCGAACCACTCCGCCCACATCCGGTGAGACGACGATGAGGTCGTCGTAGTTTTTCTGCCGCAAATCGCCCAGCAGTACGGGCGACGCGTAGATGTTGTCCACCGGAATATCAAAAAACCCCTGGATCTGGTCGGCATGCAAATCCATGGTCAGTACGCGCGATACACCGGCGGCTTGAAGCATATTGGCCACTACTTTGGCGGTAATGGGCACCCGTGTGGAGCGCGGCCGGCGGTCTTGCCGGGCGTAGCCAAAGTAGGGAATGACGGCGCTGATGCGTTCGGCTGATGCGCGCTTGAGCGCGTCGACCATGATCAGCAACTCCATTAGGTTTTCATTGGTTGGTGCGCAGGTGCTTTGGACCACAAAAACGTCGCGGGCGCGCACGTTTTGGTTGATTTCGACGTTGACCTCGCCATCAGAAAAGCGCCCGACCGTGGCGGCTCCCAAGCTAATCCCCAGATCGCGGGCAATGTCTGTCGCCATGCCTGGATTGGCATTTCCCGTAAAAACCATGAAATCGGGATGGTAGGGTTCCTGCATGAGGGGATCCAGAGCTAGTAGGTTTTTGGTCACAAATAAAATTTGGCAGGGGAAGAAGGATTCGAACCTTCGCATGCTGGAATCAAAATCCAGTGCCTTAACCAACTTGGCGATTCCCCTACACGGGTTAGAAAGCTACTGCCGCTAACCGATAAACCAACGCTTCAAGACCATCCAAGCAAGGGATGCACCTCCAAACTGCTGCACGCTTTCAACACCATGGCGCCGGGCGCATCTTGCGTGTCAATTGCATGGGGCAATTGCGCAAACACCGCACTTCCAGAGCCCGTCATTCTTGCCTTCAAACCCTTGCCCGAAAACCACGCAAGCGCCTCGCCTACGCCGGGACAATGCTTTTCAGCGACAGGCTGCAAGTCGTTTCGGCCAAAGCCAAATGGGTCTGCAGCGAAGCCTGAAATTATAGCAAGTTCCGTGTTGCGTTGGAGGTCGGGGTCCGAAAAGATGCGCTGGGTGTCAAGCCCAGCGTTGGGTTTAGCGACTAAAAATTGGGCCATAGGGACGTCAATGGGCGTCAATTGATCGCCAATGCCCTCGACCCAGGCATTTTTCCCCAATAAGAAGAAGGGCACATCCGCACCCAGCGCTAGCCCGATGCGCGCCAGTTCTGCGCGTGGAAGCTGCAAATCCCAGAGCACGTTGAGCGCAAGCAAAGTGGAGGCTGCGTCCGAGGAACCCCCGCCCATGCCCGCTTGGGCCGGGACGGATTTTGATACGCCGATGTGTGCGCCCAGGGTGCAGCCGGTGGCTTTTTGGAGCGCACGGCCCGCGCGCAGGGTAAGGTCGTCGGTGGGTAGCGCCCAGGTTAGGTCTTCGCGGCTGAGCAGCCCGTCGCGGCGCAAGTCGAAATGCAGGCGGTCGCACCAATCAATCAGTATGAAGACCGACTCCAGAAGGTGGTAGCCGTCCGGGCGCCGTCCGGTAATGTGGAGAAAAAGATTGAGCTTGGCCGGCGCGGCAATGTCGTATAGGGACTGCATCAACGAATTATCGGGGTTCGAAAACGATGCTGATGTCCACGCCAGGCGCCGTCTTGGTTTGGCGTGCATGAATACGACCGGCGGCGAAGTCTTGCAGCTGAACATCCCAGCCCGGCACTGCCGCGTCATAGCCCGCCAGCCAAGAAAAAAGAGCGCTCAGTGGCGGCGCGCCGGCCAGGCTGTGTTGGAGCATGGCATCGGGCGTGGCGAATTGCGTCGATTCTTGCGTGGTCCGTAAACTGGCACCGGTAGCATCCCAATGCATGCGTGCCAAGCTGGTACCCAGTGGAGTGCTCAGCGCGAGGTTGCCTTCCTCGCTGGTGCCGCTGAGTTCAAACTGGGCCGAAAACGCCTGGGGCGGATTGCTTGCCACCTTGATGCCGATACGACCTTGCCACACGCTTTGCGTAGCAGGCTCGTTGATGGAGGTTTTCAGTGTCGTCGTCGTGCAAGCCGTTTGGAGAAGGGTGCACAAAACTGCAAAAAATAGCACCCCCGCAGTGGGCAGCCAGCGCCCGGTGGCTGTCACGGTTTGTCGCGCAATCGAGCGATAGTCGCCTTGAGCGTTTCGTTTTCGACATGGAGCGCAAGACCTTGGTCCCATGTGGCGAGCGCTTGCTCGCGTTGGTTCAAGTGCCAAAAAACCTCGCCCAAATGGGCCGCAATTTCAGGGTCGGGCCTTGCTGCAAAGGCTTTTTGCAAAACGGCTAGCGCCTCGGGCCAGTTGCCGATACGGAACTCCACCCAGCCCAGGCTGTCCAGGATAAACGGATCATCGGGCGCAAATTGCAATGCCTTTTGGATATATTGGCGCGCTTCGATCAACCGTTCGTTGCGGTCCGCCAGTGCGTAACCCAGCGCGTTATAGGCCGCAGCGTAGTCGGGTGTGCTGGCAATGATGGCGCGCAAAAGCTTTTCCATCTCCTGGCTGCGGCCCAGCTTTTCGGCCGACATGGCCAATTCGTATGAAAAATCTGCGTCGCCGGGAAACTGCGTAAGCGCTTGCGTCAGCACATCGTAGGCGGCCTGCTCCTGCTGGTTGTCGCGCAACATTTGTATCTCAGCGCTGATTTTGCTGCGCACGTCCTCGTTCTGGGTTTCTGGCAGGCTGCGGATCAGCGCGCGTGCCTCGTCCAATTTCCCCATGCGGCCCAAAATCATGGCGCGGCGCAGCTGAACCCGGGCAGCGTCCTGCGGGCTATGGATGCGAGCCAGATAGGCCTGTGCCTTGGTGGGATCCTTGTATTTCTCGGCAATTTGCGATAGCAAAAAATACGCCTGCACGGCGCCACGGGACGTTTCTGCCTCGCCCTCGTCGGCGCTTGCGTCTGGGGTGTTCGCGGGCAAATCCAAATAGGTGGTGAGGGAGGCCTCGGCTTTGGCCAGTGCCTGATTTTGAAATTCAATCGAGCCACGTACCAGCCAGGCGTCGGCAAATTCGGGTTGCTCTTGGTTGATGCGCTCCACTTGGGCCAGGGCTTGGGGGTAGCGGTGCAGATCGATCAATTTGCGGGCGTAGCCCATGCGGACTTCGGGCAGTGGCCGGCCCTGCAGGTACGCTGCCAGCAGCGCTTGCGCCGCTTCGAATTGGTAGTCCAGCAGGTTCAGGCTGAGCACGGCCACGTCGTCGGACAGCGCGTTGAGTGCATGGCCTTTGCCCGCTGCGATCAGGGCGGCGGGTTTGTCTTTGGCCAGCAAGCGTAAATTGCCCACGCCCGCCCAGACAGCAGGTCCGCTGGAGCGCCGCGCGAGTTCGGGCGTGCAGGCCTTTTCAAACACATCGGCGGCGCCACTGGCATCACTGGCACGTGAAAAAAGCCGCGCCAAGGCGGTAATCGTCGCAGCGCGTTCCGCCTCGGGCGCGCGCGCCACCATGCGCTGGGCAGGCGCCAGTGTGTCGGCCAGCCGGTTTAGGCCAATGAGCAACTGCAACAGGTTGCGCTCGGCTTGTGGAGATTGGGGAAATGCTTGTTGCCAGGCGCGCGCGGCGGCCAGGGCCGCGTTGGCATCGCGCGCGCGCAGCGCAATTTCCACCGCCCGCTCAAAAAGTTTCGGGTCATTGCCCTGGCGTGCGGCGTTGAGCATCAGCCCATAGGCAGAGCCTAGGTCTTTGTTTTGGAGGCTGATTTCGCTGAGCAACAGCTGGTAAAAGAGCTCGGCCGTGAGCGCGGACCGGGCTGGAGGCCCAGCCTCCGAGGCTGGCGCTAGCGGCGTCTCCTGGGCGTGCGCGCAGGCAGCGCAGACCAGGGCCGCTGTGGCAATTATTCGGGTGATGCGTGACATGCGACCATAATAATCCAAGGCCTGTGCGCGCAGGCCTGCCGCGCCCCATCTCCCATCCACTTGCTTGACCTGCATGCCCGAATTACCCGAAGTCGAAGTCACCCGCCTGAGCTTTGCCTCGCGCATAGCCGGCGCACGCATCCAGTCGGTGGTCTTGGGCAAGCCCTTGCGCTGGCCCCTGGGGTGTGAGCCACAGCTTTTGGTTGGTCAGCAGATTGTGGGCGTACGCCGGCGGGGCAAATACCTGTTGGTGGATTTGCAAGGCGGCCTGCTACTGGTGCATTTGGGTATGTCGGGTAGTCTGACTTTTTCAGCACACGCCGGGCCAGCGGGCAAGCACGACCACTTTGACCTGCACACCTCGCAAGGCCTGCTGCGCCTGAACGACCCGCGCCGTTTTGGTGCCGTGGTGTTTGCGCCGACCCAGAACAGCCCGCAGGCGCAAAAGCTGTTGGGAAAACTCGGCGTGGAGCCCTTGGGCGATGGGTTTGACTTAGCGACCTTTTGCGCCCTGATAAAAAAGCGCCGTGCGCCTATTAAACAGGCACTTCTAGCAGGTGATGTGGTGGTGGGCGTGGGCAATATTTACGCCTCCGAGGCGCTGTTTTTAGCCGGAATCCGACCTACCACACGCTGCGCGCGCGTGAGCCGCGCTCGGCTGGCGCTGTTGCACCAGGCCGTTCGGTCCGTATTGACCCGGGCAGTGGAAAAAGGCGGCAGCACCTTGCGTGATTTCTCCAACGCACAGGGGGAGTCGGGGTATTTTCAATTGGAGGCTGCCGTCTATGGCCGCGCAGGCCAGCCGTGTCGGGTCTGCGGCAGCGTGGTGCGCGCCATTCGACAGGGCCAGCGTTCGACCTTTTATTGCCCAAGCTGCCAAAAACCATGACGGCCTCGACCGCGCCCGGCGTGTTGGCCCGGCGGGTGGTTGCCTGGCAGCAGCAGCACGGGCGCAATCACTTGCCATGGCAAAACACCCAGAACCCGTACCGGGTGTGGTTGTCCGAGGTCATGTTGCAGCAAACCCAGGTGGCCACGGCCAGCGGCTATTTCAATCGCTTTGTGGCGCGTTTGCCCACGCTGCAGCACCTGGCTGATGCCAGTTTGGACGAGGTCTTGGGCTTGTGGAGCGGCCTTGGCTACTACAGTCGCGCGCGCAACTTGCATCGCTGCGCGCAAACCGTGGTGTTGCAACACGGCGGTGTATTCCCCCGCAGCGCCGAGGTGTTGGAGACCCTGCCGGGCATTGGCCGATCCACCGCCGCGGCCATTGCCTCCTTGTGTTTTGGCCAACGGGTGGCGATTTTGGATGCCAACGTGAAGCGGGTGGTCGCACGGGTGGTAGGTTTTGATGGCGACTTGGCCCTGGCAGCGCAACAGCGCGCCTTGTGGGACGCCGCCACGGCCCTGCTGCCCTCGGCAAAGGACGCACCGCAGGCCATGGCGCGCTACACCCAGGGCATGATGGACTTGGGCGCGACCGTATGTTTGCCAAAAATTCCTTTGTGTGGCGTGTGCCCGCTGCAGTCCGATTGCCAGGCCCACGCACAGGGCCAACCCCAGCGCTACCCGGTGCGCAGCCGCAGGCTCAAGCGCTCCAGCCAGTCGCTGTGGCTGCTGTGGGCGCGCACCAGCGACGGCGCGGTCTGGCTTAACCACCGGCCCACGCCTGGCGTTTGGGCGGCCTTGCACTGTTTGCCACTGTTTGACAGTGAAGCGGCGCTGCACGCCGCAGTGCCCGCGCGTTGGCAAGCGCAGCTGAAACCCTTAACCCCGTTTTTGCATGTGCTCACGCACAAAGACCTGCATTTGCATCCCTGGCGCATTGACCTGCGCGCACCAGAATCGCTTGGCGAAGTGGACGGATCGTGGGTGTCGGCGCAGCGCTGGCCGGGTCTGGGTTTGCCCGCGCCGATTCGAAAGTTGTTGGAGCAAAGAGGCGCGTAGTAGGCGCCTAATGGGGTTTGGGCGCGAGCGCATCCAACTCACGGTGCCGTTTAAGCGTGGCCCATTGGCCGGCGAAATGCTGCGCCAGTTGTTCCACCAGATAGACCGAGCGGTGCTGGCCGCCGGTGCAGCCAATGGCCACGGTGACGTAGCTGCGGTGGTCCCGCGCCATAGCCGCGAGCCAATAGTCCAAAAACTGCTGCACCTGCGCGCGCATTTCCTGCACCTCGTGCTGGGCGTGCAAAAACTCCACCACCGGTGCGTCGCGGCCGTTCAGGGCGCGTAATGCGCCCTCGTAGTGCGGGTTGGGCAGCATGCGCACATCAAACACAAAGTCGGCATCGGCGGGCACGCCGCGCTTGAAGGCAAAGGATTCAAACACCAGCGTCAGCTGCTCGGCGGGCGAGGCAATCAGCGCCTTGACGTAGCCTTGCAGCTGGGCCGCGCGCAGCATACTGGAGTCGATGACGTGCGACACGTCGCGTATGGCCGACAGCATGTGGCGCTCCAGCTCAATCGCATCGACCAGCGCGCGGTGCTGGTCGCCCCGGGCGTGACCGCCATCGATTTGCGACAGTGGGTGCTTGCGCCGCGTTTCGGAGTAACGCCGGCCCAGTGTGTCGGTGCTGGCGTCAAGAAACAGGCATTTGATGGCCAGGCCCTTGGCACGCAGCAAGGCGAGTTGCTCAGGAACCAAAGGCAGTGAAGCTGCGCTGCGCACATCGATGGCAATCGCAATACGGGGAGCCTGGTTTTTTTGTTCCAGAGCCACAAAATCGAGCAAGAGCTCAGGGGGGAGGTTGTCCACGCAGTAAAACCCGGCGTCTTCCAGCGCATGCAATGCCACCGACTTGCCCGAGCCCGACATGCCAGTGATCAAGACCAGTTCCATAGATTCTCCTTAAGCCCGGGCCTGTTGCAGCATTTCCTGGGCGTGCGCCAGGGTTGCGAACGACATTGCTTGGCCGCCCAGCATGCGTGCGATCTCGGCAGTGCGCTGTTCGTCTTGTGCTTGCTGCACCGTGCTGACGGTGCTGGCGCCTTGCAGGTGCTTGGAAACCACCCAATGCTGGTTCGCGCAGGCGGCCACCTGGGGCAAATGGGTCACTGCCAGCACCTGGCGGTCACAGCCCAGTTGCTGCATCAACCGGCCCACGGTGTGCGCCACCGTGCCGCCAATGCCGGCGTCCACCTCATCAAAAATCAGTGTGGGCGCAGCACCCAGCTGGCTGGTGGTCACGGCAATAGCCAAAGCGATGCGCGAGAGCTCGCCCCCCGAGGCCACTTTGGCTACCGCGCGCGGCGTGCTCCCCGCGTGGCCGGCGACCATGAAAACCACGTCCTCCAGACCGCTTTGCTGGGGTTTTTCAAGGGCTTGTAGCGCGACCACGAACCGTCCGCCCTGCATTCCCAGCCCCTGCATGGCCTGGGTAATGGCCTGTTCGAGGCGCTTTGCCGCTTCGGCGCGGGCACGTGAGACGTTTTGTGCCTCTAGCAGATAGGCGGCGTGCGTGTGCTTTACCGCGTGCTCCATGCGCTCAAGGTCGCTGGCGGCCTCTAACGCGGCCAGCTCGGACTTCCATTGAGCTAATGTGTCCGCCAGCTCCGGTGGGTTGCGCTTGTAGCGCCGCGCCAGAGAAACCCACAGTGCCAGCCGGGCATCAAGTTCGGTGAGCAGCGCCGGGTCGGGCTCGATGCGGCGTTGGTAGCTGCGCAGCGTATGGGCTACATCCTCGATTTGCGCGAGAGCGGACGCCAGCACGTCTGCCGGGCTTTGGAAATCCGGCTCCAAATGCACCTGGCCCAGCAGCTGCTGTAGCGCACTGTGCAAGGGGGTCAATGCGCTGTCGGCCTCGCCCGAGAGCAAGGCCAGCGCCGATTCGCTGGCCTCCAGCAGGGTTTGGCCATGCGCCAGGCGGCTGTGTTGGGCGTTGAGCTGGTCCCATTCATCGGGCAGGGGCCTTAGCTTTTCCAGCTCGGCGATTTGCCAGGCCAGGCGATCGCGCTCCCGTTGCAGCGCGTCCTGGGCTTGCAGCGCGGCTTCCAGTGCGCTGTGTGCCTGGCGCCAGCCTTGCCACAAGGCCGCCATTGGCGCGCTGGCGATGCGGCCATAGCCATCGAGCAGGCCGCGCACAGCTTCGGGTCGGGTGAGGCTTTGCCAGGCGTGCTGGCCGTGGATGTCTATCAGCTGCTCGCCCAGGTGGCGCAGTTGCTGTGCGGTGGCAGGGCTGCCGTTGACCCAGGCGCGGCTTTTGCCACCCAGGTCCACGCTGCGGCGCAAGAGCAATGTTTCGTTTGCGTCAAAACCAGCGTCTGCCAAATAGGCTTCTAGGTTGGTGGGGCAGTCAAACTCGGCGCTGACTTCGGTGCGCGGCGCACCCTCGCGGATCACGCCTGCTTCGGCCCGCGCGCCGGTAACCAGTTGCAGCGCATCGACCAAAATCGACTTTCCGGCGCCGGTCTCGCCTGTGAGCACGGTAAATCCGTTGGCGAGTTCCAGATCAAGCGCTTCCACGATCACAAAATCGCGCAGCACGATGCGTTTGAGGGCCACGGTTTACGTGCCTCCCTCGTTCCAATGGAGTTTTTGGCGCAGCGTGTCGAAATACGTCCAGCCTTTAGGGTGCAGAAAACGCACCTGGTGCTCGGAGCGCCGCACCACGATGCGGTCACCGTGCATCAGGCTGGCGAGCGACTGCATGTCAAAGTTGGCGCTGGCGTCGCGCCCGGCGACGATTTCGATTGCGATTTCTGCCGCATGCGACAACACCAGCGGGCGGTTGGACAGCGTGTGCGGGGCGATTGGCACCAGCACCCATCCCGGCGTGGAGGGGTGCAGCAGCGGCCCGCCCGCCGACAAGGCATAGGCGGTTGATCCGGTGGGTGTGGCGATGATCAGGCCGTCAGCACGCTGGCTGGCCACGAAATGGCCGTCCACCTCGACACGCAACTCCACCATGCCCGAGGTGGCGCCCCGGTTGACCACCACGTCGTTCATGGCCAGAGCCGAGAAAACGCAGCGTCCGTCGCGCATCACCTGCGCATGCATCAGGCTGCGGTCGTCGACTTCGTATTGGCCCGTCAGCATGGGCGCCAGCGTGGCGGCGTACTGGTCCAGCGCGATGTCGGTGATAAAGCCCAGCCGTCCTTGGTTGATGCCGATCAGTGGTACCTTGAACTGCGCCAGCCTGCGTCCGATGCCCAGCATGGTGCCGTCGCCACCCACCACCAGGCACAAGTCGCAGTGCCGCCCGATGGCATCGACGTCCATGGCGGTGTAGGTGGACAGGCCCAGCTTGGCGGCGGTATCGGCCTCCATGACCACCTCGCAGCCCTGGTCCATTAAAAAGTGCGCAATCTCGTCCAGGGTCGCACGCGAGGCGGCCACTGCGTTGGCAGCATGCGCCATTTGGTATTTGCCCATCAGGGCCACATGCCGAAATTGAGACTTCACGCGGGGTTTCATGGGCAAATTACATCACTAAAATGTTTCGATGCTCGATGAACGCTCCAAGTTGCTGCTCAAGGCGCTGGTTGAACGCTATATTGCCGACGGCCAACCTGTGGGAAGCCGCACCTTGTCCAAGGCCTCTGGGCTGGAGCTCTCGCCGGCCACCATCCGCAACGTCATGTCGGACCTGGAGGAGTTGGGCCTTATCGTCAGCCCCCACACCTCGGCGGGTCGGGTGCCCACGGCGCGTGGCTACCGCCTGTTCGTTGACACCATGCTCACCGTGCAGCCCCAGCGCTTTGCTTCGCACAGCCTGGCGCCGGACCAGCCCCAAAAAGTCATTTCCAACGCGGCCCAGTTGCTGTCGAATTTGTCGCAGTTTGTGGGCGTGGTCATCGCACCACGGCGCACATCGGCTTTTCGGCACATGGAGTTTTTGCGCCTGTCGGAGCGCCGCGTGCTGGTCATCATCGTCTCGCCCGATGGCGATGTGCAAAACCGGGTCATCTTTACGGAGGTGGACCATTCCCAATCGCAACTGGTGGAGGCGGCTAATTTCCTTAACAGCCACTACGTCGGTCTGGACATCGAGCAGGTGCGCGAACGCCTGCAAATCGAGGTGGAAAGCCTGCGCTCAGAAATCGCCAGCCTCATGGCTGCCGCGGTGGCGGTCAACTCCGACGCCATGGCCGAGACGCAGGACGAGGTGGTCATCGCAGGCGAGCGCAACTTGCTCAAGCTCAGCGACTTCTCCAGCGACATGGGCAATTTGCGCCGCGCCTTTGAGCTGTTTGAGCAAAAAGCGCAAATCATGCGCCTGCTCGACATCGCTGGGCAGGCCGAGGGCGTGCGCATTTTTATTGGCGGCGAAAGCCAGGTGGTGCCGTTTGAAGACCTGTCCATCGTCAGCGCGCCCTACGAGGTCGACGGCAAGCTGGTGGGCACCTTGGGCGTGATTGGCCCCACGCGCATGGCCTACGACCGGATGATCCAGATTGTGGACATCACCTCCAAGCTCGTCAGCAACGCGCTGAGCCACCACAAGTAATGCCTGCATGCCGCCTTAGGGCGCGGCTTTCATCCCCGACAAAAAGTTAGACACGAAGACGGCTTCCGGGTCGCTGGGCTCATGTTCCAGCACGACGGCCAGTTGCGCACGCGCCTGTACCAGATCACCTGCGGCGATGGCCAGACGCACCAAGCCCATGCGGGGCCGCGTGCGTGCGAGTTGTTGGTTGACCACCGGGCCGGTGGCGACCAATGCGTGTTCATAGGCCTGGGCCGACTCAGACAAGCGCCCCATCAACTCGAGCAAATCGCCGCGTTTACATGCCAAGGCCGGAGACTCGTCCAGCCCCGGGCCCGCTGCGGCCAGCGCGTCCAAGGTGGCCAGCGCCGCCTGCGGGTCGTTCGGGTGCAGGCCTTCGGCCACCATGACCAGCATTTCACCCAACCACGGTCCGTGTGCCAGATGCGCCACCCGCAGGTAGGCTGCTTGTGCCGCTGGCGCTGATGCTCGCCACAGTGCCGGGTCATCCCAAAACCGGGCCTGTTCCAGTAGTTTGAAATGCAGGTAAATGTGGTCTGGCGTGGCGCTGAGCGTGGCCTGAATCAAGCCCACATCGCGCTCTTTTTTGCCCCGTGACTGCGCATGCCCGCGCGCGTAACCCAGGTGCAGCACCGGCCCATGCAAATGCACCAGGGACTGGCCCGTGGCCCTCAGCCGCGCCATCACTGAGGCGGTAACGTCCTCATGGATCGCATATTGAAAGCGCACCGTGTCATGGCGGCGGAAAAGGCGCAGCAGGTTTGCCTCGTGGATGTGGCCGTCTTCGCGCATGTTTTGCATGCGAATCGTGGCAGCACCCACGTCGGTGCGGTCTAGCAGCGCGCGTGCTGCGGCAACGAACTCGGGTGAACATCGTTCATCGGGGTCCAGCACCAGCACCCAATCTCCGCTAGCCGCTGCCAGCGAGTGGTTGCGTGCCGCCGCAAAGTCGCCCGTCCAGGGCTGGTGCAATACGCGGGCGCCTGCGGCTTGCAAGAGCTCCACGGTGGCGTCGCTCGAGCCGGTATCGACCGCCACCAGCTCATCCCAAAGGCCCGCCGCGTGCTGCAAAAACAGCGGCAGCATGTCCGCTTCGTTCTTCACAATCATACAAATGCTCAGGCGCATGGTGTGGGTTTGGTGCGGTGGGTGGATCAAGCCGTTTGGCGCGTATTCGCGCGATTGTGGCGCCAAGCGCGCGGTGCAGACAAAGTCACGGCGGTTCGCCCAACTCCGCCCCAGCGCCCTTCAGCACCCCGGCCAGGTAGTCCATCAACACGCCCACCCGGTGCGGTATGTAGCGGTTGCTAGGCAGCACAGCGTAAATGCCCAGGGGCGGTGGCGCAAAGTCGTGCAAGATTTCCACCACCTCTTGGCGCGCTACAAAAGGTTCGGCAAGGAAGTCCGGTTGCAGCGCAATCCCCATGCCTTGGGCGCTGGCCTGTAGCAGCGCCAGGCCATTGTTGGCGGCCACGCGGCCGCGCACCGGGAAATGCTGCACTTGCTCGCCTAACTGGTATGGCCAATTGGCGGTACTGCTGGTCATGGAGTACACCAGGCACTCGTGGTGCTGCAGCTGTGCCGGGTGCGTGGGCTGGCCGTGCAGGGCCAGATAGGCAGGGGCAGCCACGGTGAGCAGGCGACACGCCCCAAGCTGGCGAAGGATGTCGCCGGGTTGCAGGTCGGCGGTGATGCGGATGGCCAGGTCAATGCCTTCTTCGATCAGGTTGGAGCGCTGGTCCGAGAAGTTGAGCAGCAGCTCGACGTGCGGTTGCTCATTGGCAAAGTCCAGCAAGGCGGGCATCAGGCGCTGCAAGCCAAAGCTCAGCGGCAGCGCCAGGCGGATGCGGCCCCGGGGCACGGCTTTTTCCTCGGTCAGGCTGGATTCGGCGGCGTCCACCATATTCAGGATCACGCGGCACTTTTCCAGATAGGCAGATCCTGCGGCGGTGAGCGTCAGGCTGCGCGTGCTGCGGGTGATCAGCTTGACCACCAGGTGCTTTTCCAGCGCGGCGATTTGGCGCGTCACCACCGAGCGTGCCACGTGCAACTGGTCTGCCACGGCGGTAAAGCTGCCGGTCTGCGCTACGCGCACAAAGGTTTGCATGGCGTCGAGTTTGTCCATTGTTGCTAATTGTGCAACAAGTAATTGTTGATTAGCACCTTTTTCTTTTGTTTTAGCAGCCCTACAGTCCAACCCTTCGAAAGCCACCTCCCCATGCAAACCCAACGCAACGTTCTTTTTGTGCCCCACGGCGCACCCACTTTTGCCCTGCAACCGGGCGCTGCCGGTGCGGCCATGGAAACTTTGGCGCAAAGCTTTGGTACGCCGCGCGCCATCTTGGTACTCAGCCCGCATTGGGATACGGTTGAGCCCACCGTGGGCACGGCCACGCAACTCGAAACCATCCACGACTTTGGCGGTTTCGATTCGCGCTTGTACGAACTGCGCTACCCGGCCACCGGATGCCCCGAGGCGGCGCGGCAAGTAGTGGCCGCGCTGCAAGCCCACGGCTTTAAGGTGCAGCAAGACGCGCAGCGCGGCCTGGACCATGGCGCCTGGATTCCCCTGCGCCAGATGTTTCCCGATGCCGACATTCCGGTCATCCCGCTGTCGGTGCAAAGCCACGCCGGCCCTGAGCACGCCTACCGCATCGGCCAGGCGCTGGCCGGTTTAGCGCAGCAGAATTTCCTGGTCATCGCTTCGGGCAATGTCACGCACAACCTGCGCGACTACATGGTTGCGCGCATGGCCGGGGGCCAAACACCGGCCTATGTGCAAGATTTTGCTGACTGGGTGCACCAGCACATGGTGGCCAAAGACACCGCCGCGCTGCTCAGTTACCGCCAGGTCAGCGCCAGTGGCTTGCGCGCCCACCCCAGCGAAGACCATCTCTTGCCCCTGTTCACGGCCTTGGGTGCGGCGGGCCTTGAGGCGCAGCCACAGGCCTTTTACCGGGGCATCAGCGACTACGTGATCGCCATGGACGGTTACGCCTTTTATGGAACCCGCTCGATATGAATACCCACTACACCCCCACCGCCAAAGGCCTGCATTGGATCATGGCGTTTGTGATTTTTGGCCTGCTGGCCCTGGGCTTTTACATGGCGGATTTGCCGCTCTCGCCCGAAAAGCTGCAACTGTATTCGTGGCACAAATGGGCGGGGGTGAGCGTGT
>CANHZG010000031.1 GCA_947464995.1 Comamonadaceae bacterium | reverse complement strand
TGGGCGGCGGCGGATTTACCTCGCGTCTGACTGAAGAGGTGCGCGAAAAACGGGGCTTGACCTATGGGGTTTCCAGCGGGTTTGCGCCGGGCTTGCATGCGGGAGCCTTCACGGTTTCACTCCAAACCCGACCCGACCAGGCCCCGCAGGCGCTGGAGTTGGTGCGTCAAGTGTTGCAGCGCTTTGTAGACGTCGGGCCAACGGCGGCGGAGCTGCAAGCGGCAAAAGACAACCTGATCGGCGGATTTGCGCTGCGCATCGACAGCAACCGAAAATTGCTCGACAACGTAGCCAACATCGCATGGAATGGTTTGCCGCTGGACTATCTCGACACTTGGACGGTCCAAGTGCAGGCGCTCACGGTGGATGAAATTCGCGCCGCTTTTGCGCGCACTTTGCAAGTCCAAACCATGGCCACCGTGGTACTGGGCGCCAAACAGGCTGTGCCATGAGCAAAGCCTTTACCAAAGAAAACGAGGATGCACAGGACGACGAGCTGGAGCTGCCAACTCTGCCCGCCGGTGGAAAAAACTACATTACCCCTGCAGGCTACATGGCACTGCGCAGCGAGTTGCTTGACCTTATGGATGGCGAACGTCCCAAGGTGGTAGAAGCCGTGCACTGGGCAGCGCGCAATGGCGACCGGTCGGAAAACGGGGACTACATTTATGGCAAAAAGCGTTTGCGGGAAATTGACCGGCGCATCCGCTTTTTGACCCAAAGGCTGGAAATCGCGGTTATCGCCGAACCCAGCCTGCACTTTGGCAATGACCAGATTTTTTTTGGTGCGACCGTGACCTACGTGGACGACAGTGACCAGGAGCGCACCGTGACGATCATGGGCGTGGACGAGGCACAAAGCGCGCGTGGAGAGGTCAGCTGGATATCGCCCATTGCACGTACCTTACTCAAATCACGGGTGGGCGACACTGTGCGTTTGGTCATGCCTGACCGGGTGGCCGACATTGAAGTGCTGGCGGTGTCTTACCCGCAGGCGCCACAGGCATCCGTTTAGTCCGCCTTTTTGCTGCGCGCCGCGCGCATGACGACCGCCGAACGCTGTAGTTTGGCTAGCACAGTATCCAGGTGCGCGCGGTCGCGCACGGCGATCACGAAATGCAGGTCTTTTGCATCGTGGCCTTTGTCCTCCCCCATCTCAATGTGCACGATGTCGGACTCGGCCAAGGCCAGAACCGACGCGACTTTGGCCATGACGCCCCGACCGTTGACCACCGTGACGGCCAGATCGGCTTCAAAGCTACGGGCGGGCTCATCGGCCCACTCCACGCCCATAAAGCGCTCGCCATCCTTGTGCTGCAGTTTTTGGGCCAGGGGGCAGCTTGCGGCGTGCACGGAAAGCCCTTCGCCGCGACCTAAGTAGCCGACTATGGCGTCGCCAGGAACAGGGCGGCAGCATGCAGCAAACTTGACCGAAGCGTTTTCACTTCCATCGAGCGTAATGGTTCCCATTCCATTGGCATTGGCGGCGCTGAATCGTTCCCGCGTGAGGAGCAGCGCATCGGGGCGTTGGCCTGCATCGGCTAGCAGTAACACCAGCCGCTTGGCCACAATATTGGCGATTCGTTTGCCCAAACCGATGTCGGTAAGTAGCTCCTGCCGGGTTTTGCTGCCGGTAAAGCGCAGTAGTTTGTCCCATATAGGTGAGGGCGATTGGGCATCTGGGACCACCTCAATCCCTTCGGCGCGCAAGGCCTGGGCGAGCAATTTGCTGCCGAGTTCAGCCGACTCGGTGAGCTGCATGGTCTTGAGGTGGTGGCGGATTTTGGACCGTGCGCGACCGGTACGTACAAAGCTCAGCCAAGCCGGGTTGGGGGCTGCGACCGACGCTGTGATGACCTCGACTACATCACCATTTTTGAGTTCAGTGCGCAGGGGAACCTGTTCGCCGTTGATGCGCGCGGCCATGGTTCGATCCCCCACATTGCTGTGGATCGCGTAGGCAAAGTCCACTACCGTGGCACCTCTGGGCAGCGCCATGATCTGGCTTTTTGGGGTAAAAACATACACAGCGTCCGGGAATAAGTCGACTTTGACGTTCTCCCAGAATTCGGCCGCGTCGCGGGTTTCGTCTTGGATGTCGAGCAAGGACTGCAGCCACTGCGTGCCCAGGCGGTCGTTGCCACCGTCCTGGGGGTTGTTCACCTTGTAGAGCCAGTGCGCGGCGACGCCCGATTCGGCAACCAGGTGCATGGACTCGGTTCGCATCTGGAATTCAACACTGACCCCCGAGGGGCCCACTAAGGTGGTGTGCAGCGACTGGTAGCCGTTGACTTTGGCAATCGCGATGTGGTCTTTGAACCGTCCGGGCACCGGTTTATAGAGCTGGTGGAGAATGCCCAAGGCGGTATAACAGTCCGTAGTCTCGGGCACTAGGACCCGAAAACCGTAGACGTCGGTCACCTGGGCAAAGCTCAGGTGCTTGTCGTGCATCTTGCGGTAAATGGAATACAAAGACTTCTCGCGCCCGGCGATGCGAACTGGCATGCCATGGGTGCCAAAGGCGTGCTCCATCTCTTTTTTTACTTTTTGTAGCAGATCACGCCGGCGGCTGCGCGCCTTAGTCACGGCCTTGGTCAATACTGCGTAACGCCAGGGCAGCAGGTGTCGAAACGCCAGGTCTTGTAACTCACGATAGGTTTGGTTCAGGCCCAGGCGGTGTGCGATCGGACTGTAAATATCCAAGGTTTCCTGGGCGATGCGGCTCCATTTGGCGCGCGGCATATCTCCCATGGTGCGCATATTGTGGGTACGGTCGGCCAGCTTAATGAGGATTACACGCACGTCGCGGGCCATGGCCAGCAGCATCTTGCGAAATGATTCCGCCTGGTTTTCCTCGCGCGTGTTGAACGATAGCTTGTCGAGCTTGGTCAGCCCGTCCACCAACTCGGCCACGGGGGAGCCAAATTTTTCTATCAACTCGACTTTGGTGACGCCGCAGTCCTCGATGGCGTCATGCAGCAGTGCCGCCATCAATGCCTGGGCGTCAAGCTTCCACTCTGCGCACTGGCTGGCCACTGCAAGGGGATGGGTGATGTACGGCTCGCCGCTGCTGCGCAACTGGCCCAAATGCGCTTCGTCTGCAAAGCGGTAGGCCAGGCGCACCTGGGCGACCTCGGACGTGGACAGGTAGTCCAGTTTGGCGGTCAGGCCATTAAAACCCGACGGCAGCGCCTTGGCTGGCCCTGCCGGTGCCACAAGAGTCGATGAAAGTTTACCCATTGGCTAAATGTAGCGCGCGCGCTGCAGGTAGTGCATAGGCAGGGCCAATTTTCCAAAAAAAAGCAGCGTGCCTGCGGCCACGCTGCTCCCGATTGGCGCCAACGGATTAGCAGCCGAAAGGCGTCCGGACTTACTTCACCGCTGCGGCACTGACATACCCGGACACCACTTTCCATTTGCCGTCCTGGATTTGCGACAGGCGCGATGCATCGCTGCCCAAGCGCTTGGTAGCACTAAACGTGGCCTTGGCGCTGCCAAACATGTCGGGCTCTAGTGTCGTGGAGTCCATGGCCTTGATAAAGGTGTCGGTGGTCAGGTTCTTTCCTGCTTTTCCCGCGGCCAGGGCAAACGAGTTGACGATGTTGTAGCCATAGACGGAGAAGACGGTGGGATCTTCGTTGAACATGGTTTTGTATTTGTTGGCCCAGAAGCGGATGGGCTGCGAGGCCTCGTCGGTGTAGGGGTTTTGTACGGTCATGGTGGCGTACAAACCATCCATGGCCTTGCCGCCTATCTTGTGTATCAGATCGGTATACGAGGCGCTGCTGCCCAAGAACACCGGGTTAAAACCCAGTTTGCGTGCGGTACCGATGGCTCCAATGGTCTCGCGGATGATGGTTCCCAGCACCACCACTTCGCAGGCGCTGGATTGGAGCTTAGAAATTTGCGAGGAAAAGTCGGTGGCGCCCCGTTTGTACGAGGTCCGCTCGGCAAATTCCATATCCAGGGTTTTCAGGCCGGCCTCAGCGCCGCGCAGCACTTCCAGACCAAAGTCGTCGTCCTGGTACAAGGTACAAACTTTTTTGGCGCCTTTTTCCTTTACCAGGCTTGGCAGGGCTATGCGCATCTGGTCAAAGTACGTCGCGGCAAACGAGTATTTCAGCCGGTCCAAGGGTTCGTACATCTCACGTGCGGCGGTGATGGGGAAGAAATTGACAATATTTTTTTCAAATTGCACCGGCATAGCGGCCAGGTTTTGGGCAGTCCCGATATGGCCGACCATGATGAAAATCTTGTCCTGATTGACCAGTTTTTGGGCGGAGAGGACCGCCTTTTTGGGGTCGTAGCCATGGTCTTCGACCAGCAGCTTCAGTTTGCGGCCATTGATGCCACCTTGCTCGTTGATCTCGGCTACGGCCAGTTGCATCCCCGAGCGCGCTTGCTTGCCAAAACCTGCCAAGGGGCCGGAGAGGTCTTGAATTGATCCAAGCAGGATCTCATCTTTGGATACGCCTTGCTGGGCCATAGCCCAGGGGCTGGCTAAGGCTAAGGCCAAAACAACTGCAGATGCAGCGGACAGTTTTATCTTCATGGGTGTCTCCTCGGGTGAACAAAAATTATCTGACCCCCTCGGTTCCTTGGGAACTGGGGTTAACGCGGGGTCTCAGGGGCTGACACTATTTTCCGTCGACCACGGGTTTCCACTTGCCGTCTTGAATTTGTGACAGGCGTGAATACTCACTACCCAGACGTTGGGTGTTGCTAAACGTCAATTTGGGTGTGCCGAAAATATCGGTGGGGACGGTCATGGTGTTCATGGCCTTCACAAAGCTCTCGGTCGTCAGGTTGGGCCCGGCCTTTTGTGCGGCCTGGATAAAGATGTCCACCATGATGTAGCCGTAGGCCGAAAAAACCGCCGGGTCTTCATTGAACTTGGTCTTGTATTTGTTGGCCCAGAACCGCAGGGGTTGGGATGCCTCGTCGGTGTAGGGGTTTTGTACGGCCATGGTTGCGTAAATGCCGTCCATGTTTTTGCCACCGAGTTTGTGAATCAGGTCGGTATAGGCTGCCACCGAGGCAAAAAATACCGGGTTAAACCCGTTTTTACGCGATTCCGCCACGGTGCCTATGGTTTCGCGGATGATGGTGCCGAGCACAACCAACTCGCAACCGGAGGCCTTCATTTTTGCGACTTGCGTCGAAAAATCGGTAGCGCCGCGCTTAAACGAGGTTTTCTCAGTTAGTTCCATGGACACCGTTTTCAAGCCGGCCTCTACGCCACGCAGCACCTCTAATCCAAACTCATCGTCTTGGTGGATGATGCAAACCTTCTTTGCGTTCTTGTCGGCAATCATTTTTGGCAGGATAGTGCGCATTTGGTCGTAATACGAACTCAGCAACGCGTATTTCAGTGCATTGGGAGCGTCGTACATGTCACGCGATGCCGTAAGGGGCATGAAATTGACCACATTTTTTTCAAATTGAATCGGCATGGCTGCGTTGTTTTGAGCCGTACCCAGGTGACCAGCCATGATGAAAATCTTGTCTTGGTTAACCAGTTTTTCCGCGGCCAAGACCGCTTTTTTCGGGTCGTAGCCTGAGTCTTCCACCAGCAGTTTAAGTTTGCGCCCGTGCACACTGCCTTGTTCATTGAGCTCGTCAATGCGCAGCTGCATGCCGTTGCGCGCCTGTTTGCCGTAGCCCGCTAAGGGGCCGGATAGGTCTTGAATCGTTCCGATCAAGATTTCTGTTTTGCTCACACCTTGTGCTTGGGCTGCTGCGGCCGGGATACCCGCAAACAAATTCGCACACAGGGCGGCCAATGCCGAAAGTGTCAGGACGGTGTTGCGCATGATTTCTCCAAGTTGATGATGAAAATAAGGGGGCTATGGGACCGTTGTGTTTTAACCGTACATCGCCTCAATTTGTGGCGTGTATTTTTTTTCCACTAGCTTGCGCTTGAGCTTCATGGTGGGCGTGAGTTCTTCGTCCTCGGCACTGAGTTGGGTGTCGAGCAAGAAGAACTTTTTGATTTGCTCCACCCGGGCAAACTTCTTGTTGACCCGCTCAATTTCCGCCTGAATCAGGGCCTGCACTTCGGGCGCCCGGGTCAGGCTTGCGTAGTTGCTGAACGGAACGTCCTGATCTTGGGCGAACTTTTCCACGTTCTCCTGGTCGATCATGATGATCACGGTGAGGTAAGGGCGCTTGTCGCCAATGACCACGGCGTCGGTGATGTAGGGCGAGAACTTAAGGTCGTTCTCCAGCTCACTGGGCGTGATGTTTTTGCCCCCAGCGGTGATGATGATGTCCTTCATGCGGTCGGTGATCCGCAAATAGCCGTCGGCGTCTTGCACGCCGACGTCGCCGGTGTGCAGCCAACCATCCGAGTCAATGGTTTCAGCAGTCTTTTCCGGCAGGTTCAGGTAGCCAGCAAACACGTTCTTACCGCGCACCAAAATTTCCCCGGTCGTTGGGTCCAAACGCACTTCGTTAAATCCCGCCGCCGGACCTATGGAGCCCGGGCGCATACCGGTGGCGGGCACGCCGGTGGCCGCGCCACAGGTCTCGGTCATGCCCCAGACTTCGAGCATGGGCACGCCCAGCGCCAGGTACCAGCGCACCAGTTCAGGCGAAATAGGCGCTGCGCCCGTGACCAAACAGCGCGCCCGGTGGATCCCGATGAGCTTGCGTACATTGTTGAGCGCCAGCCACTGCGCCACGCGAAACTGCATGCGTAAGCCCCCTCCAACCGGCTTGCCCGCCAGCACCAAATCTGCAATTTTGGCGCCGACGCCGATTCCCCATGCGTACACCGCTTGCTGTATGACGCCCGCTTCTTTAAGCGAAATCATTACGCCGGAGTAAAACTTTTCCCACACCCGGGGTACGGCCGTAAACACCGTGGGGGCGATCTCCCGCACATTCTCAGGAATGGTTTCCGGGTTTTCCACGAAATTGAGCTTGGCGCCGGTGTACAGCGAAAAGTACTCGCCGCCCATGCGCTCAGCGATGTGGCATAGCGGCAAAAAGCACATGCGCTCGTCGGTCTCGTCCTGCGCCACCAGGGTGTTATAGCCACGCACGGTGTAGACCAGTCCCTGGTGCAAGTGCATGGCACCTTTAGGCTTGCCAGTGGTGCCCGAGGTGTAGACCAGAATAGCCAGGTCCTCCGGTTGACATTGCCGAAGGCGGGCTTGTAACGCGTCCGGGAGCGCTGCCAAATAAGCCTTCCCCAGGGAGCGCAAGGCGTCCAGGCTGATGATGGTGGGGTCGTCGACCTTGCGCAAGCCTTCCATGTCAAACACGACGATCTTGCGCAACAGGGGCAAGGCTGCGCGCACCTCAAGGGCCTTGTCGAGCTGCTCGTCGTCTTCGACAAATAGCACCGTGGTGCGCGAGTCCTCGCAAAGGTACTGCACCTGGCTGCTTGCGTCAGTGGGGTAGATGCCGTTGGACACACCGCCGGCCGAAAGCACCGCCAGATCGGCCCACACCCATTCCACCACCGTGTTGGCCAGAATGGACGCGCACTCGCCTTTGGCAAAGCCCAGGCTGAGCAGGCCGCCGGCAATTTCTTGCACTGCCTGCGCGGTTTGGTCCCAGGTCCAGCTGCGCCACAGACCCAGGTGTTTTTGGCGCATCCAGACATTGGGGCCCCTCTGGACTACGGCATTCCAAAACAGCGCTGGAATGGTATCGCCCGGCAGCACCACCTCGTGCTGTGCCTGGATATGGCTCAAGTCCCACAGTTGCGTGTACACATTTATCTCCAGGTCTTCTTCTTTTTCCAGCGCCGCTCAGTGCGCACGCCAGCCTCTTTAAGGCCGAGGTAAAACTCCTTGATGTCGTCTTTCTCGCGCAAGCGGGCGCAGGTGTCTTCCATCACGATGCGGCCGTTTTCCAGCACATAGCCGTAGTCCGAAGCGTTAAGCGCCATGTTCGCGTTTTGCTCGACCAACAAAATCGTGGTGCCGCGCTCTCGGTTGATGCGCACCACAATCTCGAATATTTCTTTGGTTAGCTTCGGGCTCAGGCCCAGGCTGGGCTCGTCGAGCAGCATCAGGTCGGGGTTGGCCATGAGTGCACGCGAGATCGCCAGCATTTGCTGCTGGCCGCCCGACAGCAGACCAGCGTCCTGGTCGTGGCGTTCCTTGAGGATTGGAAAGTAGCCAAATACGGTTTCGATGTCGCGCACCACGCCGTCCCGGTCGTGGCGGGTGTAGGCGCCCATCAGCAGGTTGTCGCGTACGCTGAGCAAGGGAAAAACCTCGCGCCCCTCGGGCACGTGACTCAGCCCTTGCTGCACGATAAATGATGGGTCTTTGGCCGTAATGTCTTCGCCCTTGAATGCGATGGAGCCCTTGCGTGGGTCAATGATGCCGGAGATAGTCTTCAAAATCGTCGTCTTGCCCGCCCCGTTAGACCCCAAGACGGCGGCGATCTCGCCCCGGCGTACTTGCAGACTCACGCCGCGGATGGCCTTGATCGGGCCGTAGGCGCTCTCCACGTTCAGGAGTTTGAGCACCGGCTGGTCGCTGATAGCGGGCGGCAGGCTGCTCATAGGGCGCCCCCGGTGCCGGTACGCGAGTTGGCGCTGCTGGGTCGGCGCAGCGAAGATACATCGTCCACCGAACCCAGATAGGCTTCGATCACGCCCGGGTCGCTTTGCACTTCGCGTGGCGTTCCCATGGCCAGCACTTCGCCTTGGTTCATGGCCAGCACCCGGTCTGATACCTTGGACACCAAGCCCATGTCGTGCTCCACCATCAGCACGCTAATGCCCAGTTCTTGTTGGATGTCCTGGATCCAGAAGGCCATGTCGTCCGTTTCTTCGACGTTCAGGCCCGACGACGGCTCATCGAGCAGCAGCAGCCGCGGCTCGGTGCACAGTGCGCGCGCCATTTCAACCACCTTGCGTACGCCGTAGGGCAGGCCGGCCACGAAGGTGTCACGGTAGTGCTGCAAGTTGAGGAAGTCGATCACTTCCTCGGCCTTTTCGCGCGAGCGCAATTCCGCTTCGCGCGCCGCCGGGGTGAAAAAAAGGTCTTGCCAAAAACCGGTCTGGCGGTGGGTATGGCGACCAATCAAGAGGTTGTGCAGCACCGAAGCGTGCTCAAACAGCTCAATATTTTGAAAAGTGCGCGCAATGCCCAGCGCGGCTACGTCTTGCGGCGCCTGCGCGGTGAGCTTGACCATGCCTTGGGGGCCGAGGTAGTCAATCTCGCCTGTGGTGGGGGTGTAAATCCGGCTGATCAGGTTGAACACCGTTGTTTTGCCTGCGCCGTTGGGGCCAATGAGGGTAAACACTTCGCCAGGTTTGACGTCAAAGCTCACGTTATTGACGGCCAGCACGCCGCCAAAGCGCACGCTTAAGCCCTTGGCGGATAAGAGAGGGGCACTCATTTCAGGCGGTCCGATTTCTGGAAAGACTTCTGCCGCTTGAACATGCCTTTGCGGTAGAACGGAAACATCTCGATGTAAGTGCGCACCTTGAGCCAGCGGCCGTACAAACCCATGGGCTCAAACAGCACAAAGGCGATCAGCACCGCGCCGTAGACCACGCCTTGCAAGCCCGGTGCCTGCCCGATCACCACAGGCAGGTAATCTTTGACCATAGATATGAGCTGGGGCATGGTGATCAGGAAAATCGCGCCCAAAAATGCCCCGTGCACCGAGCCCAAACCACCAATCACAATCATCAACAACAGGTCAATCGACTGCAGGATGTTGAACTGGTCGGGCGAGATGAACTGCAACTTGTGCACATAGAGCGCACCCGCAACCCCGGCCAGCGCGGCGGAAATGGCAAAGGACAAAGTTTTGTAGCGTGCCAAGTGAATACCCATGCTTTGGGCGGAAATCTCAGAGTCGCGGATCGCCACAAACGCCCGCCCGGTAGGAGATCGCAGCAGGTTCAGAATGCCCAGGGTGGCGATTACCGTGATCACCAGGCACAAGAAGTAAAACTGGACTTCGGTATCGAGTACCCAGCCAAACAGGTTGGGCTTTTTGATGTGGATGCCGGCATTGCCCCCGGTGACCGATTCCCAGCGCGCCAGCACCTCTTCCACGATAAAGCCAAAAGACAGCGTCGCCATGCCCAGGTAAATGCCCTTTACCCGCAGCGCAGGCAAACCCACCACCACGCCGACCGCCGCCGACAACGCCCCGGCCCCGGCCAAGGCAATTGGAAAGGGCACACCCATATTGCTAAGTACCGCGTGGGTGTAGGCGCCTACGCCCAAAAACGCGGCGTGGCCGAGCGAAAACAAGCCTGTAAAGCCCGCCAGCAGCATGATGCCAAGTGCCGCGATGCTGTAAATCAGCACAAACGTGAGCTGCGCCAACCAGTACTCGGTAAACAGCCAAGGCGCAGCCACCATCAAGAGCACCAGCACGCTGTACCAAAACAGGTGCCCGCCGTGTTTGGCTAGGGCGATGTCCTGCGCGTAGTTGGTTTTGAAAATGAACCGCATGTCAGACCTTTTTGCGCAGTTTTTCGCCAAACAGGCCGTTGGGCTTGACCATCAACATCACCAGCAGCACGATGTAGGCCGCCGTATCCTTAAAGCCGTCGGGCAAATAAAAGCCCGAAAACGACTCCACCAGCCCAATCACCACGCCACCCACAATCGCCCCGGGCAGGCTGCCAAAGCCACCCACCACCGCCGCCGGAAAGGCCTTCAGGCCAATAAAGCCCATGTTGGCGTGGACAAAAGTAATTGGCGCTAGCAACAGCCCGGCCAGGCAGGCTACGGCGGCTGCCAACGCCCAAGCAATACCGTTAAGCCGCTTGACCGGTATGCCCATGTAGTACGCCGCGAGCTGGTTTTGTGAGGCCGCCTGCATGGCGATACCCAGCTTGCTGTAGCGAAACAGCGCAAACAAAAGTACGCACAGTACACCGGTGGCAGCAATCACCACCATGTGTTCCACATTGAGCACCAGACCGGCCACGTGCCAGATCTCGTCTTTGTAGGGCACCGGCAGTGCCAGCGTATCGGTGCCCATGCCCGGAATCATGGTGATCAGGCCACGCGCTACATAGCCAATACCAATGGTCAACATGACGATGGAAAAAGCCGGTTGGCCCAGGATAGGGCGGATTACGGCGAACTCAATCAGCGCACCCAGAAGGGCTGTCGCTGCCACCGCTGCGAGCACCGCGAACCAATAGGGCAGGCCTAACAACGTCATGCTCACCAGGCCGGCAAAGGCGCCCAGCATCATCAACTCGCCTTGGGCGAAACTGACCGTCTCGGTGGCCTTGTAGATGAGGACGAAGCCCATGGCGATCAGGCCATAGATGCACCCTTGCGCAATGCCGCTGATCAGCAATTGAAAAAACTGCACCTGTCCTCCCTTTATCGTGCTTGTCGTTTATAGCCGGAAGAAGTTGAGTCCCCTGCTAGGGTTGTTACTGACTTTGGGACATTAAATTAAATTGCACTCTTGGTGAACTCATGCAGCCGGAATGGGACGAGGTCGGCCCTCGTCGTCAATGGCCACATAGGTCACCAGCGCCTCGGTGACTTTGATATACGTGCCCTGGGTACGAAAGCGCTCGGCAAACACTTCCACCTTGACCGTGATCGAGGTGCGGCCAATGCGCACCACTTTGGAAAAGAAGGACAAGATGTCACCTACGCGCACCGGTTGCTTGAAGATGAATTCATTCACCGCCACGGTCGCCATGCGTCCCTGGGTGTAGCGCGCGGGCAGCACCGAGCCGGCCAAGTCCACCTGTGCCATCACCCAACCGCCAAAAATATCGCCGTTGGCATTGCAGTCGCCCGGCATGGGGATGACTTTGAGTACGAGGTCTTGGTCGGTCGGGAGTTCTACCGTGCCATGCGCTGGCGTAGGGATTGGGTGGGTGGACATGGGCACAATCGGAGTTTGATGTTTTGAATTGTCCCCCATGCGCTCTTTTGGCCCCTCTGCCGATTCTCCACGCCATGCGCCACTTGCTTCCGGTGGGGTAGCGCCTGCGCCAAGCGGCCTCAAAGCCAGCGACTGGGGCACCTTGCAGCGCCTCTTTCCCTACCTCTGGGCCTACAAATGGCGGGTGATACTGGCGCTGTCGTTCATGGTGGGCGCCAAGGTGGCCAATGTGGGCGTGCCCTTGCTGCTCAAAACCCTGGTCGACACCATGACGCCCAAGCCGGGCGACTTGTCTGCCGCGCTGGTGGTACCGGTGGCCTTGCTGGTGGCCTACGCGGCTCTGCGGTTGAGCACCTCGCTGTTTGCCGAACTGCGCGACCTGGTGTTTTCCAAAGCTACCGAGGGCGCGGCGCGCAGCATCTCCTTGGGCGTGTTTCGCCACTTGCACGCGATGAGCCTTCGCTTTCATCTGGACCGCCAGACCGGGGGTATGACGCGCGATATCGAACGTGGCACCCGCGCGGTGCACTCGTTGGTGTCGTATTCGCTCTACAGCATCGTGCCCACGCTGATCGAGGTGGGGCTGGTACTCACGCTCTTGGCGGTCAAGTTTGACGTCTGGTTTGCCGGCATTACCGTGATTGCGCTGGTGCTCTACATCAGCTTCACCATCAGCATGACTGAGTGGCGCACGCAGTTTCGCAAACGCATGAACGAGCTCGACTCCAAGGCCCACACCCGCGCAATTGACTCGCTGCTCAATTTTGAGACCGTCAAATACTTCAACAACGAAGAGTTCGAGGCACGCCGCTACGACGACAACCTCGAGCGCTACCGCCAGGCCGCGCTCAAGAGCCAGCGCACCCTGAGCATTCTGAACGCCGGCCAGCAGCTCATCATCGCCAGCGGCCTGGTGGCCATGCTTTGGCGCGCCACCCAGGGTGTTGCCGAGGGGCGGATGACGCTGGGCGACCTGGTGATGGTCAACGCCTTCATGATCCAGATCTACATCCCCCTGAACTTTCTGGGGGCTATCTACCGAGAACTCAAGCAAAACTTGATTGACCTGGAAAAGATGTTCACTCTGCTGGAGCGCGCGCAAGAAATTGCTGACGCGCCCGACGCCCGTGGGCTGGTGCTGGCGCAGGGGGCGGCCAGTGCCGAAGTCCGCTTTGAGCATGTGAGTTTTGCCTACGACCCGGCGCGCCCCATATTGCATGACATCAGTTTTGACATTCCAGCGGGTAAAACCGTTGCCGTTGTAGGGCCGTCGGGCTCGGGAAAATCTACGCTAGCGAGGCTTTTGTATCGCTTTTATGATGTCCAGCACGGCAATATTTCGGTGGCGGGGCAAGACATTCGCACGCTCACCCAGGCCAGCTTGCGTGCTGCCATTGGCATCGTGCCGCAAGACACGGTGCTGTTCAACGACACGGTGCAATACAACATCGCCTATGGCCGCACGGGCAGCAGCCTGGCTGATGTACAGGCTGCCGCGCGCGCTGCGCATATTGACGCCTTTATTGCCAGCACCCCAGCGGGCTACGACACCATGGTGGGTGAGCGCGGACTCAAGCTCTCAGGCGGTGAAAAGCAGCGCGTGGCCATCGCCCGCACCTTGCTCAAAAACCCGCCCATCCTAATTTTTGATGAAGCCACCAGTGCGCTGGATTCTGCTAATGAGCGCGCCATCCAGGCCGAGCTGGCGCGCGTGGCGCAGAACAAGACCACGCTGGTGATCGCCCACCGGCTCTCCACCGTGGTGGACGCGCACATGATTTTGGTGATGGACGCCGGACGCATCTTCGAGCGGGGAACCCACGCCGAACTGCTGCAAGCGCAAGGCCGCTATGCGCAGATGTGGGCATTGCAGCAAAGTGGCGACACCGCCACGTAAAGACACCCGTCGCCATCATGGAAACCAAATGGCTAGAAGACTTTGTTTCGCTGGCCGAAACCTGCAGTTTCAGCCGCTCGGCCCAGTTGCGCCACGTCACCCAGTCTGCATTTTCGCGCCGCATCCAATCGCTCGAGGCCTGGGCGGGGGTCGATTTGGTAGACCGCAGCTCCCACCCGACACGCCTGACAGAGGCTGGTGCAACGCTCTACCCCAAGGCGATGGAGCTGTTGGAAGCCTTGCATAACACGCGCGCTGCGCTGCGCTGCCACAACGATCCGGACCAGAACGCCGTGTAACTTGTCATCCAGCAGACGCGGGTATGTGCACTTTTTTCGGATAGTAATCATGCCCTGTTCGACCATTTTGGCTCCCTCAAAACTCCGTCGATTGCGCTCGACATGGACTACGTTGTCACCCGCTTGTCGGAGCAACGGCGCATTCTGTATCGCTCACGGCCGTCGCCGCTGGCCAGCATGGCGACGAAACCTTAGTCCGGCGGGTCGCTCATTCTTGGTATGCTTAAACAGTTATATTATTTTTAAGTATTAACAAAGCGGAGGTTTATATGACGGCGATGCAAGAGTTTAAGGAATTTGCTGTTAAAGGCAATGTGGTGGACTTGGCGGTGGGTGTGATCATTGGCGGCGGTTTTGGAAAAATTGTTGACTCGGTGGTGGGCGACCTGGTGATGCCGGTGGTGGGCGCGATCCTTGGTAAACCGGACTTTATCGGCCTGTTTCTGCCACTCGCATCGCCACCAGCAGGAACCGTAATCACCCTCGACGCACTGCGAAAAGCTGGGGTGCCTGTGCTGGCCTACGGGAATTTTTTAACGATCGCGCTTAATTTTCTGCTGCTGGCGCTGGTGATATTTGTCATGGTGAAGCAAATCAACCGCCTTAAAGCGCGCGAAGCTGCTCCGCAGCCCGTGCCACACGTGGTCAGCGACAGCGCAGAGGTGCTGTTGCTGCGCGAAATTCGCGACAGCCTTAAAAAATAGCCCCCAGCCACACGGCGCTGGGACGGTTCGGTGACGGCAATTTGAATTGTCGCTGGTCAGCTTGCACTTCGGCTCACCGCGAACGGGGGACAATCGGACCTGTCCAAGCCCACCTGCCGTTCTTATGCCCACGACCATTGCCCCGGCCACCCTGACCCTTACCCGCCCCGACGACTGGCATGTGCATCTGCGCGACGGCCTGGCGCTGCAGACCGTGGTGCCCCATACCGCTGCCCAGTTTGGCCGAGCGGTGGTCATGCCCAACCTCAAGCCGCCGGTTACCACCGCGCAGCAGGCCTTGGCCTACCGCGCGCGCGTCATGACCGCCGTGCCTGCTGGCGTGGCCTTCGAGCCGCTGATGACGCTGTACCTGACCGACAACTTGCCCGCTGACGAAGTCGTCCGCGCCCAAGCCGCAGGTGTGGTGGCCGTCAAGCTCTATCCGGCTGGTGCCACCACCAACAGCGACGCCGGGGTGACCGATCTGCGCAAAACCTACCCTACATTGGAAGCCATGCAGCGCGCGGGCATGCCTCTGCTGGTGCACGGCGAGGTGACCGGCAGCGATGTCGATCTGTTTGACCGGGAGGCGGTGTTTATTGACCAGCAGCTCATACCGCTGCGCCGGGACTTTCCGGGTCTGAAAATCGTGTTTGAGCACATTACTACGCGCGAGGCAGCGCAATATGTGCACAGCGCCGGGCCACTGATGGCGGCCACCATCACCGCGCACCACCTGCTATACAACCGCAACGCCATATTCAAGGGCGGCATTCGGCCGCACTATTACTGTTTGCCGGTCTTGAAGCGAGAAACCCACCGGTTGGCGCTGGTGCAAGCCGCCACCAGCGGCTCACCCCAGTTCTTTTTAGGCACCGACAGCGCACCCCACGCCGCACACCTGAAAGAGCATGCCAGCGGCTGTGCCGGTTGCTACACCGCACACGCCGCCATTGAGCTTTATGCCCAGGCTTTTGAAGCCGCGGGTGCACTGGACCGGCTGGAAGGCTTTGCCAGCTTTTTTGGTCCCGACTTTTACGCCTTGCCGCGCAATGCCGCCAACATAACCTTGCGCAAAGAGACCTGGACGCCACCCGAGGGCTACCCCTTTGGCGAGGCCGTACTCAAGCCATTGGCCGGCGGCGAGCCCCTACAGTGGCGTCTGGTCTAGACGCCATCGACTGGACCGTCCCCTGGCTGGCGCCCTGGCAGGCTCTGGGTCAGGCGGTGGCATTACAGGTGCTGGCGGGCGAAAGCTGCGTCACCGCGCTAAATGCCCATCGCAGGCCGGAGGTTCCGGTGCGTTTTGTGCACCAGCAGAGCCTGCCAGCAGGCGAAGCCTATGAGGCCTACATCTTGCGCAGCCGCCAGGTGCCCACGCGCGAGGGGCTTCACGACTTTTTTAACGGCTTGTGCTGGCTACATTTTCCACACACCAAATCCCGGCTCAACGCGCTGCAAGGTGAGCAAATTGCCCATAGTGGCATCCACGGCGTGCGTGGACCGGCGCGCGACGGTAGCACAGTGTTTGATGAAAACGCTGCCTTTTTGCAGGCGCCTGACGCGCTGTGGCATGCGCTGGTAGCCAAGGACTGGATGCGCCTGTTTGTCACTCTGCGTCCCCTGTGGGCGCAAGCGGAACTGGTGTTGTTTGGCCATGCGCTGTTGGAAAAGCTGGTTCAACCGCGAAAAGGCATGACCGCCCACGTCTACCGCGCCCACCCCAGCGACCCGGGCCTGGCAGCGATGGACGCTTGGATGGCCCACGACCTGAGCGCTGAAAAACTTGCCGCCAAACCTTTTGCACATTTGCCCGTGTTAGGCGTGCCGGGTTGGTGGGCGGCCAATGGCACGGTCGGGTTTTACCAAGATGCGACGGTGTTTCGCGCGCCGCGTATGCCCAAAGTCTCGTCTCAATAAAGGCCGCAGCGTTTCTGGGCCCAAAAACGGTTCCTGTGCTTGTTTTTGACAAGCCTGCCCCTAACATACGTCGGGCGGGCCTGCATCGAACGTCGGGCTTGTTATCTGAAAAAGGATCTTTATGAAACGCATTTTTTTGTTGGTGCTTACCAACGTCATGGTGGTGGTGGTGCTGGGGATGGTGGCCAGCCTGCTGGGCGTGAACCGCTTTCTTACGGCCAATGGCCTCAACCTGGGCGCTTTGCTGGGTTTTGCGCTCGTCATGGGCTTTGGTGGCGCCTTTATCTCGCTGCTCATCAGTAAGCCATTGGCCAAGTGGAGTTCCGGCGTACGCGTGATCGAGCAACCGCAAAACGCCGACGAGGCCTGGATTGTGGAGACGGTGCGCAAGTTTGCTGACAAGGCGCAAATTGGCATGCCCGAAGTGGGCATTTTTGAGGGTGAGGCCAACGCCTTTGCCACCGGTGCCTTCAAAAACTCAGCGTTGGTGGCGGTGTCTACCGGTTTGCTGCAAGGGATGACGCGTGAAGAGGTAGAGGCTGTGATCGGGCACGAAGTTGCCCACGTAGCCAATGGCGACATGGTCACCATGACGCTGATCCAGGGCGTGATGAACACGTTTGTGGTGTTTTTGAGCCGGGTCATTGGTTATGCGGTGGACAGCTTTTTGCGCAAAGGCGATGACCGCGACAGCGGCCCTGGTATCGGCTACTTCGTCACCACCATCGTGCTCGACGTCCTTCTGGGGTTTGCCGCTGCCATGGTGGTGGCTTGGTTTTCGCGTCAACGCGAGTTCCGCGCTGACGCGGGGGCGGCGCAGTTGATGGGGCGCAAGCAGCCCATGGTCAACGCGTTGGCGCGGCTGGGCGGCATGCAAACTGGTGAGTTGCCCAAGAGCGTTGCTGCCTTTGGCATTGCCGGCGGGATAGGCCAGTTGTTTAGCACCCATCCTCCGATCGAGGAGCGCATTGCTGCCCTTCAAAGCGCATAATTGACGTCTGTTGAATTAAAGCGAGCGCCGCTAGTTGCGGCGCTCGCTTCGTTTTTTGGGAGCGCTACGTGGAGTTTTCAGCCTGGCTGACTTTTTTTGCTGCCTCCTGGGCGATAAGCATTTCGCCGGGGCCGGGTGCCGTAGCGGCCATGAGTGCTGGACTGAACTTCGGCTTTCGCCGGGGCTATTTCACGGTTTTTGGGTTGATATTGGGCATATGGACCCAGTTGCTGCTTGTGGGTGCGGGTTTAGGTGCGCTGGTGGCTACGTCGTCTACCGCATTTGGCATAGTGAAGTGGGCGGGGGTGGCCTATCTGTTGTACTTAGGTATAGCGCAGTGGCGAGCCCCGGCCACGCCGCTCGCTGCGCGCAGTGACGACGGCGTGCAGGCCACGCGCCATTCCATGGTCTTGCGCGGCTGGATGATTAATGCCGTTAACCCCAAGGGCACGGTCTTCATGTTGGCAGTGGTGCCGCAGTTTTTGGTGCTCAACCAGCCGCTACTGGAGCAGTACCTGGTGATCGGCGCCACGCTGTCCATCACCGACCTAGTAGTGATGGCGGCCTACATCGCTCTGGCTTCTAAAGCGCTGACTGCGCTGCGAGACGCCGCGCACATCCGCGCCATGAACCGGGTGTTTGGAGGCTTGTTTGTGGCGGCGGGTACTTTGCTAGCGTTGTTCAAGCGCGCTTCCTGAGCGGATCGTCCGCAACAACCGTTGGCTGTTTGCAGCCTACTTTTGGAAACGGGGACGACCCCAAGTGTGAATTTTTCTGGCTAGGGCGGGAAGCAACGTTGCAGGAAATCCACCCTTGGCTACACCTGATGATGTGTCGGCTTATGTACCGCGTTAGGTGCCGACTCAAGGGGTCGACCCGGCCACGGACGCGGTTGACTTCTTTTTGAGCCCGAACGCAATCAACAGCATCACGAGCATGCTCAACCCCATGGCAAGGTAAGCGTGGCTAAAACCTGTCAGCCCGCCGCCTTCAAAGTCAGCAATAGCGCTGATGCAGGTCACAGCCAACAGCGTCCCCACAGCGTTGAAAATATTGATCAGCCCCTGGGCTGTGCCGCGCAGAGCCGGCGGCGCTTCATCGATCGCAATGGAGCGCAACGCGCCGCTGACCACCACACCCAGGCCAATACCTATCAGTACAGACGCCACCAC
>CANHZG010000030.1 GCA_947464995.1 Comamonadaceae bacterium | reverse complement strand
GCCATCGACCGCAAAACGCTCGCCGGGTTTGACGACCAGGGTATCGCCCACCAACACCTCCACCACCGGCACATCCACTTCCCCTTCGGGGCGCAGCAAATGCGCGCGCTCGGGGCGCAGCGCATGCAGCGCACGGATAGCCGAAGTGGTTTGCCGCTTGGCCCGCGCCTCCAGCCACTTGCCCAGCAGCACCAGGCTAATCACCAGCGCCGAGCCTTCGAAGTACAAGTGCACCATCGTGCCAGTCGAGGCGGTGAGCCATAGCCAAACAGACAAAGCCCAGCCCGCCGTGGTGCCAAGCGACACCAGCAGGTCCATATTGCCGCTGCCGCTTTTGACCGCATGCCAGCCCGCAATGTAAAAGCGCGCGCCGAGCAAAAACTGCACTGGTGTGGCCAAGGCAAACTGCCAGATGGGAGCCAGCATCCAGTGCTGACCCAGCAAGTCCCCCAGCATGGGCAGCACCAAGGGGAATGACAAAACCAGCCCCCAGGCCACCGGCGCAAAGCCGGCCCAGGCCCCGGCATCCGGGCTGTCGATGGCCGCATCCGCCGCCTTGGGCTCGTATCCAGCGTCTCGCACCGCGCGGCGCAGCAAAGCCTCCATTTGCGCGGCCTGCTGCAAGTCCGCCGGGAAAGCGATGCGCGCCGACTCGGTGGCCAGGTTCACATTGGCGTTTTGCACGCCAGGCACGCGCTTAAGCGCTTTTTCGACCCGCCCCACGCACGAGGCACAGGTCATGCCGCCAATTCCAATGTCCAGGCTACAGACTTCGTTGGACACGGAATCGGTCATGAGGCTGATTACCTTTGGGTGGTGGCAAAAAAGGGCTTGAAAAAGAGCGATGAAGGTGCAAGGTTAAGCTAAAGGGCAGTATTGCCGCTGTCCTGAACCACTGCCCTTATTTTTGAAAGTTCACCATGAACCACGTATTTACCGTCACCGGCATGACCTGCGGTCACTGCGAAAAAGCCGTCACTGCAGCCCTTGTGCGCCTGGACCCACAGGCCTCGGTGGTCATTGAGCGTGCTGCCAACAAGGTGCAGGTGCAGTCTGAGCAAAGTCACGAAGCGCTGGCACATGCGATTGTCGAGGAAGGTTACGCGGTGGTTGGCTGATCTGGGTCAAAGGGTGGCCTTTTCGCCTACCCGCTTGTTTTCCAGAGCCATTTGTTTGCCATCAACGGGCCGGTAGAGGGCTAGCCGAAGCGACAAAATCAAATGTGGCTGTTCGCTCCCCCTTTCCGCCCCGGTGGGGGTGGAAAGGGGGCCGGGGGGATAGGGGGGGCTACAAAAGCATGAAATAAAAAACAAAAGGCTAAGGTAGCCAACACAAATCAACCCAGCGCCACCTCGCCACCCAAAGCCTCCAACAAATCCGGCAACAAGCGCGACAACTCACCCGTGGCAATCGCCACATCCGCATCAAAGTGGTCATCCGAACGGTCACCCGCCGCAGCCGGTGCCTCCTGCGCCACCACATCCAAAAACACCACTTTTTTCAGCTGCAAAGCCTCGGTCAGGACGAAGGACACGCGGTCGTTCCAGGTCAATGCCAGGCGGGTCGGCACTTTGCCGTTAGCGATGTGTTGAACCACTTCGTCGGTGTCCAAGGCGTGGCGGGTGTAGCGCACCACGGCCTTGGATTCGTCGGCCGCCTTGAGTTCGCACTCGCGGTCTACGCTAAAGCGCACCGGGGCTTCTTGAGAGGCCAACCAGTGCGCCATGGCGGTTGCGGGTGCAGTTTGGGTATTGAGCAGGCCCAGAGCCAGGCCGTTCAGCGCCTTGACCAGGCTGGTCAGAACTTCGTCAGCCTTCGATTGGCTGCCCGCGTCCAGAACCAAAAGCTGCGCTTGCGGGTCAAGCCAGAGGGTCACGCTGGCCTGTTTGGTAAAGGCCATCGGCAGAAGTGCCAGCCGCGCATCGTCGCTCAAGGTGCGAATTTCTTTTTTGCCGGGTTTGCGCCCGGTCGTGGTTTCAATTTTTGCTACCTCGTCCTGCACTTTGCGCTTGACCACGGAACCCGGGACGGTTTTGGCCTCCAGCATCCATTTCATGATCCATTGACCACCCACCACCTCGACACAGGCACCGTGGGCCTGGCCACGCGGTTCGGTCCAGCCCACCGACTTTTCCTGCGAAGGGCCGCACTCCATAAAGTGGGCTTGCTGCAAGGCCGCTTCCAACTGCGCCTGGCTTACGGTCCAAGGCGCCGTAAGCCGATACACCATCACATTTTTGAACACATTGAACTTTCTGAGTTGCCACTTTGACAGCGGCCATTTTCATTTAACTTTACAAGCGCTTGCCTTAGCGCAACGGGGCGTACACAGACGGCAAGCACACTGCAAGGCAGCGGGATGTGATTTCCATATTCCACACAAACCTTGAAGGACTCCCTCCATGAATTTAGCCCTGAAATCCCTGCTCGCCGCAGTTGCACTAGCCGCCCTTGGCCTGACAGCGACGGCACAAGCCGGCTCCAAAGACGAATCTTTTGGGATGATGGAAATGCATCCAATGCACCACATGAACCCAGAAAAAATGACGGCCCTGGTGGAGCGCCATCTGGGCCACCTCAAGGCCAAACTACACCTTAACGCCGCTCAAGAAGGCGCCTGGACCACTTTCGCCACGGCGATAAAACCACCAGCCTCCATGGGCATGCCCCACCCGGAGCGGGCCGAGATGGAAAAACTCACCACGCCCGAGCGCATCGACAAAATGCGGGCTTTTCGCACCCAGCACCACGACACCATGCTGGCCGAAATAAACACACGTGAGGAGGCTGCGAAAACGTTTTATGCGACGCTAAGCCCAGAGCAAAAAAAGACCTTTGACGCGGAACACGCCCGCATGGAGCGCCACGGCGGGCATTGACCCTTCTGTGCCAGCTGCATCAATGCCCTAGGCCAGTATTTTTTTGAGTTCGCCACTGACAATCAGGGCTTGCACATCGGTCGCCCCGCCGACCAAGCTGCCTTTGACAAAAACCATGGGAAATGTGGGCCAACCAGTCCACATTTTCAATGCGTTGCGCTTGCGCCACTGGTTGAAATAGCTTCCAAACTCCAGGTATTGGTGCGCAATACCGGCCTGCGTCAGCGCTGCGCGGGCCTTTTTTGGCATGGGGTTCCAAGCCATCCCCACCACCACTACGGCGTGAGCTGCGATGGCTGCCTTTACTTCATCAACAATCTCGTGGTGATGTGACGCTACGCTGGCGCGCACTGCTGGATGGATGTCCGATTCGTTCAATATGGCTCTTGGCATCAATATTTCCCTTCAAACCGCGATTATGGATCGGTCCCTTCATTCGACGCTGCTACTGGCGCGGTTCTAGTCTTTACACTTGCCCGATGGACCAGACCCCAATCCAGCAAACGGTGATTCGCCAAGTGAGTGTCTTACAAGCCTTTGCGTGGCTGGTGCTGGGCATGCGCGACCTCACCGAGTTGCGTTGGGTGAGTTTGGCGCACGGTCTGGTATTGGCGCTTTTTGGCGCCGTGATCACGTTGATTGCGCACGACCGGTTTTGGCTGCTGGCCGGCGCTTTGTCGGGGTTTTTGTTCATGGCTCCCGTGCTGGCAGCCAGCCTGTACGCGCTAAGTCGGGATTTGGAAAACAAGGAACCCATCGCCTGGAAAACCATTTGGCGCACTTGGTCCCGTTGGCAAGACAGCCACCAGGACAAACGCAGCAACGACTACTGGTGCATGGTTCAATTTGGCTTGCTACTGGCGATTGCGGCGACCGGTTGGGTGCTCACCTCAGCGGCGCTGATTACCTTGCTCTCGCCAGATCCTATTCGTAGCCCGGTTGATTTTTTACGTTATGTCGTCGCAGCAAAAGAGGGCTGGTTGTTTGAGGCCTGGCTGGCGTTTGGCGGCGTGATGGCAGCGCCTATTTTTGCCTCCAGCGTAGTAACCATGCCGCTCTTAGTGGACCGTCGCATTTCGCTTTTGCAAGCGGTGCTTTTGAGCTGGAGCGTGGTGTTAAAAAACCCGCTTCCAATGGCAGCATGGGCCGCTGTACTTTTGGTCATGACCTTGTTGGGCTTGTGTTCGCTACTTTTAGGACTGGTTTTCATCGTTCCCTTATTGGGCCATGCAAGCTGGCACGCGTACCGAGATTTGGTGGATGCCGACCACCTGCCGCCCCGCCAAGTTGATTCACACGCGCTTGAAACCCCGGCGGTACGCTGATGTGGGGCTATACCGAAGAGCAAATAGCCAGCTTTGGCCTGACTTTTGGCGTGGGCGCGTTCATGCTGTACATGCTGTTCATCATTGGACAGTTGGCTTGGGAATCTAAGGCGGGAAAGTTCGGCACATTCGTTCTTTTTCTGGGGCTATCGTTCGGCATGGTGGGTTTTGTGGCAAAAATGGCCATCCAATGGTTTTTACACCTATAAATGGCACAGCCGACGCTCAAGCAAGCAAGCTAATGCCTATCAAAATCCCGTGCAACCAAGCTACAAAAACCACGCAGGCCAACAGCCCCAGCACAACCGTCAACGCTGTGGCCTTGCCGTTTCCAGGTAGGTACACCACATCCTGCTCCCGGTCTAGCCGGCGAGAGGCGCTAAAAAGCAAGACACTCCAGACCAGAAAAGAGCCAAAAAGGACCACATGTGCCAAGGTCCCATTGACCAAGAGATGCGCCAATGCCCACACCTTGACCGATAAAACCATGGGATGGTGCAATCTTGCCCGAATACCATTGTTGGGTACGTAAGCTGCAGCCAATAAAACCAAAGACAGGGCCATCAACAAAAATGCCAGGTGGCGCAAGGCAGCAGGTGGCGTCCACAACAGCACTGGAACATCCCGCGCCAAACCAAAACCCATTACCACCGCAGCAAACCCAGCCAGCGAAAGCACGGAGTACAAACCCTTAAAGCCTTTTTCGCCAAACCGCGTGATCAGACCGTTGCGTAGACCCGTATCCCGCAAACGCAACGAATGGGTTCCTAAAAAAACCACCAAGCCCAACACCAATAACTCCATTTTCTTGCCCCTTAAACAAAAACCTAAGTTAACACACCCGGCGTTCGAACGTACTTTGAAAACGTGTGGACAACGTTGGAATAACTTAGACCTTATCCACAGCAACAGCAAAAATTGTTTACTTGTTCATTCCGCAGATACAGAAAAACAAGCACTATCCACAAGCATAGAAACACCATAAACCATTGATATGTATAGTAAAAATACAGTTGTGCGCCGAATTGGTTGACACCTATCTACTACTGCTATCTTTTATCTATCTTCTAAAGAATAAAGACAGAAACCCAAGTTTCGCAAAAATCCTCTTTTGAATCGGGGCACCACGATGGCGTTGCACAGACCTGGAACGAAAAGGCGCACCACAAGAGGCCCATCAAGTAAAATTTGATTTCTGTAAATTTGGTGACCACGCCCCATGACGGTTCAATCAGCTGATACAAGCTCTGGCACCACGCCGGCCTCTTTTGAACTCAAGAGTGCCCAACTGACTTTGGTGACACTGGTTGTCAAAACAGTTCATCTTGAACAATTGGCCATCGACTTAGAAAAACGCTTTGGCCCGCTAGGTGAGAGTCCAGACTTTTTTGATACCGACGGTTTGGTGATTGATTTTGCACAGGTTCAACTGGCCTTTCCCGACGCCCATTGGGATCGTTTGTGTACTGCTTTTGAGCGTTGTCGCTTGGTTCCTGTGGCTGTGCGTGGACTGGATGCGTCGAGCATGCTTTTGGCAAAGCAAGCCGGTTTGCTAGAGGCCGCTGCTGAGATTCGCCGCAACACAGCACCCAACTCCAGAACAGCCCCGGCTACACCGTTTATGCCCAGCGCGGCCGCCACTGCGTCAGTTCCGCAAGCAAAGGCCATCGCGCCAGTGCCCACCATGGTTGTCCACAAGCCTTTGCGTTCCGGCCAAAAAGTCTATGCCCGTGGCGGTGATCTGGTGGTATTGGCCATGGTCAATCGGGGTGCCGAAGTGATTGCAGACGGAAATATCCATGTGTACGCCCCTTTGCGGGGAAAAGCCATGGCCGGGGCACGCGGCAATACCAGTGCACGTATTTTTTCGCTTTGCCTGGAACCTGAACTCGTCTCCATTGCCGGGGTGTACCGCACCACAGAGCAAGAACTGGCTGGTGATGTTTTGGGAAAACCGGCGCAAGTTCGACTAAGTGACGACGGAAAAGAGAAAATCATTATCGAAGCGTTGCAATCGTAAAATTTGGCAAACGGACCTTACATTCGGAAAGAAACTTCATCCATGGCAAAAATCATTGTGGTCACCTCGGGCAAAGGTGGCGTAGGAAAAACCACCACCAGTGCCAGTTTTGCTGCTGGTTTGGCTTTGCGGGGTCATAAAACGGCTGTTATTGACTTTGATGTGGGTCTTCGTAACCTGGACTTAATCATGGGCTGTGAGCGCCGTGTCGTCTATGACCTGATCAATGTGATTCAAGGCGAAGCCAATTTGCACCAGGCGCTCATCAAAGACAAGCAGTGTGAAAATTTGTATGTTCTGGCCGCCTCACAGACGCGTGACAAGGACGCGTTGACCCAGGAAGGCGTCGAAAAAGTCTTGCACGACCTGTCCGCCATGGACTTTGAATACATCGTCTGTGATTCCCCTGCTGGCATTGAAACTGGCGCCTTAATGGCCATGCACTTTGCTGACGAAGCCTTGGTGGTAACTAATCCAGAGGTTTCCTCGGTGCGGGATTCGGACCGAATCTTGGGCATGCTGGCGAGCAAAACCAAGCGCGCAATCGAAGGCCTGGAGCCCATCAAAGAACATTTGCTCATTACGCGGTACAACCCAGCGCGCGTGGACCAGGGCCAAATGTTGTCTCTTGAAGACATTCAGGACATCTTGCGTATCAAGCTCATTGGCGTGATTCCAGAGAGTGAGTCCGTTTTGCAAGCCTCTAACCAGGGTGTACCAGCCGTACACATGGAAGGCAGTGACGTTGCTGAGGCTTACAAGGACGTGATAGACCGCTTTTTGGGCGCTGACAAGCCGATGCGCTTTACTGAAGCCCCTAAACAAGGTTTTTTCAAGCGTATTTTTGGTGGGAAATAACAGCATGTCCTTTCTCTCGTTTTTATTGGGTGAGAAGAAAAAAACAGCCAGTGTCGCCAAAGAACGTCTGCAAATCATCCTGGCGCATGAACGCAGCGGTCGCAATGCGTCAGAGCCCGACTACTTGGTGGATTTGCAGCGCGACCTCATTGCCGTCATCAGCAAGTACATCAAAATCAATCCCAATGACATCAAGGTCAATATGGAGCGCCAGGACAACCTGGATGTGCTCGAAGTCAAGATCGAACTGCCGGACGCCCGATAAAGCCTAAAGAAGCGTTGACGAATGCACCGACAAAGCGGTTTTGTCCACCACCTTGCGCAGCACAAAGCTTGAATGCACGCCCGTAACCCCCTCAATGCGGGTAATCTGGTTGAGCAACAAAGATTGGTAGTGGTCCATGTCGCGCACGGCCACCTTCAGTTGGTAGTCGGCATCCTGTCCGGTAATCAATAAGCACTCCAGAACCTCTGGAAGTAGCAAAATACCGGCTTCAAAATTCGCAAAGCGCTCGGGTGTGTGCTTGTCCATCGAAATATGGATCAAAGCCATCAAAGTGAGACCCAGTTTGCGCGCATCAAGCATCGCCCGGTAGGCCACGATCAAACCGGCCTCTTCCAAAACGCGCACCCGCCGCAGGCAAGGCGAGGCCGACAGTCCAATGCGGTCGGCCAGATCTTGGTTGTTGATCCGGCCTTCGCGCTGCAAGATGTCCAAGATTTGGAGGTCAAAGCGGTCGAGTTTCATCCGCCTATCTTAGGTTGGTCTGCAACCGTGCTACATTAGGACTTGCAGTTTTGGCACAAAACTACGCGTCACGCGCAAGCGCAAGACACACGCAGCCCTGGCAGAGGGCCTGCCGATTGAGCCGTAAAACGGCAAGTCGCTTTGAACGAGCCACCCTCTATGGAGCCCGTTTGCGACTTTTCCTCCAACGTCACCACACCCCTGCCCTGGTTGGTGAACCTGTTTTTTATATTTTGAATCGACCCTTTTACCCTGTCATCGCGACACCCACCATCATCGGCAAGTACCGCATCGCGGCGTGCCACACGCCATCGGCCACCGGGCGCTACCATGCCCAGGTATCCATTGCCAGCGGCAGCGGTAGCACCAGCACCGATCGCGTTATGCGCTTTGTTGACGACTTTTCTACCCAGGATGCAGCGGCACAATATGCCTTGGCGCAAGGCATTGACTGGGCTCACGCCGCCCTCAGAATGCATTGATACTGCAGCACATAGCCCGACTGAACCGCAATACCGAACACCTGAACCCAAGGAAACCCTATGGCAAAAGAAGAACTGATTGAAATGATGGGCGTCGTCAACGAGGTGCTGCCAGACACCCGTTTTCGCGTCACCCTGGACAACGGCCACCAGCTGATCGCCTATTCGGCAGGCAAGATGCGTAAAAATCACATCCGTATTCTGGCGGGCGACCGCGTGTCGCTAGAACTCTCGCCCTACGACCTGAGCAAAGGCCGTATCAACTTCCGCCACATTGAGGGTCGCGGCCCGATGGTGCCACGGCGTACCAACTAATTACCTGGCGGCGCCCTGGTTTTTCGCCAGCCCGCGCCGCGCACGGACTGCTTGTGCCAAACCCTCAAGCACCGGCTCGGTTTGCGCGATGCTGATGCAAGCGTCCGTTACAGAAACACCATGGCGCAGCGTCACGCCGGGCACCAGGTCCTGGCGGCCTTCGTGCAAGTGGCTCTCGATCATCAACCCCGTAATGCGCCGGTCGCCCGCAGCGATCTGACCTGCCACGTCAGCGGCTACGTCAATTTGCCGAAGATGCTGCTTGCTGCTGTTGGCGTGTGAAACATCCACCATGACTTGCTCTCGCAGCCCGCAGGCTTTGAGTAAGGCGCAGGCTGCATCGATATCTGCACTGGCGTAGTTGGTTTGCTTGCCGCCGCGCAAAATCACGTGGCAGTTGTCGTTCCCGAGAGTTTCAAAAATCGCCGCCTGACCCCATTTGGTCATGCCCATGAAGGCGTGGGGCGACTGCGCTGCCAGAATGGCGGCGCTGGCAACTTTGACGCCACCGTCGGTACCATTTTTGAAGCCGACGGGGCAACTTAGGCCGCTGGCCAGTTGGCGGTGGCTTTGGCTCTCAGTGGTGCGGGCGCCTATAGCGCCCCAGCCCACCAAATCGCTGATGAACTGGGGGCTTAACAAGTCTAAAAACTCGGTTCCCACGGCCAAACCCATGCCCACAATCTCTAGCAACAAGCTGCGCGCCAGCGTCAAGCCCTCGTTAATGGAAAAGCTGCCGTCCAGGTGCGGATCGTTGATGTAGCCCTTCCAGCCTACGGTGGTGCGCGGCTTCTCGAAATAGGTGCGCATCACAACGACCAAATCATCGGCAAGCGCGTCGGCCTGGCCCTTGAGCCACCGCGCGTAGGCGATGGCCTGGTCGTGGTCATGGATGGAGCAGGGTCCCACCACCACGATCAAGCGGTCGTCTCGAGCATGCAAGACGTCACACAAGGCGGATCGGGCGCGCTCAACGCTGGCTAGCACCGCCTCAGAGGCCGGCAGTTGCTCCTGCAGCAGCGCCGGGCTTATCAGGGGCCGAATCGCGCTAATGCGGGTGTCGTCGGTGCGAATGTGGTCAGGTGTGTGGGGCATTGGGGCGCTTGGTGAAAATTAGCCGGATATATAGAGGTACAGCTGGTCGAGGATGAGCTTTTGCCAGGCCATCATTTCGCGCACCCCACCGCCTATGTTCTCAAGGGTGGATGTCGGTGCGACGGAACATGCGCTACGCACATCCTCAGCCAAAAATCGCCCAATGGTTTTCATGGTCGACTCCTTTGAATGCGCTGGCGCAGGGGCCTCAGAATAGCACCCAAGCGCTCCATCGACGCTAAAGCGCCTTACCTTAGTCTCGCATCACGATAGGAATGCAAAGCCGGTAGCCTTGGCCGCGCATGACTTTGATGGTCGGCGCGCCACCGGCAAAGACGCTGAGTTTTTGCCGGACCCGGTACACCAACTGTTCAATGCGCACCTTGTTGGTTTTTTCGTCCGTGGCGGGGTCGCCAAAGTCGGTCAAAAGCCGGTGAAAAGGCAGCAAGTCGGGTGACAAGGCCAGCGCGTGCAAAAGCAAGCATTCGCTGGGCGTCAAGGAGATCGGTTCGGCATGGGGCGGGGTAATTTGGTGCGCCCAGCGTTCCAAAACCCAGGCGTCTGTACCTGACGCACTTTTTGCGCGCCGCACCAGGCTGTGGATGACGTTGCTAAGTTCGTCGGCCCCGGCTGGCTTGCTGAGAAACACGTCGGCCCCCGCAGCATAGGCGTCTTTGCGGTCCTGGGTTCGTAAGCGGGCGGTCAGTACGACAACGCCCATGTCGGGGTAGGCCTTTTTGACGCGGGGGATGATGTCAATGCCATCTTCGCCCGGCAAATTCAGGTCCATGACCAATGCGTCGGGCACGGTTTTGATAATTTCTCGGTCCAGTTCTTCGCCGCTTTCGACCCCGCGCACGAGCATGCCCTCCGAGCTTAGAAACTCCTCTAAGCTTTGTCGCAGTGCAATGTTGTCCTCAACAATGATGATGTTTATGTTGCCCATGGGGTCGGAAAAAACGCGGACCTTAACTTAACTACCTCTCTGAATCTGACCCAAAATGATATTTCTTCTGCCGCCTTGCGTCTACCCTGCGGGCTCTGGCAAGCCCAAAAATGCCATCACCGCGCCCAGGTGGTCCGAAAAATTGCCCAAAGCATGGTCCCCGCCGGGAATGATGATGTGTTTTGCCGCAGGGTAGCGGTCGCGCATATCGCGCCAGTCCAGCACCTCGTCGCCTTGCGCCATTACCACCAGTTCGGGCCCGCTGGGCGTGCTGCCTTCGCTGGCGAGCAGCCGCAGTTCGTCGATGAATGCGGCCTGAAAATAAAAGCGCTCCGATGGCGCGTGCCATTGCGTTTGCGCGCCGATGTGATTTCGCAGGTCGCGCGCGGGAGACACCGCCGGGTTGAGCATGACTGAGCGGCAGCCCGTATGGCGCGCCACCCACGACGCGTAAACCCCGCCCAAAGACGATCCCACCACGGCCATGCGGCCCCGGGGCCAATCGGCCACCAAGGCTGCTACTTCTTGCATAGCCTGGCGTGGCGACGGCGGCAGCTGAGGGCAGCACCACAGCACCGGGGGATCGCACTGCGCCACGGCGCGGGCTATGGTCTGGGCCTTGGTCGATGCTGGGGAGGAGCGAAAACCATGCAAATACAACAGGTGCGTGACCGGTGGGAGCTGCGGCAGGGGCCGCTCAGGCGACGCAGGTGAATGAAGTGGCATAGGGGGAGGGCCCATGGGTAAAAGCGTTTGTCGGTTATGGTTTGCGCCTACCGATTGTCTAAGAACTTGCTTCATGCATCACACCATCAACGCCGGACTTTTGCAAGTGGCCTACCACGACAGCGGTCCACGCCTGGGCCCTGCGGTGGTCTTGCTCCATGGCTTTCCCTATAGCGTGCAGGCGTATACCGACGTCAGCGCGCGCCTCACACAAGCGGGCTGCAGGGTGATCACACCCTATTTGCGCGGCTTTGGCCCCACCCGTTTTTTGCATGCTGAGACACCGCGCTCGGGCCAGCAGGCGGCATTGGCTTTTGATTTGTTGGCGCTGATGGACGCCTTGGGGCTGCCCAGCGCCGTGCTGGCGGGCTACGACTGGGGCGGGCGCGCGGCTTGCATTCTGGCCGCCTTGCATCCCGAGCGCGTGCGGGGCTTGGTGTCGGGCAACGGCTACAACATCCAAAACATCGCCGCCGCCATGCAAGCGCAGTCGCCCGACAACGAACTGCGCCTGTGGTACCAGTACTACTTTCACAGCGCGCGGGGCCAAGCCGGTTTGGCGCAAAACCGCGCGGACTTTTGTAAGCTTTTATGGCGCCTGTGGTCGCCAAACTGGCAGTTTGACGATGCCACCTACGCGCAAAGCGCCGCTGCCTTTGACAACGCCGACTTTGTTGAGGTCGTTATCCACTCCTACCGCCACCGCTTTGGGTTGGTGGCCGGTGACCCGGCGCTCGACGGTTGGGAGCGCGCGCTTGCCGCTCAGCCCGCCATTGGCGTGCCTACCATCGCTATCGACGGTGCGGGCGACGGCGTGATGGCGCTGGGCGGTTCGGCTGCCCACCAACACCATTTCACCGGCCCCTATGCGCACCGCGTGCTGCCGGTGGTGGGGCACAACCTGCCGCAAGAAGCGCCGCCTGCGTTTGCCGCCGCCGTACTGGATTTGCTTTAGCGCTTGCGCCCCGCAGTGGCACGCGGCGACGCCATAAGAGTGGCCGATTACACTGATCGGTAGTCCCGCACTGGGCGGCGCACACTTATTCCCACCTTATTGAAGCCCTCCTACCATGCCCTTGTTCCAGACCCCGTCACCCTGCGCCACGCTACAGCGTGTCTTGTTTGCCCTGAACACCTTGGCGCTGGCTGCGCTGCTGGCCGCTTGTGGACCGGGTGCGCCACCGGCTGGCGGCCCGGGTGCGGGCGGTGGCGCACCACCGCCGGCTGAAGTGGGCGTGGTGACCGCGAGCACGGGCGATGTGGGTCTGGTCACCGAACTGCCCGGTCGGCTGGAGGCCTCGCGTGTGGCCCAGGTGCGGGCGCGGGCGGCGGGCATCTTGCAGCGTCGGCTGTTTGCCGAGGGCAGCAGCGTCAAAGCAGGACAAGTCTTGTTTGAGATTGACGACGCGCCTTACCGCGCCGCGTTGGACAGCGCCATGGCCAGCGTCGCCAAAGCTGAGGCCAATCTGGTGCAAGCCAGTGCCTTGGCCAAGCGCTACGAGCCCTTGGCCGCTGCCAAAGCCGTAAGCCAGCAAGAGCTGGTGGCAGCCCAGGCCGCGCAGCAGCAGGCGCAAGCAGACGTGGCCGTGGCCAAAGCCGCTGCGCAAACCGCGCGCATCAACCTGAACTACGCAGTCGTCACGGCCCCTATTGCCGGCAGTATTGGCCGCGCCTTGGTGACGGAGGGCGCCTTGGTCGGTCAGGGCGAGGCCACGCCGCTGGCCGTGGTGCAGCAGATCAACCCGATGTACATCAACTTCACCCAGTCCGCGGGTGACGTGATGAAGCTGCGCCAGGCCTTGGACGCGGGCAAGCTCAAGCGCGCCAGCGGCACCCAAGCCGCCAGCGTGCGCCTGGTGCTGGAGGACGGCAGCGAATACCCGCGCGCCGGGCGCTTGCTGTTCTCGGACCTAACGGTGGACGCCACCTCGGGCCAGATCACCCTGCGCGCTGAGGTGCCTAACCCGGACGGCAGCCTTTTGCCCGGTTTGTACGTGCGCGTGCGGGTGGAGCAGGCCCAGGCCAGCAACGCCATCGTGCTGCCGCAGCAGGCGGTGACGCGCTCCTCGCAAGGCGACACGGTGATGGTGGTCGGTGCGGACGGCAAAGTCACACCGCGCCCGGTGAAGGTGGGTGGCCAGCAGCGCAACCAGTGGGTGATTTTGGACGGCCTGCAAAGCGGCGAACAGGTGATGGTCGACGGCTTTCAAAAGCTGCGCGGTGACGCCCCGGTCAAGCCCGTTCCCTGGGTGGCGCCGGGCAGCAAGCCCGCCGCGCCTGCCAGCGCCGCCGCTGCGGCTACCACTGCGACTTCGGGCGCCAGTGCCGCCACGCCGGCCGCTTCTGCTGCCAGCCGCTAGGACGTTCACGCCATGGCTAAATTTTTTATCGACCGCCCCATTTTTGCGTGGGTGATTGCGCTCTTCATCATGGTGATGGGCGCGGTGTCCATTACCCAGCTGCCGGTTGCGCAGTACCCGCCGGTTGCGCCTCCGTCCATCGTGGTCAACGCGGTCTACCCTGGCGCCTCGGCTCAGACCTTGGAAGACGCGGTGTTGTCGGTGATCGAACGCGAAATGAACGGCGCGCCAGGCCTGATTTACATGGAATCGGTGGCTCAGGCCGACGGTTCGGGCACGATTACCCTGAGTTTTCAGCCCGGCACCAACCCCGACTTGGCGCAGGTGGAGGTCCAAAACCGCTTGGGCCGCGCTACGCCGCGCCTGCCCCAGGTGGTAACGCAACAAGGCGTGCGCGTGGACAAGTCGCGCAGCAACTTTTTGCTCTTCGCCATCATCAACTCAGACGACCCGGCCTGGGACCCGGTGGCGCTGGGCGACTACGCCACGCGCAATGTGCTGCCTGAGCTGCAGCGCGTGCCCGGCGTGGGCCAGGCGCAGCTGTTTGGCACCGAGCGCGCCATGCGCGTGTGGATCGACCCGGCCAAGCTGCAGGGCTACAACCTGTCGGCCAACGACGTAAACAACGCCATCCGGGCGCAAAACGTGCAAGTCTCGGCGGGCGAGATTGGAAGCCTGCCCAACGTGGCCGGCCAGGGCGTGGCTGCGACGGTCATCGTCAACGGCCAGTTCAGCAGCCCCGAGCAGTTTGGCAAGATTGTGCTGCGCGCCAACGCCGACGGCTCTACGGTGCGTCTCAAAGACGTGGCGCGCATCGCGCTGGGTGGCCAGAGCTACGCCACGTCGGCGCGCCTGAATGGCAAGCCCTCCACCGGCATTGGCGTCCAGCTCTCGCCCACTGGCAATGCCATTGCTACGGCCAAGGCGGTGCGGGCGCGCATGAGCGAGTTGGAAAAGTTTTTCCCCAAGGGCATGGGCTGGAACATTCCCTACGACAGTTCGCGCTTTGTTGACATTTCCATCCGCCAGGTGACCGTAACTCTGTTGGAGGCCGTGGCACTGGTGTTTTTGGTCATGTACCTGTTTTTGCAGAACTGGCGCTACACCATCATCCCCACCATCGTGGTGCCGGTGGCGCTGCTGGGCACCTTTGCCGCCTTGCTGGCGCTGGGCTTCTCCATCAACGTGCTGACCATGTTTGGCATGGTGCTGGTGATCGGCATCGTGGTGGACGACGCGATTGTGGTGGTGGAAAACGTCGAGCGCATCATGAGCGAAGAGGGGCTCTCGCCGCTGGAGGCCACGCGCAAGGCCATGGGCCAGATCTCGGGTGCCATCATTGGCGTGACGGTGGTGCTGATCTCGGTGTTTGTGCCGCTGGCGTTTTTTGCTGGCTCAGTGGGTAATATTTACCGGCAGTTTGCTGCCGTGATGGGCATCTCGATCGCTTTCTCGGCGCTGATGGCGCTGTCGCTCACACCGGCCTTGTGCGCCACTTTGCTGCTGCCCATGGAAAAAGGCCAGCACCACGCCAAGACGGGTTTCTTTGGTTGGTTCAACCGGGGCTTTGCCCGCACCGCCAAGGGCTACGAGCGCGGTGTAGCGCGCATGCTGCCGCGCGCGGCGCGCTACCTGCTGATTTATGTGGCTATTGTGGGCGCGGCGGTCGTGGTGTACCAGCGCTTGCCCACATCCTTTCTGCCCAACGAAGACCAGGGCACCATGCTGATCAATGTGCAACTGCCTCCGGGTGCCACGCAAGAGCGCACGCGCGCGGTGATCCAGCAGGTCGAGGGCTTTATGCTCAAGCAACCTGAGGTGCAAAGCATCGTCGGCGTGCTGGGTTTTAGCTTCTCTGGTCTGGGGCAAAACGCCGCGTTGGGCTTTGTCACCCTGAAAGACTGGAATGAGCGCCCGGGCCCGGAGAACTCGGCGCAGGCCTTGGCCGGTCGGGCTTTTGGCGCGCTCTCGGGCGTTCGGGACGCGTTTATCTATCCGCTCAGCCCCCCGCCGATCCCGGAGTTGGGCACCGCCTCGGGCTTTAACTTCCGCCTGCAAGACCGGGCCGGTCTGGGCCACGACGCGCTCTTGGCCGCGCGCAACCAGCTGCTCGGCATGGTTTCCAAAAGCACGGTGATCACCCAGGTGCGCCCCGATGGACTGGAAGACGCGCCGCAGCTGCAGCTGGACATTGACCGCGACAAGGCCCAGGCCTTGGGCGTCGGCTTTGACGCCATCAACGCGGTGATTTCCACCGCGCTGGGGTCGGCGTACATCAATGACTTTCCCAGCTCAGGGCGCTTGCAGCGCGTGGTGGTGCAGGCCGACGCACCGGCGCGCATGCAGCCCGACGATTTGCTGCGCCTGAGCGTGCTCAATGCGCGTGGCCAGTTGGTGCCGTTCTCAGCCTTTGCCAGTACGCGCTGGATCAAGGGCGCCATGCAAACCATTCGCTACAACGGCTATCCCGCCATGCGCATAGGCGGCAGCGCCGCGCCGGGCTTTAGCACCGGTGACGCGATGGCTGAGATGGAAAAACTCGCCGCCCAGTTGCCACCCGGTTTTGGCTATGAGTGGACGGGCTTGTCGCGAGAGGAAAAGCAGGCCGGTTCGCAGTCGCTCATCCTGTACAGCTTTGCCATCCTGGCGGTGTTTTTGTGTCTGGCCGCCTTGTATGAGAGCTGGTCGATTCCGCTGGCGGTGGTGCTGGTGGTGCCGCTGGGCGTCTTGGGCGTGCTGCTGGCTACGCTGCTGCGCGGCTATGCCAACGACGTGTACTTCCAGGTGGGTCTGATTACCATCATTGGCCTGTCGGCCAAGAACGCGATTTTGATCATCGAGTTCGCCAAAGACCTGCAAGCCCAGGGCAAGGGTCTGATCGAGTCGGCGCTGGCCGCCGCGCACCTGCGCTTTCGCCCGATTGTGATGACGTCCATGGCCTTTACGCTGGGCGTGCTGCCGCTGGCCTTGTCCAGCGGCGCGGGCTCGGCCAGCCAGCGGGTGATTGGCACCGGCGTGATTGGCGGCATCCTGACGGGCACCACCTTGGCCGTGGTGTTTGTGCCGATCTTCTTTGTGGTGGTGCGCGGGCTGTTCAAAGGCAGCAAGCGCCAGCACGACGTCCACGCCGCACAGGCAGCGCACCTGGGAGTGCACAGCGATGAATAAAACAGGCCCCACCATGACACGCCCTCGCCCTACTATTGGTTTGACCTTGTTGGCCGGCGCACTGGCGCTTGCTGGTTGCAGCACGCCGTCGTTTTTTACGCGCCCGGTCGCGCCGATTGCACCGCAGTGGCCAGCCAGCGCCCAGGCGGTAGACGCCGCCCCTGCGGGTGATTTGCTGCCTTGGCGCACCTTCTTTACCGACCCGGCGCTGCAAAGCCTGATCGCCCTGGCGCTGGAGCACAACCGTGACCTGCGCGTGGCGGCCCTCAACATCGCCCAAGCGCGCGCCCAAATTGGCTTGCGCAGCGCTGACGAGTTGCCTAGCGTGAGCGCCGGCCTGGGCCTGAGCCGCGCGCCCAACACCAGCGGCAATATGGCCACCACCTTCACGGGTGGCCTGCTGGTTAGCAGTTATGAGCTGGACTTTTTTGGCCGCGTGGCCAGCCTCAAAGAGCAGGCGCTGGCCCAGTACCTGGCCACCGAGGAAGCGCGCCGCACCGCCCAGATCAGCCTCGTTGCCACCGTCGCCCAGGCCTGGATGGGGCTGGGTGCGGACGCGCGCTTGCTGCGCCTGGCCGAGCAAACCCTGGCCTCGCGCCAAGACAGCTTGCGCCTGGTGGCGCTGCGCCTGGAGTACGGCGCAGCGTCGGACCTGGACCTGCGCCTGGCCCAGTCCCTGGTGCAAGCGGCCAGCGTGGCGCTGGCCCAAACCCAACGCCAGCGTGCGCTGGACGAAAACGCACTGGTGCTGCTGGTGGGCCAGCCGCTGATGCCCGCGCTGCTGGCGCAACTGGGCGCGGACGTGCCCTTAACCCTGCCCGCGTTGCCTGCGGGCTTGCCCTCCGAGCTGCTCACGCGCCGCGCCGACATCCGCCAGGCCGAGCAGCAGTTGGCTGCAGCCAATGCCAATATTGCTGCCGCGCGCGCAGCCTACTTCCCGCGCATTGCGCTCACGGCCAGCGCTGGCAGCGCCAGCAGCGAGCTGGGCTCATTGTTTAAGGATGGCAGCTGGAGTTACAGCTTGGTGCCCCAGTTGCTGCTGCCGTTGTTTGACGGCGGGCGCAATGATGCCAACCTGGCGTCGGCCAAAGTGGGCTTTGACATTGCGGTGGCGCAGTATGAAAAAGCCATCCAGGGTGCGTTTCGGGAAGTGGCCGATGCACTGGCTGCGCGCTCAAGCTGGGAGCGTCAGTTGCAAGCGCAAACCGCTTTGGCACAAGCCGACGGCGAGCGCCTGGCGCTAACCCGCTTGCGCTTGGAAAACGGCGCTGCTAGTCAGCTGGATTGGCTGGATGCTCAACGCGCCTTGTTTGCCAGCCAGCAAGGCCTGATTGCGGCGCAACTGGCTTTGTTGCAAAGCCAGGTGACGCTGTACAAGGTGCTGGGCGGCGGGGCCGAAGCGCCTTAAAGACCACAGCGCACGACAGCGGGTGCTTGCTCTGTTTTTGGACCGCGCTTGGCGGCGCGCGGCCTTGGTTTGGCGCCATCGTTTTTGAAAGATTCCTGACCCATGCCCGCCCGCCTTTCCCGTATCTTTCCCCTGCTGTTTGTTGTTCTCTGGTCCACGGGCTTTATCGGCGCGCGCCTGGGGTTGCCGCACACCGAGCCGCTAACTTTTTTGTTTGTGCGCTATACGGCTGTGGTAGCGCTGATGTTGGTGATTGCGTTAGCCAGCCGCGCACCCTGGCCCAGGGGCGTGCGCGCGTGGTTCCACATCGGTGTGGCCGGCTTGCTGTTGCATGGCGCGTACTTGGGCGGGGTGTTTATTGCGATCTCGCTGGGTCTGCCCGCTGGCGTAGCGGCGCTGGTGGTGGGGGTGCAGCCCCTGCTGACCGCCGTGGGCGCGGGCTGGCTGCTGGGCGAGACGGTGCTGCGCCGCCAGTGGCTGGGTTTGCTGCTGGGGCTGGGCGGCGTGGCGCTGGTGGTGGCCAACAAGCTGGGCGCTGTTTTTCCGGTGCAGGCCTTGTGGCCCTGCGTGGTGGCGCTGTTGGCCATTACCGCAGGCACGCTGTACCAAAAGCGCTTTTGCCCGGCCTTCGACTGGCGCACAGGCGCAGTGGCGCAGTTTGTACCCACAGCCCTGGCTACGGGTCTGTGCGCCTGGATATTTGAGACCGGGCGCATGGACCTGACTGGTGAGATGGTGTTCGCCCTGGTCTGGCTGGTGCTGGTGCTGTCGGTGGGTGCGGTGAGTCTGCTCAACTGGTTGATCCGCCAGAGCAGCGCGGTCAACATCGCCAGCCTGTTTTACCTGGTGCCGCCGTGCACGGCAGTGGTGGCCTGGGCGCTGTTTGGCGAGTCGTTTTCGCCGCTGGCGCTAGGCGGTATGGCGCTGGCGGTGGGTGGGGTGTATTTGGCGCGGAAATAGGCGAACGGCCCCATTCTGACTAGAATAGTCAGAATATCCTAAGGAGGACTTGATATGCACGTATGGCAAATGCAAGAGGCCAAGGCCCGTCTATCGGAGGTGGTCAAGTGTGCCGAGAGTGAGGGGCCACAAAATATCACCCTACACGGGCAATCGGTGGCGGTAGTCGTGTCGCGCACCCTTTTTGACAGCCTGACGGGCAACGAAACGTCCTTGGTT
>CANHZG010000029.1 GCA_947464995.1 Comamonadaceae bacterium | reverse complement strand
GGCTGGAAGCTGGTGTGGGTGTTTTCTGCGGCGCTGACCTTTGCGCTCTTGGCCTGGGGCGCGCTGCGCCTGCGGGTGGGTCAGGCGGCGGGCTCGCAGGCGCCCGCCCCACTGTCCGAGCCGGCCAGCCAGTGGGGCTGGCGCAGCCTGGCGCGCGACCCTGTGGCCGTGGTGGTGGTGGCCTTGATGTTTTTCAACGGCATCGCCTGCATGCCGACCATGAACTACCTGATCTCGTTTTTGCGTGAAGAGCTGGGTTACAGCGCCCAGGCTGCGGGCTGGGTGTGGTCCACCATCGGTCTGGTGGGCATGTTTGGCGGCTTTGCGATGGGCGCGCTGGCCGACAAGATCACCGTGGCGCGGGCGCTGACCCTGAGCTACGGTTTGCTGAGCCTGTGCACCGTGCTGTTTTTGCACCATGCGGCCCTTTGGGAGGTGCTGGTAGGTGCGGCCCTGTTCGGGCTGGTGTTTAACTCCATCTTTGGACTGGTTCCCGCCTTGGTCAGCCTGTCGTTTGACGCGCACAAGGCCACCGTGGTGTTTGCCATGAGCAACGTGGCGCTGGGCTTGGGTTCGATGCTGGGCAACTTGCTGGGCGGCTTGCTGCGGGAGCAGCAGCAGTCTTTTGTGCCGGTGTACCTGGCGTCGCTGGCGGTCGATGTGCTGCTGATTGGCCTGAGCCTGCGCCTGCATGGTGCGCATAGGCGGCGCAGGGCACTGGCCCGCAGCGCCGCCTAGGCCTTACAAAGTGCGCCGCAGCGCCTCAAAAAAGAGCTCGCTCTGCAAGCGCTCAGTGACCGCTTGCTTGGCCACCAGATCCGCTACGTCCGGGGCGACGGGCACCAGCGGCATGCCGGTGGACTGGGCTAGCACCTGGGCCATGCAGGCGCGCTCCAGGTAGTACAGATCGTCATAGGCGTAGTCCATACGCTGGCCACAGACCACCACGCCGTGGTTGCCCAGGAAGGCGACTTCGGCGTCTCCCATCGCGGTGGCGATGCGCTCACCCTCGCTGGCGTCCAGGGCGAGGCCGTTGTAGTGCGCGTCAATGACCAGTCGGCCATGAAAGCGCATGGCGTTTTGCGACAAGGTGGTGTCGAGCGCGCGCGCCTGGGTCAGCGTTAGTGCGGTGGCATAGGGCATGTGGGTGTGCAGCACGCAGGCCTGGCGGCAAATGCGGTGCACTGCCGCGTGGATGAACATGGCACTGGACTCCACCGGGTGGCGTCCAGCCAGCACGGCGCCATCCGCATCCACCAGAACAATGTCGTCGGCCCCGACTTCACTCCACAGCAGGCCCTGCGGATTGAGTAAAAAGCGCCCGCTGTCGTCGGGCAGCTGGACGCTGAAGTGGTTGCACACGCCCTCACCCAGGCCGTGGTGGGCGGCCGCGCGCAGCGCCAGCGACAGGTCGGCTCGCAGGCGTGCGACGGAGGGGGATTGGTAGTCGGCGGAGTGGTGGTTTTGCATCGGATTCTTTCAATCTGAAGAGGGCATACCGGGTTGGCGTCTGGGTGGCGTCTGCGTCACGTTTTGCAAGCAGCCTACAGCAAAACCTGTCCGTCCACGCAAGTAAGCACGTCGCCCCCCACCCAGACCTGCCCTGCAGCGTCTTGGGTGATGTGCACCCGCCCCTCGACGCCCACGCAACTGCCTTGCGCGGCGGTGTAGGTTTTCGGCGCGTGGCCCTCGGCGATCAGCCACTGCGCCAGGCTGGCGTTGAAGCTGCCAGTGACCGGGTCTTCGGTGATCTGCTGCCCGGTGCTGAAAAAGAAACGTACTTCGACTGAGGGCTCTTCCACCTCGCTCAATGGCGCATGCGCCGTTCCGGAGTCAAAAGCCCGCGCCTCGCGATTCGAGCGCCCAATCAGCCCCGGCGCCGATGGCGCGTCAGCCACCGCCGCCAGGCCCAGACCGGTAATACCAATCTGCGGCATCAGCCGCGCCAGCGCCGCCAGGTCGGGCGCCAGCGCCAGCAGGGTAGCAGCGTCGTCCACCAAAAAGCCGAAATGCTGGGGGCCGTTGCACAGGTGCTGGGCCGCCACAATCTGGCGATGCTGCAAACCCAAGGCGGCGGCCAGCGCGGCACCCGCCTCGGGTGTGGGCGCGCGGCGTACTAGCGGCGGCGCGGCAAAGGCCAGGCGCTGGCCACCGGGTGACGCCGCATTGGGCGTGCGGCTGATGGCCACCAGGCCTGCCTTGCATTGCTGCACCACACGCACGGGGTCACGCGGCACGCCACCGGCCTGCAGCCAGGCGTGGCAACTGCCCAGCGTGGGGTGCCCGGCAAAGGGCATCTCATAGCCGGGCGCGAAGATGCGTACCTGGTAATCGGCCCCAGCATCAGCGGCCTCGGGGGTGGGCGGCAGCAGAAAAGTGGTCTCAGATAGGTGGGTCCAGCGGGCAAAGTTTTGCATTTGCGCCTCCGTCAAACCGCCGCCGTCCAACACCACGGCCAGCGCGTTGCCCAGGTAGGGCTTGGCGGTGAAGACGTCGACTTGTTTGAACGGGCGTTGGATCATGGTGTGCTGTGGGTTGCAGCCGGGTGGGCTGCGCTGGCGGTGATGTGCTCCAAACTGCCATCGCCATAAGCGCGCAGCACTTCGGAGACGACGATGTGAAAGCCCTTGTACCAAAGCTTGTAGTCGCGCTTGGCTTCTAGGTGATCCGTGTTGCCGCTAAAGATCTTGAGCGAGTCCATGTCCGCCCAGTAGTAGGTTGCGTTGAACAGCCGACCGTCTTCACTTTGCCAGGTCTCGCGCCCCAGGTAGCCGGGGGTTGCCACGGCGGCGGCTTCGATCTTGGCGTCCAGCGCCAAAAAGCGCGCGTCGTAGGTGCCGGGCTCAAAAATGAAGGCCGCAGAGATCATGGAGGACTCGTTATCGGCGCGGGTGCCACCGCCACCGGACCGGCAGACAAACGCTTGCCCAAGAACACCACCACCACCACGGCCAGGGCAAAGCCCATGGTCATCGCCTCCAGCGGCTCGCCCAACACCGGCACGGCGGCCAAAATACTCAAGAATGGCTGAAGCAATTGCACCTGGCTCACGCGCAGCGCGCCGCCCAGGGCCAAGCCGCGAAACCAGGCAAAAAAACCAGCCCACATGGAAAACACGCCCACATAGCCCAGCGCCAGCCACGAGGTGGCGCGGATGGGTTGCTCAGGCCAGTACAAGAGCGTGCCGGGCAGGGTCAGCGGCAGCGCCATCACGCACACCCAGCAAATCACCCGCTCGGCACCCAGCGCGGGGGTCACCTGGGCGCCATACACATAGCCCACAGCGGCCCATGCAATGGCGGCCAACAGCAGCAAATCTGCCCATTCCAGACCAAAGCCCTGGCCGTGCTGGTAGGCGCGCAACACAGAAAACGCCGCCACCAGCAACGCGCCCGCGCCCGCACACAACCAAAACCCCAGGCGCGCCCGCTGGTGCAGGACCCAGGCGGACATGGCAGCCGTGGCCAGCGGCAGCAAAGCAGTAAACACCGCCGCGTGCCCGGACGTGACCTGGCGCAGCGCCAAACCGAGCAAAAGCGGAAACCCTATGGCGTTGCCCAGCACCGCCATCATCAGCGGCAGGCGCTGGGTGGACAGGGGCCAGGGCGAACGGGTGACCAGCAAAAACACGATGGACAAGCCCCCAGCCAGCGCCGCCCGGGCAAAGGTAATAAACCAGGCCGAGAGCTGCGGGTCTGCCGCTGTTCCGGTGGCCAGCCGCGTCATGGGAAGGGTGACGGCAAAGATCGCCACGCCCAGCACGCCCAGCCACAGGCCCAGGGTTTCTTGTTTGGTATTCATTTGCCCGAGTGTAGATAGGCGGTCAGCGCCTAAATGGGGCAGTTACAAGGTCCCCATCCAGCAAGCCGTAGCCACCAGCACCCCCGCCATGGCCCGGTTAAACCAGCGCAGGCGCCGCGCGGTGGCCAGACCGTCCACCACCGGGCCGCTGAGCCACTCGCGCAGCAGCGAACCCATGGCCGCGTAAAGCAGGTTGCTGAAAAAGCCAAAGGCCACCATCAACGGCAACGTTATGGCAAAACGCTGCAGCACATCGTCGCGCCCGGCCAGCCAGCCGGCCACCACGGTTAGCGCCAACATCCAGGCCTTGATGTTCAAAAACTGCAGCGCCACGCCCTGGGTGAAGGTGACTTGCAAGCGCGCCATGTCAGCTTGCGCCAGCGCGCGACTGCCCCAGAGCTTGAACGCCAGCCATAACAAATAGGCTACACCCAGAGACTGAATCGCCAAGCGCAGCCAGGGCACCGCCACCACCACCGCACCCAGACCCGCCGCGCACAGCGTAAACAACAAGCCCCAGCCCACGGGCACTGCGCAGACAAAGCGCAAGGCGTGCCGCAGACCCAGGTTGGCCCCGAGGGCGGTGGACAGCGCGGTATTGGGGCCCGGGGTAAAGCTGGCGGCGGTGGACAGCAAGAGCAAGGCGGTAAGTTCGGCAGGGGGCATGGAGATGGACTGTAACGACAAAGTGGCGCAGGCTGGCGGCCAGCACCAGTAGCATTGCGCCCTTCACCACGCAAATACAAGCCAGCACCATGCCCACGACACCCCAGGCCACCGGCCCTGCCAAGCGCCCCCACATCTTGTTCATCATGGCCGACCAGATGGCAGCCCCCTTGCTGCCGCTGCACGACCCCGCTTCGGTGATGCAAATGCCGCATTTGTCACAACTCGCCGCCCAGGGAGTGACTTTTGACTCGGCGTATTGCAACAGCCCGCTGTGCGCGCCCTCGCGCTTTAGCCTGGTTAGCGGTCAGTTGCCCTCGCGCATTGGCGGCTTTGACAATGCGGCAGACTTAGCCGCCGACGTACCCACCTACGCGCACTACCTGCGCAATCTGGGCTACCGCACGGCGCTCTCGGGCAAGATGCATTTTTGCGGGCCTGACCAGTTGCACGGCTTTGAAGAGCGCCTGACCAGCGACATCTACCCCGCCGACTACGGCTGGGCCGTGAACTGGGACGAGTTGGAAAAGCGCCCCAGTTGGTACCACAACATGGCCTCGGTGCTGCGGGCCGGGCCGTGTGTGCGCAGCAACCAGCTCGACTTTGACGAAGAAGTGGTCTTCAAAGCGCGCCAGTACCTGTACGACCATGTGCGCAACACGCCCGAGCAGCCGTTTTGCTTGACCGTCTCGATGACGCACCCGCACGACCCGTACACCATTCCCGCCGAATACTGGGACTTGTACGAGGGCGTGGACATTCCCATGCCGCGCACCGTGATTGCCCAGGCCGCGCAAGACGCGCATTCCCAGCGCCTGCTCAAGGTGATTGACCTGTGGGACAAGCCGCTGCCCGCCGAGGCTATTGCCCGCGCCCGGCGTGCCTACTTTGGCGCTTGTAGCTACGTGGACAGCCAGATCGGCGCCCTGCTCAAGACCCTGGACGACTGCGGCCTGCGCAAGGACACCATCGTGGTGTTTTCGGGCGACCACGGCGACATGCTGGGCGAACGCAGCCTTTGGTACAAGATGCATTGGTACGAGATGGCTGCGCGCGTGCCGTTGGTCATCCACGCGCCCCAGCGCTTTGCGGCGCACCGGGTGACGGGTAGCGTGTCCACCATCGACCTGCTGCCCACCTTTGTGGAGCTGGCCGGTGGCACGCTGGACGCGCATTTGCCGATCGACGGCCGCTCGCTGCTGCCGCACCTTCAAAACCATCCGGGCGCGCCGGGCCACGACGAGGTGATTGGCGAATACATGGCCGAAGGCAGCAAGACGCCGCTGGTGATGATCCGCCGTGGGCCCTGGAAGTTCATGTACTCGCAAGACGACATTTGCCTGCTCTACCAGCTGGAAACCGACCCCGACGAGCTGAACAACCTGGCCGCCGTACCCGCGCACCAGGCGGTGCTAAGCGGCTTTGTACAAGAAGTCGCCCAACGCTGGGACTTGCCCGCGCTGCACCAGCAGGTGCTTGCCAGCCAGCGCAGGCGTCGCCTTGTGGGTCAGGCCTTGACCAAGGGCAAGCTCACCTCTTGGGACCACCAGCCCCTGGTTAAAGCCAGCGAGCAGTACATGCGCAACCAAATGGACCTGGACGACCTGGAGCGCCGCGCGCGCTTTCCCTCGGTGTCGTAGGCCGCCTCAGCGCGGCCAACTATTGGCTAATCACACGATCTATGGCCTGGTCGCGCAGCGTTTGTGCTTGCTGCGCGGGGTTTGGAGGTGCGACGGCTACCTTCGCGGCGGGCGCAAGTGGGGCCTCCACCACCGTGACACTGCCTTTGGACACGGCTTGCGTTTGGCTGCCTGCGGGGCATGGTTTGTCGGTGTAAATGGTTTCGCCGCCACCGCTACATTTGTGGATGCCGCTGGGGCTGGTAAGCACCACGGCCGCACTAGAACGCGCTGCGGGCAATGCGCCCGGCGCGGGCGCCAGCGGCCAGTAGTGCCGCACGGCGTCTGCGCTCACCCCCACCTTGGCCAGACCTTTTTCAATCGATGGGCGCCACTGGCGCACCGTTTGCGTGTCCCTAAAGTACCAGGCCCATGATGACAAAAATACCATCAGCACCAGCAGATTAACCACCTTGCCCCGCATAGCCGCTCCCTTTTTTATTTGCGATGCCCGGTTTTAACCGAAAACTTTGCAATTTGGCAATCACACGGTATTTGGCATAGGGAACACGCAGACGACGTGCTCGCGCTTTGCGCAGGTGAAACAGGTGCGCTGCGCGCCTTCAGGCTCGAGTTTGCAAGCGAAAGCAGGCGTCGCGCGCGCCCACATGGAGGCCGCGCGCGTTGATGATGGGCTGGGCGCGCCAGGGCTGCAGCGCCTCGCGCTGCGCAGCATCCAGCCAGCCGAGTTGCTCCAGCGCCTCCACGGTGGCGGCGTACAACGCGGTTTTGTTGCCGTCGCTGATCTTGAGCGCCAGCGCCTCGCCCCGGCGCTTGCTGGCCACCACCTGCACGCCGTCGGCGCCGATTTTGGTAATCCAGTCGCCACGGCCAATTTGCATAAAGGCCAAATCGTTGCGCCCGGTGCCGCTGACCATTTCGGGATACGCCGTCATGGCCTCGCCCAGTTGGGCAAAGCTGTCGCCAAACTGCGCGTCTTGCGCGCCGCTGGCCAGGCGCGCGTAACCGTAGGCCAGTTTGGACAAGGGCATGGCGTAGTTGGGCGCCGAGCAGCCGTCAATGCCCATTTTCAGGTCTTGCACGTCCATGCCCACGGCGGCGGCGACGTCGCGCGCAATCGCTTGCTGCAGCGGGTGCTCGGGGGCGATGTAGTCGTCCAGGCTCCAGCCCTGTTGCACGCAGTGCGCCACAAAACCGGCGTGCTTGCCGCTGCAGTTGTTGTGCCGTTCATCAAAATGGATGCCGTCGGGCGCCGTCTTGTCCATCAGCATGTACAAACCCGGCACGTGGCAGCCGCAGCGCAACACCTTGTAGTCTTGCCCGGCCTTTGCGAGCATAGATTCGGCCGCCTGCACATGCATGTCTTCGCCGTTGTGGCTGGCGCACAGCATGGCCACCTCGGGCTGGCTCAAGCCAAACTCCTGCGCGCCCCCCGCCTGCATAAAAGGCAGGGCCTGCAAGGCCTTGAGCGTGGAGCGGGTAAAGCTCATCATGTGCGGCTTGCCGACGTAGGCCTGCAACTCGTCCCGTGCATTGACCACCGCCAGCGCACCAAAGTGCACACATTCGGTCAGGCCGCCACGGCTGAGTTGGATGAGGGGGGCGAAATCGCTGGGGTTCATAAAGAAGTTTCTTTGCGCGTAATGAGAGGGTGATAGGGCGCAACGGTGCGGTTTTGTGGTCCGACACGTCACCCGAAAGACAAGCATACCCCGTACGGCGCAGCCTACTTTCTATACTGGTTCGGCTCTAGCGCCCACCCGTGGGCACGCCTATTGACCCATTGCCCGCCCAAGGCCACACCACCATGTTTGAACTGCGCGCCCCCCTGCAAGCCCACATCGCCCACCTGCTGATCCGCCCGGGCGACACCGTGCAGGCGGGTCAAGTGCTGCTGGTGCTGGAGGCCATGAAGATGGAGCACGAGGTGCTGGCACCCCAGGCCGGGGTGGTGCGGGAATGCTTTTTCGCGGCAGGCGAGTCCGTGACGAAAGACGATGTGTTGCTGGTGATCCAACTCGGCGCAGAGGCACCCACGCCGCTTGCCAGCACCGACGGTAGAACGCCAAAAGCTGGCCCCGTACACACGCTGCTTACGCCCATGGCACCAGCGGTGCAAGACGCCCCCACGCCCATGCATGCCACCGAGCAAGCGCCGTCCGTACGACCCGACCTGGCCCATGCCCTTGCGCGCCACGCCTTCACCCTGGACGCCAGCCGCCCCAGCGCCGTCGCCAAGCGCCACGCGCTAGGTCTGCGCACAGCGCGCGAAAATCTGGCGGATTTGTGCGACCCAGGCAGCTTTTCAGAATACGGCGCGCTGGCCGTGGCCGCGCAAAGCCAGCGCCGCAGCCACGATGATCTGGTGCGTAACACCCCGGCCGACGGCATGGTCTGCGGCACCGCCGCCGTGGGCGGCGCCCCCTGCCTGGTGATGGCCTATGACGCCACCGTGCTGGCGGGCACCCAGGGCATGCGCAACCACCAAAAGACCGACCGCATGCTTGGTATCGCGCTGGCGCACAAGCTGCCGGTCATCTTGTTTGCCGAGGGCGGCGGTGGCCGACCGGGCGATGTGGACATGCCCATCGTGGCCGGTCTGCACGTGGCGACCTTTGCCAGCTTTGCGCGCCTCAACGGCCAAGTGCCGGTGCTAGGCATTGCGGCGGGGCGCTGCTTTGCCGGTAACGCCGCGCTATTGGGCTGCTGCGACGTGGTGATTGCCACGCGCGGCAGCAATATCGGCATGGGCGGCCCCGCCATGGTTGAGGGCGGGGGCCTGGGCGTGTTTAAGCCCGAGCAGATTGGCCCCAGCAGCGTGCAGCACGCGAATGGCGTGATCGACATCCTGGTGGACGACGAGGCACAGGCCGTAGCCGCTGCAAAACACTACCTGGGCTTTTTCACCGGCGCGTCCGCCACCTGGCAGGCGCCCGACGCGCTGGCGCTGCGCGCCGTGGTGCCTGAGAACCGACTGCGCGTCTACGACACCCGCGCCGCCTTGCACGGTATTGCCGACGAGGGCAGCGTGCTGGAGCTGCGCAGCGGCTTTGGCTTAGGCATTCACACCGCGCTGGCGCGCATCGAGGGCCGCGCTGTGGGCGTTCTGGCAAACAACCCGCAGCATCTGGGCGGCGCGATTGACGCCGACGCGGCGGACAAGGCCGCGCGCTTTATGCAACTGTGCAACGCCCACGGCCTGCCGCTGGTCAGCCTGGTGGACACGCCCGGCTTCATGGTGGGGCCTGATACCGAGGCCACCGCGCAGGTGCGCCATGTGAGCCGCATGTTTGTGGCGGCGGCGCACTTGCGCGTACCGTTTTTGAGCGTGGTGCTGCGCAAGGGCTATGGCCTGGGCGCCATGGCGATGACGGCTGGCGGCTTTCACGCACCGCTGTGCAGCGTGGCATGGCCCAGCGCCGAGTTTGGCGCCATGGGCCTCGAAGGCGCGGTGCGCCTGGGCTTTAAGAAAGAACTGGAAGCTGTGGCCGAGGGGGCCGCGCGCGACGCGCTGTTTGCGCAGCTATTGGCGCAGCAGGTAGAAAACGGTAGCGCCTTGGCAATGGCCAGCGGCCTGGAAATTGATGCAGTGATTGACCCGGCCAACACCCGCGCCTGGCTGGCGCGCGGCCTGGCCAGCGGACGGGTAGCCGAGCTGCGCGGGGCGGCGATCGATACGTGGTGAGCCCTGGGCCCACATCGCCTCGCTCACGCTGGGGGCGATTCGCGCCCCCAGCGCCCCAGCGCCTGTTTTACCGACCCAAGGCCCGACGGATAGCGGGCATCACTTCCTGGGACAGAAGCGCCATGCTTTCCCATTCGCGCGAGCGGTTGACACCGGCTCCATCCATGGCCGCCATCAGCAAGCCACCGAATGGCCCTGTACGCTCACGGAATGCCAACAACTTTTCAGTGACGGTCTTGGGCGAGCCGTAGATCACCATGCTTTTAATCAGTTCTTCTACGGTGATCTGCGCATCGGGCTTCTTGGGGTCGTCCTTCATAACCGCTGTGTAGTCCACAGCCAACAAGACCTTCCAGAGGTAATCGAAGTAATAGTAGTTGCTGCCCTTGGGGTCCAGCATACGGTCCAGCGCTTCGGAATCGCTGCGTGCGATCACCACGTTGCGCGCCACACGCCAGTTCTCTCCGCTGACGGGGCGGCCTGCCGCTTCGCAGCCCTCTACATACTTTTTCCAATGGCTGGCGATCACATATTCGGGACAGAAGTTGGCGCTCATGGGGCCCCAACCGCGCATGCCTGCCGTCTTGATGCTGTCCGAGAAAGGTGACATCGCTGTCATCATGATGGGGGGGTGGGGCAGCTGGTAGGGCTTGGGAATGTAGCCCACACCCAACTCCGGCATCACCGTGTCAGACAGCTTGATCTTCCAGTGTTTGCCCTCGATGTGGTAGGGGGGCTCCTGACTCCACATCTGCAAAATCATGTCTATCGATTCCATCATGCGCTCGGTGCGGTAAGGACCGTCGAGCACGTCAAACAGCTCCATGTCACTGGCAAGTCCGCCGGGTCCGATGCCAAACATCAGGCGGCCGCGGCTCATGTGGTCAAACTGCGCCACTTCTGCAGCGACCACTGCGGGATGGTGGTTTGGCAGGGCAATGACGCCGGTTCCAAAGCGGATGGTCTTGGTGCGATTGATCAACGAGGCAAGAAACATGAGGGGGGAGGCGATAGGCTCAGTCGAGCACGACATGTGCTCACCGATCCAGGCCTCATCAAATCCGACGTGGTCTGCGTAGATGATGCGGTCTGCGTCTTCCTCATAGGTTTCTGCGGCCATCCGTGTTGGCGGGTGCAGGGGCATGCCAAATAGTCCAAGCTTCATCAAAGTCTCCTCGTTGGTTTAAGAAATGCGCTTCAAATGCGCGGGTTGTGAATCACATCCGGTGGGTTCGCCTATTGCATCGACAGTGAAGCCTGTTGGCCGGCAAGCCACACCAGCGGCAACATAATAGCCTCGCTGGCCGGGGATGCAGACGGGCAATGGACCCGCTGTACGCGGCCAATGAAGAGGCTGTGGGTGCCGTAGTCGGTCACCAGATCGACCGCGCATTCAATGGATGCGGAGGCCTCGGGCAGCCAAGGTAGGCGCCCGCTGTCGGTCGTCCAGGCGTCTTTCCAGCCATCCGACTTGAAGCGTTGATCACGCAATGCCGTGGTGGAAAACGGCTTTAACAGGTCGCTCTGCTCATCAGAGAGCAGGTTGATGCAAAAAACCTTAGATCTCAGCAACACCGGGTGAATACCTGCGGTGCGGTTAACAGCGACCAGCATGGATGCAGGCTCCATGGAGACTGAAATCACCGAGGAGGCCACCATGCCATGGGGCGTTCCATCGGTATCGCGGGTCGAGACGATCATCACCGACGCCGCCAGTCGGCGCATCGCCTCGCGAAAGTCGGTCGTCACCTGGCGCGCATGGTCGGGTCGCGGTTGATCGGTACTGTCAATTAACACTGGCTTGTCTCCTGTGCATGTCCGGTGTATCGCTAGCCGGCATGATGACAGAATAAGCTAGAGTCATGCCAACTAAATCTGCAATAAAAATCAAACACTTGCATCAATTAATGTGTCGCAAGCGCAGTGGAATGCGACACTTTAGCGTCGCAAACCTCGGCCCTTGCGACACATTGGGAGCAATTTTCTTCGCTTTCCATCAAGGGAAAAACCCGATAGCGCAGCGGGCGTGTGTCGCATTACAGTCTGGCCTTCTGACAAAAGCTTAACCAGGAAGGAGTCGAACCCATGCGTAACATCGAACCCACTGGCATCGGCGGTTTCAGAAAGGACTTCGAGAGCCTGTTTGGCCGTCGCCTGGCCGATCCCAATGAAGAGGTGCGCGGCTCCTGGCTTCGCAGTCTTGCTGAACACCATCTCGATCCCGATCGGGTCCGCGATCCGGATGTGCTCTCCTACTCAGAACTGGTTGAGCATCGCGCGCCCGTTGAAGAGTTGAGCGCGCTTTGCCTTCCGGAGATTGACCGCCTGCTTCACCGGGTAATGGAACATGCCGAGGTTGTCATGCTAAGTGACGCCCAGGGTGTCGTCATCCAATACCGGAGCACGGCTACTTCGGTAAACAAGTACACCGGGCTGCGCGTCTTGCCTGGTTCGATCTGGACCGAAGACCGGCAAGGAACCAATGGTGTGGGTTTGTGCCTGCGGGAGCAACGCCCGCTCTCGGTGGTGCAAGACGAGCACTTTTCCTCCAAACTGGCATCGCTGAGCTGCGCCGTGGCGCCTATCTTTGGCAGCCAGGGCCGGTTGGTGGGGGTGCTCAACGTCACGTCGATGCAAAGCGCGGGGGGCGCCGTCCAGTCCATGATTCGGGAGCTGGTAACCAGCTCGGCCCGGCGCATTGAGAACCAGCACTTTGAGCGACTCCATCCCCATTCGCGCGTGCTGCGCCTGTCAAGGTACAACGACTTTTTGGATGGGGCGGCAGAGGCCCGGATAGCGATTGACGATAGCGGTCGGATCATCGACGCCACACCCTTTGCCAGAAAGTTGTTGAACCCTTGCGAAAGCCTCCCGGTTCTGGACGAGCTCGTAGGAAGAAAGTTGGCCACTGTGTCAGGCGTGCTTGACCTGGAACGCGCCATGCAGGGCAATGGACACACCGCCAAGAACAAGGAGGGCGGGCTGCATTTCAGACTCACGGAGTCCGCAGCGAGACGCACCGCACGCGGGAACTTCAGCAAACAAGCAAGTACGTTGGAGAGCCCTAAGTCCAGCAGTGCACCGCGGATTGCGCAGGGGCCGTCACTTCGCGATATCGTGGGCACCGATCCGCAGACCGAAGAGCGCCTCAAAATTGCCGTTCGCCTGCATGCCAAATGCTTGCCACTGCTGCTCCAGGGCGAAAGCGGCGTTGGCAAGACGCAGCTAGCCCGGGCCCTGCATCTTTCGGGGCCCCACAGCGCGGGCAACTTTGTCGCCATCAATTGCGCAGCGATACCGCATGATCTGATTGAGAGCGAGTTTTTTGGCTACCGGCCCGGTGCATTCACGGGCGCGGCAAAGCAGGGCTCTCCAGGGCGTTTAATTGCAGCCAATGGCGGCACGCTGTTTCTAGATGAAATCGGCGATATGCCTCTGGCGCTGCAAGGCAGGTTGCTGCAGGTATTGTCCGAGGGAGAGTTTGTTCCCGTGGGCGGTGTAGAGCCTGTCAACGTGCGCTTCTCCCTGATCACTGCCAGCTTGAGCGACTTGCCCACGCTGGTGCGCGAGGGGAAGTTTCGTGAGGACCTTTACTTCCGCATCCATGGTGCAAGCCTGCACCTGCCACCATTACGCGAAAGAAAAGACCAGGCCCGCTTAATCGAAGACGCATTTTGGGCGGCGGCATCCCAGGCCGGTCAGCAGGTCTGTGAACTCAGCGCCCAGGCCATGGATGTGCTCATGAAGCACCGCTGGCCAGGCAATATGCGGGAACTGCAACATGTCGCCAAGTTCGCGCTGGCCGTGAGTGACACATCGGTGGTTGACCTGTCTTGTCTTCCATCGGCGCTTGGCACGCAGGAAGCCGCTGCCCCTTGGCGGACGGATAGCACCACGCGCGAACTCCAGGCCGACAAGATTTCGGCCGCCTTGGTCAAGCAAAACTGGAATGTCTCCTTGACGGCCAAGGGGCTTGGCATGTCCAGGGCTACGCTGCATCGCCGGATCATTGACTTTGACCTGAAGCGGCCCAAGCAAGTTTCCTGAATTTTCCAAACTGAACGGCCTGTGGCTTGCGCCGACAGGCCTTGGTTTATCCCGGTGAGCGGCTGCCCCACCAGGCAGCACCCACCACCAAGGTCGCAGCAATGGCGATGTTCCACTGCAGGGCTTGCCCGGTGCTCAGCAGAAGTAGCCCCGTGGACAAAATCGGAGTTGCAAAGGCCAGCAGGCCAATGCGCCGCGCGTCGCCCCGCTTGATGGCTGCGTCCCACAAAAAGAACGCGCCACCCAGGGGACCTAAACCCAGGATACCTATCAACACCATGTCCTGCCCGCTCAGTGCAACCGCAGGCTCCAGCACCAGGTGGCAAAGCAGTGAAAGCAGGCCCGAAGCGGCTGCAAAGCCACCTACAGCGGCCGTGGGAAACGCGGGTAGCCTGCGCGTCAAGAGTGAATAGCTGGCCCACACAAAGGCAGAGGCAAGCGCAATCAGGTAGCCCGCATGGAACCCTTGGGCCGAAAGCTCGGATGCTCCCCGGCCCAGGATGGCGATGGCCGCACCGGCAAAGCCGATGAGCGCAGCAACAATATGGCGCGCCTGCAATGACACGTCTTTCAAAAACCAGGGCGCCATCACCACCATGCCCAGCGGCCAGAGGTAGTTGATGAGATTGGCTTCCACCGCCGGCGCATTACGCAAGGCCATAAATAGCAAAAAGTGAAAGCCAAATAGCCCATAAATGCCTACCAGCAAAGTGGGCAGTGGAACCCTCCATCGCGATACACGAAAGTTCGCCAGAGGCAATGCGATCACACTACCCACCAGCAATCCCAGGCCCGTCAATAAAAAGGGGGGAATGTGGGCCAGCTGGACCCCCAAGGGCGCCAGCAATCCCCACAAGGCAATAGCCGCCAGGGCCAGCAAGTCTGATTTCATGGCAGAAGCTTACTGCAGCCCCACCACACGGCGCCGAACCATCAACCCAAGTGCTTGCCCGCCTCCCGGCGCGTCAGGCTGGAGAGGCGCTGTGCGTGCTGCGCCAAGAAGGCGCGTACCGCCTCGGGCCGCGTCCGGGCATAGTCGCGCAGCGCCCAGCCAATGGCCTTGCGAATAAAGAAGTCGGGCTCGCTGGCCAGGGTCAATGCGTAGTGCAGCAGCCGCACCTCGTCGGCGTGTGTCTTCCAGCCCAGCTGGTGCAGCATGGCCACGCGGCGCACCCAAAGGCTGGGATCGCGCAGGCACGCATCCATGGCGCGCTGCGCGTCCGGCTGGCCTGGGCGGGCACGCAGTAAAACATCGCCCACGACCCCAGCGAGACCGTCCACCGTGTCCCACCACGGTTTGCGCTGCACGAGTTTCAGCAGGTGATCCACGCTGCCGGTACCCAACTGCCGGTGGTATTTGACTAGGAGGTCCACCGCCACGTACTGGAATTCGCGCTCGGGCAAGTCCCAGAGTCTGTCAGCTAGCGCCAGCAGCTCAAGCGCAGTCCATGCGCTTAACTTCGGCAGGCCGCGCAAGGCCTGGCGGCGCGGGTTGGCGCGGATGCCCAAAAAGGCAAACTGGTCCAGCATATAAGCGCGCATGGGCACCGCCTGCCCCCCATCGGCCAGGGCGCGCAGGGCGGTTTCGATTTGGGCAAGCAGTGCTAATTCGGGTGGGGAGGTCATCGGGTACCAAAAAAAGCAGAAATTATCACGGGGAGCCTGCGGAAAAAAGGGGCAACTTCGCAGCCAAATCTGGCGCGTTGTCGAAATGCAATATCGGGCGCAGGGACGTGACACCCTTCGAAAGTACATCTAACGCGGCAGCACTGCAGCATCTTTTTCTATGTGAGCGCCTAACGGCGAACCCGATCGACAGTGTTATGGAAGCGAGCCAGCTAACTTTACATTTTTGACAAGTTGGGCACAGTTAGCCGTTTGCGATCGGACGCAACAACGATATAGTGCCCATTTACCACCTATAAGGAAGACACCATGACGGCATTGCAAGCACTTTTGGGATTTACCGCCTGGACCCTTGCATTGATTGGCCTGGTCTTTGTCTACCGCGGGCTAGCTTACTTAAAAGGCACGCCGATCACCCATTGGCCGCGCGGCGTGCGCCATGCCGATGATCCGGCCTTGCTGCACCGCATCCAGGACGCGCATGCCAATTGCCTGGAAAACCTTCCGCTTTTCGCCGTTCTGGTGCTGGTGGCCGCCGCCATGGCAAAGTTACCCGACATCAATGCCTTGGCCGCTTGTGTACTGTATTGCCGTATCGGTCAATCTCTGGCCCATTTGTGGGGTACAGGCTCCATGCATGTCCATATACGCGCCATGCTCTGGGCTGGGCAATTGGTCTTATTCGTGATGATTTTCACCAAACTACTTGCAAGTTAATCCGCGCCACTTGAGGGCTTGTGTTTGGACCGGCGGCGCAGCTGAGGCCTGAGACGGCCTCAAGTCCAAGGGCGACTCAACCAAAACTGCCCAGGTCTAACTGGTTCGGTGCGATGGTATTGGCGCAGGTTGTTAGCCCTTAGGAGTTGAACCCCCGGGAGCCCAAGATTGAAGGCTCCGCAAATAGAATTGGCTGCGCGTGAATTGCGCTGTGTATCAACACCGTTAAACCAACATTGGAGAACACCATGAACAAGTCCGATCTCATCGACCACATTGCTCAAAAATCTGACCTTTCTAAAGCTGCAGCGACGCGGGCCTTGGCCAGCGTACTAGAGGCAGTAACGAAGACCCTGAAAAAGGGTGGCACCGTCAGTTTGGTAGGTTTTGGCTCGTTTGGAGTTACCAAGCGCAAGGCTCGCGCTGGGCGCAACCCTAGTACCGGGGCCGCGATCAAGATCAAGGCTTCCAAAGTGGTCCGGTTTCGCCCGGGCAAGGGACTCAAAGACGCTTTGAACTAAAGGGAGCATCCCTTTGGCACGAGTTATTTCTTTGCGGGAGACGTCGGCAGACCTGCTGCCTTTTTGACGGGACCGTCGTCACTAGTCTCTTGTGATTTTTGCGCTGGTCGCAGTATTACTGCACTTCCCGCAATTGCAGAGCTGAATTTTGGTCAGGTGGTTGCCATGGGAACGATGGGGGTACTGGTTTCAATCAGTTCTTCCAAGAGTGACATCGCGCCCTTAGCAGTTGCTGAGTAGGGGTCGAATTCAGGATGGGCCATTTGTACCATCGGATCGTCTTTAGACAAATAAACAAGCGCCATAGACCATTGACCAAATCGCCGACTCTTTATCTCCTCCATCGATAACAATTCAATGTTTTGATGGTGCCTGTCGGCCATGATTCGAGAGTAAAGAGTATTTACCAGAGCTCTCTCGCCTTCCAACGCTTGCAGCCATAAGCCTGAGCCTTGGCATAAAACACCCGTGATATTTTGCTTTTTGTTATTGGCATTAGATTTTTCTAAAATCGACGTGGTGACCGTAGTAGTAATTGGGCCTACTGATTGGCTGACATACAAAAGGCGTACGAGCATGTTTGGCTCCATTTAGAAACTAGCAACACAATCCGTGGGTGGTTTCTTTTGCGGATTGCGCGGCTGATAGTACCGCATGGCAACGGTTCTCGCGAACTGAACATGGCCACCTTTCCCTTAGTGCGAAATAGCTACCCAAGCACTCGCTTTTAGGCGACTGTGTATTGCCTGGTGATGCCGATCTTGCCTTCGAATCGGGCAAGTTAGGGTTGCCGCGGGTTCGAGGCAAATACCAAAAAACTAGAAATCTAGGCTAACTAGCCGAATTTCCGCGAATCTAATGGACGGACCTGGTAGCAGCAGCCAATGGTGGGGCCTTTGAAGAGTTGGCGCCCAGGTCAAATCTGTGTCGGCGCCAACGGGCCACCGGGCCCAGCAGAGCGCTAAACTGGTGCGAACAAGCCGGCCCTTGTCGGCAATGGAACTGATATAGCCATGACCGAACTCGAGCAATTCCTTTCCTGCCGCGACCTGCTGATGAAGCACCGCACCGATTACGCCGCCGCCGTGCAGGCGTTTGAATGGCCGGTGCTGGACCACTTCAACTGGGGCCTGGACTACTTTGACAGCATCGCCCGTGACAACCCGGCGCCGGCCCTGCACATCGTAGAAGACTCGGGGCAGCAGTTTCGGTTGAGCTATGCCGAGCTGTCGCAGCGTTCCACCCAGGTGGCCAACTGGTTAGTGGCACTGGGCGCGCGTAAGGGCGACCGCATCCTGCTGATGATGGGCAATGAGGTGCCGCTGTGGGAGACCATGCTGGCGGCAATCAAAGTCGGGGCCGTGCTGATCCCGGCCACCACGCTCCTCTCGGGTGACGACCTGGCTGACCGGCTGCAGCGCGGCCAGGTGCGCCATGTCATTACCAATGCCGCCGGCATGGCCAAGATCATCGACCTGCCAGCGTCGGTCACGGCGGGCCTGTCGCTGGTGAGCATCTCCAGCGGGTCGGGCGGGTTGCCCGCTGGCTGGGTCGACTACTGGCACTCCAAGCAGGCCAGCACCTTGTTCAGACCGCCTGAGCCGACCCGCGCCACCGACCCGCTGCTGGAATACTTCACCTCAGGCACCACGGCCAAGCCCAAGTTGGTCCAGCACACGCAACAGAGCTACCCCGTAGGCCATTTGTCCACCCTGTACTGGCTGGGCCTAAAAAAGGGCGATGTCCACTGGACCATCAGTTCGCCCGGTTGGGCAAAGCATGCCTGGAGCTGCTTTTTTGCACCGTTCAATGCACAGGCCTGTGTTTTCATCTACAACTACCCGCGCTTTAACGGCCCGGCCATCCTTGCTACGCTGGTCGAGCACCGGGTCAACACCCTGTGCGCCCCGCCCACCGTCTGGCGTATGCTGATCCAGGAAGACCTGAAGGCCTGGCCGGTGCAGTTGCGTGAGCTCATCTCTGCCGGTGAGCCGCTCAACCCCGAGGTGATCGATCAGGTGCGCGCGGCTTGGCAGCTCACCATTCGCGACGGCTACGGCCAGACCGAAACCACCGCCCAGATCGGCAACCCGCCTGGGGCTGCGCTCAAGGCTGGCTCGATGGGGCGTCCACTGCCGGGCTACCGCATCGTGCTCCTCGACACCGACGGCCAGCCGGCCGACGAGGGTGAGATCTGCATTGACCTGGCGCACCGCCCCACCGCACTAATGAACGGCTACGCCGACGACGCCGATAAGACCACTGAGGCCATGCGTGATGGTTACTACCACACCGGCGACGTCGGCCAGCGTGACGCACAAGGCTACATCACCTATGTTGGCCGGGCCGACGATGTGTTCAAGGCTTCGGGTTACCGCATCAGCCCGTTCGAGCTGGAAAGCGCGCTGATTGAACACCCTGCCGTGGCCGAGGCGGCCGTGGTGCCCTCGCCGGACCCTGTGCGCGGCTTTGTGCCCAAAGCCTATGTGATCCTGGCGCCAGGCCATGCCCCCGACGCCGCCACGGCAGCAGCGATCTTTCGCTTCATGCGCGAGCGGGTGTCGGCCTACAAACTGGTGCGCCGAATCGAATTCAGCGACCTGCCCAAGACCATCTCGGGCAAGATTCGCCGGGTCGATCTGCGAGGCCAGGAGAACGCGCGGCCCGCCAAGGGGGTGCGTAACGCGGGTGAATTTCTCGAAGAGCAATCTCCTCCGGGCTCCCCGGTTCCGGTTGCTGCCGACCGCTAAACGGCACCCATACGCATCTACCTGGTCGGCGGCGCGGTGCGCAATGCCAAAGCGGTCTGAGTAAAAAATGCCTGTTCAGTTCTTATTTGTCCATGGGGC
>CANHZG010000028.1 GCA_947464995.1 Comamonadaceae bacterium | reverse complement strand
GATGCCGGTTCGTTCTGGAGCCAGATCCAGGGCGGCGTCGATGTCTGGAAAGACGTTGGCAATGGCGTCATCAAGAGCATCGTGTTCGGCTTCACCGTCACCTTTGTCGCCCTGCTGCAAGGCTATGAGGCGCAGCCCACGCCCGAAGGGGTGGCCAGTGCCACCACGCGCACCGTGGTGGTGGCCTCTTTGTCAGTTTTGGCCCTGGATTTCATCCTGACAGCCATGATGTTTACGATTTAACGCTAGCAAAGAAAGGTGTTGCATGCAACGCTCCAAGAACGATGTCTGGGTGGGTTTGTTTGTGTTGATCGGCGCTGTGGCCATTCTTTTTCTGGCGCTGCAATCTGCCAATTTGCTGACTTTGAACTTCCAGTCTACCTATGTAGTCACCGCGAAATTTGACAACGTCGGTGGACTCAAACCCAAGGCTGCCGTGCGCAGCGCCGGGGTGGTGGTGGGTCGGGTGGAAAAGATTGTGTTTGACGACAAGTCGTTCCAAGCCCGCGTGGTCCTGGCCATGGAAAAGCGCTATACCTTCCCCAAGGATAGTTCCTTAAAGATTCTCACCAGTGGTCTGCTCGGCGAGCAATACCTGGGTATTGAGGCTGGCGCCGACGACCAGGTGTTGGCGAGTGGTGACAGCATCAGCAGCACCCAGTCGGCCGTGGTGTTGGAGAGCTTGATTAGCCAGTTTTTGTACAGCAAAGCGGCCGATGCCGTTGGCCCAAAACAAGGCGATTGAGGGTGAAAATCGCGCGCGCCATGGGCCTAGCGCGTCACTGCGGCCTGTCCTGTTGCGTCGCCCTGTTGTGCGCGTGGGGCCCAGCGAATGCGGGTACTGCCCCAGCCGTTCCACACGACCCGCTGGAGCCTTTGAACCGCGTGGTGTTTTCCTTTAATGACATGCTGGACCGGGCAGTGGTCAAGCCCGTAGCGTTGGCGTATACCATTGTGGCGCCGCGCTGGGTGCGAAAAGGTGTGAGCAATTTCTTTGGTAATTTGGACGACGTCTGGTCATTTGCGAACAATGCCATCACCTTGCGGCCCGCAGCGACGGCGGACAGCTTGGGGCGTGTGATGGTTAACAGCACCGTCGGACTGTTGGGCTTGGTCGATGTGGCGACTAGCTTGGACATTGAAAAGCACACGACGGACTTTGGAACCACGCTGGGGCGTTGGGGTGTTGCCCCGGGTCCCTACGTGGTGTTGCCGTTTATGGGTCCGCGCACCCTGCGTGAAGTGGTGGCCTTGCCCCTGGACCGCCAAGGTAATCTGATCAACCACCTGCAAGACGTCAACACCCGCGATGGACTGACGGTGTTGAGTTTCATTGACCTTCGCGCCAGTTACCTCAAGGCCGGGGACGTGATTGACGGTGCCTCCTTAGACCCCTATTCGTTTGTGCGCGACTCGTATTTGCAGCGCCAACGCTACCGGCAATACGATGGCGATGTGCCTGAGACCACCGAGGCGGAACCCTGAAAATGCCCTTTACCTTGTCTTATGCGCGATGTCGGCAACAATAGCGCTTATCGTGTTGTACAGAAACAGACAAACATTGTGAAAATTCAGGGAGTATTTGAATGAACAGCCGTAGCTTTCACCACCTGTTGATGGCATGTGCGATCACGCTGGGTTTGGCATTGGGCACGCAAGCCCGCGCCCAGGATGAAGCGGCAGACGCCTTTGTGAAACGGATTTCGACCGATGTGCTTGAAACCATAAAAAGCGACAAGGGCATGCGCTCCGGCGATATCGCTAGAGTGGTGACTTTGGTCGACACCCGCATCATGCCGCACGTGGACTTTCAGCGTATGACGGCCTCTGCCGTGGGACCGGCCTGGCGCCAAGCTACGCCTGATCAACAAAAGCGCTTGCAAGACGAGTTCAAAATTTTGCTGGTGCGCACTTACGCCGGTGCACTGTCTCAGGTCAGTGACCAAAACGTATTCATGAAGCCGCTGCGCGCGGCGGCCGAAGACAAGGAGCTCGTGGTACGCAGCGAGGTACGTGGCGGTGGCGACCCTATCCAGTTGGACTACCGGCTTGAGAAAACGCCAGGCCAGGGAGCGGGCTGGCGCATTTTTAACCTCAACGTCTTGGGTGTGTGGCTGGTAGAAACCTACAAAAGCCAGTTTTCCCAGGAAATCAATGCCAAGGGCATTGACGGCTTGATTGAATCCTTGACCGCGCGCAACAAGTCCAACAGCAAAAAGGGTTGATGTGCTCCAACTGCCGGCTACGCTTACCCACCCCCAGGCCACGGAATGCCTCAATGCACTAGTGCAAGCGCTTTCGTCCCAACCGAGCGAAGCCGTTTTGGATGCATCGGCATTGAGCCAGTTTGACTCGTCCGCGCTGGCCGTGGTGATGGAACTGCGCCGGGTCTGTAAGCGCACAGGCAAGGCCCTGGTGGTGCAAGGTTTGCCGCCTAGCCTGGTCGAACTTGCCACTTTGTACGGGGTGGAATCCCTGGTCGGTCAGCACCTGTAATTGCCGGGTTCGGCCTCCTTTAATGCCGCGCGTAAAATTGCGCGCTCCCATGCCTGCTATCTCCTTCCAGTCCATCTCCAAAGCCTATTCGTCCCCCAAAGGGCCCCCAGGCGCCACATTCCTCGCTGTTGACCATGTCAGCCTCGCCATCGAGGAAGGCGAGTTCTTTGGCCTGTTAGGCCCTAATGGCGCGGGCAAAACCACCATGATCAGCATGCTCGCGGGCTTGACGCGCCCGAGTTCGGGATCGGCCAGCGTGCTGGGCCACGATGTGCAAAAAGACTTTGCAGCCGCGCGGCGGCAACTCGGCGTGGTGCCGCAAGAGCTGGTGTTTGACCCGTTTTTTAACGTCCGGGAGGCCTTGCGCATCCAGTCTGGCTATTTTGGGGTCAAAAATAATGAGTCCTGGATCGATGAATTGTTGGAAAACCTGGGCCTTGCAGACAAGGCCGATGCCAATATGCGCCAACTCTCAGGCGGCATGAAGCGCCGGGTGTTGGTGGCCCAAGCTTTGGTGCACAAGCCGCCGGTCATCGTGCTCGATGAGCCCACGGCCGGCGTGGACGTGGAGTTGCGCCAGACGCTGTGGCAGTTCATCGCCAAGCTCAATAAGCAAGGCCACACCGTCTTGTTGACCACCCACTATCTGGAAGAGGCCGAGGCCCTCTGCGGGCGCATTGCCATGCTCAAGTCAGGCCGCATCGTGGCGCTGGACCACACCAGCACCTTGCTAAAGGCCGCGTCGAGCAACGTGCTGCGCTTCAAGGTCGATGGCGAATTGCCTGTTGCGCTGGCCGCTCAGGCGCGCATTACCGGGCGCATCGTACAGTTCCCGGCCCATAACGCGTTGGAGATCGAGCACTTTTTGTCCGCTGTGCGGGAGTCAGGCCTCTTGGCGCAGGACGTGGAGATTCGCAAGGCCGATCTTGAGGACGTGTTTTTGGATGTGATGGCGCAGAACAAGGGTTCTGTGCATGGTGTGGGCGTAACGGCATGAGCTCCTCCGTGCCGTCCCAAGGCGCGAAGGCCCCCTCGGGGGGCAGCGCACGACGCGCAGCGCGACGCGTGGGGGTTCTATGAGCGGCCTTCAAACCCTTCTTTACAAGGAGATGCTGCGCTTTTGGAAGGTGGCTTTTCAGACGATTGCCGGGCCGGTGCTCACCGCCATGCTGTATTTACTGATCTTTGGCCACGCGCTGGAAGACCACGTCAAGGTCTATGACCAGGTCAGCTACACCGCCTTTTTGGTGCCTGGCTTGGCGATGATGAGCTTGTTACAAAACGCGTTTGCGAACAGTTCTTCTTCGCTCATCATGAGCAAGGTCATGGGCAACCTGGTGTTTATCTTGCTAACTCCGCTGTCCTATTGGCACTGGTATGTTGCCTATGTGGGCGCTGCCGTGGTGCGAGGATTGGTTGTGGGGGCCGGTGTGTTTGTGATTGCGGCCTTTTTCACGCACATTGGCTTTGCGCAGCCCTTGTTCATCTTGGCCTTTGCCGTGATGGGCGCGGCCTTGATGGGCACCTTGGGTCTGATTGCCGGCCTGTGGGCAGAGAAGTTCGACCAGCTCGCGGCTTTCCAAAACTTTGTGGTTATGCCAATGACGTTTTTGAGCGGCGTGTTCTATTCCATCCACTCCTTGCCCGCTTTTTGGCAGGGTGTGAGCCACTTCAATCCGTTTTTCTACATGATTGACGGGTTTCGCTACGGTTTTTTTGGTGTGAGCGATGTGTCGCCCTGGCTGAGTCTGAGCGTGGTGGGCGTGTCCCTTCTCGTGGTCAGCTGCGTTGCGCTGCACTTGCTGCGCAGCGGCTACAAGATTCGCAGCTAATTTTTTTACGAATTCCATCTATGACTGCTGACCAACTCCAAGCCCTGATTACCGCCGGACTGCCCTGCGACCATTGCACCCTCGACGGTGATGGCCGCCACTGGTACGCCACCATCGTCTCTAGCGCCTTCGAGGGCAAGCGCCTGATCGCTCGCCACCAGCAGGTCTATGCCACCCTGGGCACGCGCATGCAGACCGATGAAGTTCACGCGCTGTCGATGAAAACCTACACCCCGGCGGAATGGGCACAGCAGCCAAGATAGAGTGCGCGCAAGAAAACCATGGACAAACTACTCATCCGCGGCGGACGCAGCCTGCACGGCACGGTGCAGATTTCTGGCGCCAAGAATGCCGCCCTGCCGGAACTGTGCGCCACGCTGCTCACCACCGAGCCGGTGACGCTGCGCAATGTGCCGCGCCTGCAAGACGTATCCACCATGCTCAAGCTGATTCGCCACATGGGCGTACAGATCGAGCAAAACGCCGACGGAAGCATCAACGCCAACGGGGGCACGCTCAACTTGCCCGAAGCACCCTACGAGCTGGTGAAAACCATGCGTGCGTCTGTTCTGGCACTGGGACCGCTGCTGGCGCGCTTTGGCCACGCCAAGGTGTCGCTGCCTGGCGGCTGCGCCATTGGTTCGCGCCCAGTGGACCAGCATCTCAAGGGCCTGGCGGCCATGGGCGCGGACATTGTGGTGGAGCACGGTTACATGCTGGCGCGCGTAGGCGCTGGGCGCACGCGCCTCAAAGGTGCGCGCATTACCACTGACATGGTTACTGTGACCGGCACCGAGAACTTCCTGATGGCCGCTGCTTTGGCCGAAGGCGAAACCATTTTGGAAAACGCCGCGCAAGAGCCCGAAATTCCGGACCTGGCCGAGATGTTAATCGCCATGGGCGCGCGCATCGAGGGCCACGGCACCAGCCGCATCCGCATCCAGGGCGTCGAGGCATTGCACGGCTGCGACCACCAGGTGGTGGCCGACCGCATCGAAGCCGGCACTTTTTTGTGCGCCGTAGCCGCCACCGGGGGCGACGTGGTCTTGCAGCATGGTCGCGCCGACCACCTTGACGCGGTGATCGAGAAGCTGATTGCCGCCGGAGCAACGGTCACGGCGGGGGCGGCCGGCATTCGCGTCCAGTCCAGCGGGCGCTTGCAAGCGCAGGGGTTTCGCACCACCGAATACCCGGGTTTCCCGACCGATATGCAGGCGCAGTTCATGGCGCTCAACTGCATTTCGCATGGCGCATCCAGGGCCACGGAGACGATTTTTGAGAACCGCTTTATGCACGTCAACGAGCTCGTGCGCCTGGGCGCCAACATCCAGATCGAGGGCAAGGTGGCGCTGGTCCAAGGCGTGGCGGCGCTCTCGGGCGCCACCGTGATGGCCACCGATTTGCGCGCCTCGGCCTCGCTGGTAATTGCCGGTCTGGTGGCCCAGGGCGAGACGGTGGTCGAACGGATTTACCATCTCGACCGTGGTTACGACCAGATGGAGTCCAAGCTGCGCGGTATTGGCGCGGACATTGAACGAGTTAAATAAGACCGGTTTTTCTACCGCAACCGAACTGAAAACGAGACCCACATGATCACGATTGCCTTGTCTAAAGGCCGTATTTTTGAAGAAACCTTGCCGCTCTTGCGCGCCGCCGGGATCGAGGTGCTCGACGACCCGGAGAAGTCGCGCAAACTGATTCTGGACACCAACCAGTCGGACGTACGAGTGCTGGTGGTGCGCGCCACCGACGTACCCACCTATGTGCAGTTTGGCGGTGCGGACATGGGCATCACCGGCAAAGACACCTTGCTAGAGCACGGCGGCGACTGGGGCAGCGCCACCAGCGGCGCCGGGTTGTTCCAGCCGCTGGATTTGCAAATCTCTAAATGCCGCATCAGCGTGGCGGTGCGTGCCGACTTTGACTATGTCCACGCCGTGCGGCAGGGCGCGCGCCTTCAGGTAGCCACCAAGTACGTAGCCATTGCACGTGAGTTTTTCGCCACCAAAGGCGTGCACGTGGACCTGATCAAGCTCTACGGCAGCATGGAGCTCGCCCCTTTGGTGGGCATGGCCGATGCCATCGTGGACCTGGTGTCGACCGGTAATACGCTCAAGGCCAACAATCTGGTCGAGGTGGAGCACATCATGGACATCAGCGCGCGTCTGGTGGTCAACCAAGCGGCGCTAAAGCTCCAACGCGAGCCGATTCGCCGCATCATTAACGCCTTTGCCAGCGCGATCGGCAAGGGCTGAAACTGAACGTGTCGCCAACCATGCCTTTTGCCGGAACGCCTTTGCGCCTGTCCACCACGGACATGGATTTTGAGGCGCAGTTCAAAGCCCGCTTGCACTGGTCGGCCGATACCGATGCGGCCATCGAGCAGCGCGTGGCGGCTATCCTGGCTGATGTGCAAACGCGCGGCGACGCCGCCGTGCTGGAGTACACCGCGCGCTTTGATGGTTTGAGCGCCGACAGCGTGGCTGCGCTGGAGCTGACCCAGGCCGAACTGAAGGCTGCGTTTGACACCATTCCCGAATCCCAGCGTCAGGCGCTGGAATTTGCCGCCGCACGGGTGCGCACCTACCACGAGGCGCAAAAGCAGGCCTGCGGCCAAAGCTGGAGCTACCGCGACGCCGACGGCACACTTTTAGGCCAAAAAGTCACACCCCTGGACCGCGTGGGCATTTATGTGCCCGGCGGCAAGGCGGCTTATCCATCGAGCGTGCTGATGAACGCCATTCCCGCCCACGTGGCCGGGGTGGGCGAGATCATCATGGTGGTGCCTACGCCCCAAGGCGTCAAAAACCCGCTGGTGCTGGCTGCGGCCTATGTGGCGGGTGTGAACCGCGCGTTTACCGTGGGTGGCGCGCAAGCCGTGGCGGCGCTGGCCTATGGCACGGCCACCATTCCGGCGGTCAACAAAATCACCGGCCCGGGCAACGCCTATGTGGCCGCTGCAAAGCGCCGGGTGTTTGGCACCGTGGGCATCGACATGATTGCCGGCCCGAGCGAAATTTTGGTTCTCGCCGACGGCAGCACGCCGCCCGACTGGGTGGCCATGGACCTGTTCAGCCAGGCCGAGCACGATGAGTTGGCGCAAAGCATTTTGTTGTGCCCGGATGCCGCCTACATCGAGCAGGTGCAAGCCGCCATTGACCGACTGCTGCCGCACATGCCGCGTGCCGAGATCATCGCCAAGTCACTCACCGGCCGCGGCGCGCTGGTGCACACGCGGAGCATGGAAGAAGCCTGTGCCCTGAGCAACCGCATTGCGCCTGAGCACCTGGAAGTCTCCAGCGCCAACCCGCACCGCTGGGAGCCGCTGCTGCTGCACGCTGGAGCCATCTTCTTGGGCGCGTATACCAGCGAGTCGCTGGGAGATTATTGCGCCGGGCCCAACCATGTGTTGCCCACCAACGGCACCGCGCGTTTTTCCAGTCCGCTGGGCGTGTACGACTTTCAAAAGCGCAGCAGCCTGATCGAAGTCAGCGCCGCTGGTGCCCGTGTGCTCGGGCCCATCGCCGCCGAGCTGGCCTACGGCGAAGGCCTGCAAGCCCACGCCCGCGCGGCAGAAATGAGGCTCGAATGACCAGTGCGCTGACCTCCGAAGCCCTGGTGGCCCGGCGTATCCGCCCCGACGTGCGCGCCATGCACGCCTACGCCGTGCAAGACCCGCAAGGCATGGTCAAGCTTGATGCCATGGAAAATCCGTACCGCTTGAGCCCTGAGCTGCAAGCCGCTTTGGGCGCGCGCCTGGGTGTGGTGGCGCTGAACCGCTACCCCGGTGTCCGAGTGCAGGACTTGCGCGACGCCCTCGCGCAGTACGCGCAGATGCCAGCGGGCTGCGAGGTGATCTTAGGCAATGGTTCGGACGAGCTGATTTCCCTGCTCGCGCTGGCGTGCGCCGTGGGTGCCGACCCTGCCACCGGTAAGCGGCCAGCGGTGCTGGCGCCCGTTCCCGGTTTTGTGATGTACGCCATGAGCGCGCAACTCCAGGGCCTGGACTTTGTCGGCGTGCCCTTGACTGCCGACTTTGCGCTCGATATGCCGGCCATGCTTGCGGCTATCGCAGATACCCAGCCCGCCATCGTCTATCTGGCCTACCCGAACAACCCCACCGCCAATCTGTGGAACGAGGCTGATATGGCCCAGGTCATCGCCGCTGCTGCCAAGACTGACAGCCTGGTGGTGCTGGACGAGGCCTACCAGCCTTTTGCCAGCCGCAGCTACCTCGACACCATCCGGGCCCAGCCGCAGGCCCACACCCACGTGTTGCTGATGCGCACCCTAAGCAAGTTTGGTCTGGCCGGTGTGCGCTTAGGCTATTTGATCGGCCCTCAGGCTCTGGTGTCGGAGCTGGACAAGGTGCGCCCGCCCTACAACATCAGCGTGCTCAACTGCGAATGCGCCCTTTTTGCGCTGGAGCACGCTGACGCCTTTGCCGCCCAAGCCCAGGAAATTTGTGCCCAGCGCACCCGCCTGCTGAGGGCGTTGCGCCAGTTGCCCGGGCTTGCGGTGTGGGACAGTGACGCCAATATGGTGCTGGTGCGCGTGGCCGCGCGCGCGGGTACGGACGCCGCCACCCAGGTGTTCGCTGCCCTGCGCGCACGCGGCGTGCTGGTAAAGAACGTTTCTACAATGCACCCGCTGCTGGCCGACTGCCTGCGCCTGACCGTGGGCACTGCCGACGAAAATACGCTGCTGCTTGCGGCATTGGAGGCCTCTTTATGACTCAACACGCATTGATCGAAGTGCCTGGATCCCCTGCCGGCGCATCCCGCCCCCCGCGCACCGCCGAGGTGGCGCGCAATACCGCCGAAACGCGCATCCATGTCAAAGTGAATCTCGACGGCAGCGGCCACTCGCGCTTGTCCACCGGTATCGGATTCTTTGACCACATGCTCGACCAGATTGCCCGCCACGGCCTGATAGATCTGGACATTGAGGCCGAAGGCGACCTGCACATCGACGGCCATCACACGGTCGAAGATGTGGGCATCACCCTGGGCCAGGCCGTCTTGAAGGCCGTGGGCGACAAAAAGGGCATCCGCCGCTACGGCCACGCCTATGTGCCCTTGGACGAGGCGTTGTCGCGTGTGGTGATCGACCTCTCCGGCCGCCCCGGCCTGACCATGAACATTCCATTTACCAGTGGCAGCATCGGCGGCTTTGACACCCAACTCACGCACGAGTTTTTCCAGGGCTTTGTCAACCACGCCGGGGTCACGCTGCATATTGACAATCTCAAGGGCGACAACGCCCACCACCAGGCCGAAACGGTGTTCAAAGCCTTCGCCCGCGCCCTGCGCAGCGCACTGGAATACGACCCGCGCGCGCCCGAATCCATTCCCTCCACCAAGGGTTCGCTCTAGCCCCTGTCAGCCACCGTGCGTTTGCCATGAAAACTGTCGCCATCGTCGATTACGGCATGGGCAATTTGCGCTCCGTCACCCAGGCGGTGATGCACGCGGCCGAGCACGTGGGCGTACAGGCGGTCTGGGCGCGTACCCCGCAAGAAGTCATGGACGCCGACCGCGTGGTGCTACCCGGCCAGGGCGGCATGCGCGACTGCATGCGTGAGTTGCACGACTCGGGCATGCTGCCTGCGGTTTTACATGCCGCTGCCCACAAGCCACTCATGGGCGTGTGCGTGGGCATGCAAATGCTGCTGGAACACAGTGAGGAGCTGGACACGCATTGCCTGGGTTTGATGCCGGGCAATGTGGTCAAGTTTGACCTGAACGGCCAACTGCAGGCCGATGGCAGCCGGTTCAAAGTCCCGCAAATGGGCTGGAACCAGGTCTGGCGCAACAACCATGGTCATGCGCCGCACCCGGTCTGGGGCGAGGTGCCCGACGGGAGTTACTTCTATTTTGTGCACAGTTACTACGCTAAACCGTCTGATGCGCGCCACAGCGTGGGCGAAACCGACTACGGTTCGCGCTTTAGCTCGGCAATTGCGCGCGATAATATTTTTGCCACCCAGTTCCATCCCGAAAAAAGCGCCAAACAAGGTCTGGCCCTGTATCGTAATTTTTTGCGATGGAACCCATGACCCCCTTTCTTATTTGCTAATTTCTTCACTCACTGCCCAAGCACCATGCTGTTAATTCCCGCGATTGACCTCAAAGACGGCCACTGCGTTCGCCTCAAACAGGGCGATATGGACCAATCCACCACCTTCGGCGAAGACCCGGCGTTCATGGCGCGCAGTTGGGTGGACAAGGGAGCGCGGCGTTTGCACCTGGTGGATTTGAACGGCGCTTTTGCCGGGCACCCAAAGAACGAGATGGCGATCCGCAAGATTTTGAAAGAGGTCGGTAGCGAAGTCGATGTGCAACTCGGTGGCGGCATTCGTGATCTCGACACGATCGAGCGCTACCTTGACGCCGGTTTGCGCTACGTCATCATTGGCACGGCGGCGGTCAAAAATCCGGGTTTTCTGCAAGACGCCTGCACCGCTTTTGGTGGCCATATCATCGTCGGACTGGACGCCCGTGACGGCAAGGTTGCCACCGACGGCTGGAGCAAGCTCACCCGCCACGACGTGGTGGATTTGGGTAAAAAATTTGAAGACTACGGTGTTGAATCCATCATCTACACCGATATCGGCCGCGACGGCATGCTCAGTGGAATCAATATCGAGGCCACGGTCAAATTGGCCCAGGCCTTGTCGATTCCCGTCATCGCCTCCGGCGGCCTGAGCAACCTGGCCGATATCGAGGCCCTGTGCGCAGTAGAGGACGATGGTGTCCAGGGCGTCATTTGCGGACGCGCCATTTATACCGGCGACCTCGACTTTGCGGCCGGACAAGCCCGCGCTGACGAAATCAATGGCTGAAGGCGGCTCGCTGTGCCGCAGTGAAGCCCAGTACGGCCAGCCCGGTCAGCGCCTCACCTTGGCCGATGGCGATACGGTGTGGGTGGCTTTGCAAGGCGCGCACGTGGTGTCTTGGCAGGCAGCGGGAAGCGAGCGCCTGTACCTGAGCCCGCGCAACCACTGGGATGGCCAGGGCGCCATACGGGGCGGCATACCGGTGTGTTTCCCGCAGTTCAACCAGCGCGGCAGCCTGCCCAAGCACGGTTTCGCCCGCAACAGCGCCTGGAAAGCGGGCCAGTCCGTAGTGCAAGACGAGCACGTGCAGCAGGATTTCACCCTGACCTGGAGCGCCCAGACCCTTGCCATTTGGCAACCGCGCTTTGAGGCGCGCCTGCGAGTGGCGCTGTTGCCGGGGGAGTTGGCGGTGACGCTCACGGTCCACAACACCGACACCCGGCCCTTGCAGTTCACGGGCGCCTTGCACAGCTACCTGGCCGTGGCCGACATTGGGCAGACCCGTCTGCACGGGTTGGAGGGTCAGCCCGAATGGGACGGGCTCACCGACCACCACGCTAGCGGTTCCGGTGTACTGCAATTTGACGGTGAATTTGACCGCGTCTACGGCGCAGCACCTGCTGCCTTGCAATTGCAGGATGGCGCAAAGTGCTTGGAAATCAGCCAAAGCGCTAGCTGGGCGAACAGCGTGGTCTGGAACCCTGGACGCGAAAAGTGCGCTGCAATGGCCGATTTGCCGAGCGACGGCTTTTCGCACTTTTTGTGCGTGGAAGCTGCGCAGGTATTTGCCCCGATCAGCGTAGCTGCGGCCGCCCATTGGCAAGGTTGGCAGCGGTTTTGCCTGCTGGGAGACTGAAACATGCTGGCAAAACGCATCATTCCTTGCCTAGACGTCACCGGTGGACGCGTCGTCAAGGGTGTGAACTTTGTCGAACTGCGCGACGCTGGCGATCCGGTAGAAATCGCGGCGCGCTACAACGACCAAGGCGCTGACGAACTTACTTTTCTGGACATTACCGCCACCAGCGACGCGCGCGATGTCATTTTGCACATCATCGAGGCCGTGGCCTCGCAGGTATTTATTCCGCTCACCGTGGGCGGCGGGGTGCGTACGGTGGACGACGTGCGCCGTCTGCTCAACGCCGGGGCCGACAAGGTGAGCTTCAACTCGGCAGCGATTGCCAAGCCCCAGGTGATAGCAGACGCTTCGCACAAATACGGCGCCCAATGCATCGTGGTGGCTATTGACGCCAAGCGCCGCGTGGGCGAGGCGCTGCAACTGCGTGGCCCGGGCTGGGACGTGTTCAGCCACGGTGGTCGGCAAAACACCGGCTTGGACGCCGTGGCCTGGGCTACCGAGATGGCGCGTCGGGGCGCGGGCGAGATTTTGCTTACCAGCATGGACCGAGACGGCACCAAAAGTGGTTTTGACCTGGAGTTGACCCGCGCCGTGGCAGACGCGGTGCCCGTGCCGGTGATCGCCTCAGGCGGCGTGGGCACCTTGGACCACCTGGCCGACGGCGTGAGCATGGGTGGCGCAGACGCCGTGCTGGCGGCCAGCATTTTTCATTACGGCGAATTCACCGTGGGCCAGGCCAAAATGCGCATGGCCGAGCGCGGTATTCCCGTGCGACTGGACTGACCATGAGCTGGTTGGACGAGATCAAATGGGACGCCCAAGGCCTGGTGCCCGCGATTGCGCAAGAGCAGGGCAGCAAAGACGTGCTGATGTTTGCCTGGATGAACCGTGAGGCGCTACAAAAGACCGCTGAACTGGGCCGCGCCGTGTATTTCAGCCGCTCGCGCAACAAGCTCTGGTTTAAGGGCGAAGAGTCCGGCCATGTGCAACTGGTGCATGAAATTCGCGTCGACTGCGACGCCGACGTGGTGTTGCTGACCGTCACCCAGCAAGGGCATACTCCGGGCATCGCCTGCCACACTGGGCGCCATAGCTGCTTTTTCAGTGTCCTGAAAGACGGCCGATGGCATGCAGTGGACCCGGTCCTGAAAAATCCCGATTCCATCTACAAGTGACTCCATGACTGCCCCCGCACCCGCTTTGACAAGATCTTCCCAGGACGCCTTGGTGAGCCTGGCCGCCGTGATCGAAAGCCGAAAGGCGCGCAACGGCGGCGACCCCGCAGCGAGTTATGTGGCGCGCCTGCTACACCAAGGCCCGGACGCGTTTCTGAAGAAGATCGGCGAAGAGGCGACCGAGGTGGTAATGGCAGCCAAGGACACCGACCACGGCGGCGACAAAGGCAAAATTGTTAATGAGGTTGCCGATTTGTGGTTCCACTGCCTGATCGCCCTGGCCCACTACGACCTGAGCCCGACCGACGTCATCGCCGAACTCCAGCGCCGCGCCGGTACCAGTGGTATTGAGGAAAAGGCGCTGCGCAAGGCGGTGCTGCGCGACGCGCAGGGCGGCTAAAGACCGAGTTTTGTATTTCTGATTGACTTTTTTGCCTGTCTTATGACCGACCACCGCGCTGATCACGACCCTGATTGCCTGTTTTGCAAAATTGTTGCTAAGCAGATTCCTTCGCGCATGGTGTACGAGGACGACGAGTTCTACGCCTTTCACGATATCTCGCCTTGGGCGCCGGTGCATTTCCTGCTGATTCCCAAGGCCCACATTGCATCAATGGCGCAAGTGACCCAGGCGCACGCGGCCCTGATGGGCCGAATGATGGCCCTAGTGCCCGTGCTGGCATTGCAGGCAGGTTGCAGGCCTTATCCTGAGGGAGGCTTTCGCCTAGTGACCAATACGGGAGCCGAGGGCGGCCAAGAAGTGCGTCACCTCCATTTTCATATTATGGGTGGCCCGCGCCCTTGGTTGCGTGGTTAAATTCTGAACTCGGCGCTCTCCCTATGGGCGGCGACTAGAATTCCAGTACTTCAAAGGAGAATCGTATGGGATTGTCAACAACGCATCTGATCATATTTTTGGTGATCATCGTGGTGATTTTTGGTACCAAAAAGCTGCGTAACATTGGCGGTGATCTGGGTGGTGCCGTGAAGGGCTTCAAGGATGGCATGAAAGACGGCGGTGAAAAGGCAGCTGACCCCGCAGCGCCCGCACAACAAGTCGCCGCCAACTCCAGCGCTGCCAAAGAGACCATTGACGTGGAAGCCAAGGCCAAGCATTGAATGTTTTGGCTGGAGCTGTGCAATCTTGAAATGGCACTAAGTGTTTGATATTGGCATCACCAAGCTCGCGATCGTGGGCGGCATCGCATTGATCGTAATTGGTCCAGAAAAGTTGCCAGGCCTTGCCAGGACGGTTGGCACTCTCATCGGTCGCGCGCGCCGATATGTGGCTGACGTCAAGGCCGAGGTCAGCCGCTCGGTGGAGCTTGACGACTTGAAAAAGATGAAGGAAGAGATGGAAGCGGCCACCCGTGCCGCCGAAAGCTCGGTGGAAACCGCCGTCAAGGACATTGACAACAACTGGGCCCAGGCGCTGCTACCCGAAACCGTTAGCGAGCCGCTGCCGTATTACTCGATGGCCCGGCCGGTGAAAAAACGCTGGCGCGCGAAAATCAGCGCCACCCCCGTTTGGTACAAGGCCCGTTCTGGAACCCGTGTGAAGGCCTTGTCCGGTGCTGCGCGTGTGGCCCGTTTTCGCGTACCCCAAAGTCATTCATGAACGATTCCGGCTCTAAAACCGACGAACTCGCTGGCACTGAGCAGCCTTTTGTCCAGCACCTGTTTGAGTTGCGCGACCGTTTATTACGGGCGGTCTATGGCATCGCGGGGGTATTTTTGGTTTTGGTAATTTACCCAGGACCTTCCAAGCTATATGACTACCTGGCGATGCCTTTGGTAAGGGCCTTGCCCGAGGGGTCGAAAATGATTGCCGTGGGCGTGGTGTCACCGTTTTTGGTGCCGATCAAAGTCTCTGTGATGGCAGCCATTGCGGTGTCGCTGCCTTGGATTCTTTACCAGGTATGGGCATTTGTCGCGCCGGGTTTGTACAAGCACGAGAAGAAGCTGGTGATGCCCCTGGTGGCTGCCAGCACCGTGTTGTTTTATGCAGGGGCGGCTTTTTGCTACTTTTTTGTTTTTGGACAAGCTTTTCCGGCGATCCAAAAGATGGCACCGGCCTCGGTGGCAGTAAGTCCAGATATTGAAGCCTACTTGGACTTCGTGATTACGATGTTTATCGCCTTCGGCGTTGCCTTTGAGGTGCCCATCGTCGTGGTGATTTTGGCGCGCCTGGGTGTCGTGACGGTGACCCAGCTCAAGAGTTTTCGGACCTACTTTATTGTTGCCGCAGCAGCGGTGGCGGGTTTGGTAACACCGCCAGACCCGGTGTCCATGCTGGCCCTGCTGGTGCCGATGTGCATCCTGTATGAGGTTGGCATCTGGGCGGCCCAAATTTTCATTCGCCACACACAGGCGCCTTCCGAGGAGGCCCCAACCGCTGACCGTGCGGGACCTGGCACCTCGCCCTGACCGGTAACGCCGCTCACTGAATTGGACGGCCGTTTTAGTGCAAGGGTTTGGGCGGCTTAGGGCGGGTTCCCGGTATCACGCTCATTTTCAGGGTCTGGCTTTTTCGTTCCAAAGCGAATGCGGTGGCCACACCGGGCTTCAATGCAGCTACTCTGGTAAGCAACTGTGCGACGTCCTCCACCGGTACCCCGCCAATGGCTACGATCACGTCGCCCGGCGCCATACCGGCCTGCGCCGCAGGGCCGCCTTGGAGCACCCCGGTCACGATAACGCCCGAATGCGCCCGGATCCCAAAGGCCTGGCTGAGTTCGGGAGACAGGTCGTTGGGCTCCACGCCAATCCAGCCCCGCGTGACTTGCCCGTCCCGAACAATGCTCTCCAGCACCTGTTTGGCAGTGGACACGGGTATGGCAAAGCCAATGCCCAAGCTGCCCCCCGAGCGCGAATAAATCGCCGTGTTGATGCCCAGCAGGTTGCCGTTGCTGTCCACCAAAGCGCCGCCCGAATTGCCGGGATTGATCGCAGCGTCGGTTTGAATAAAGTTTTCGAAGGTGTTGATGCCCAGTTGGTTGCGCCCTAGGGCGCTGACGATGCCGCCGGTGACGGTTTGCCCCACGCCAAACGGGTTGCCGATGGCCAACACCTGGTCGCCTACTTGCGCCGTGTCAGAGTCACCTAGCACCATCACGGGGAGTGCATCGAGCTCGATTTTCAGGACTGCCAGGTCGCTGTCAGGGTCGGTACCCACCACTTTGGCGCGCGCGCGGCGCCGGTCGTTGAGCACCACTTCAATCGTGTCTGCGCCTTCCACTACGTGGTTGTTGGTCAGGATGTACCCTTTGGGGCTGACGATGACGCCACTGCCCATGCCCCCAGACGGTTCTGTGTCCGGGTGGGCGTCGGGCGCGCCAAAGAAAAAACGATTCCAGGGGTCCATGGAGCCGGGCACAGCCGGTTTGGTTTTGCCGGTGTTGATACTCACCACGGCATCGGCGGCTTTGCGTGCCGCCAGGCGAAAACTGCCCAAGGGCGCATCCTGGCTGCGCAAACCTGGCGCCTGGCTCAGCGCCAAGGCACTGCCATCATGGGGCTCCCACCAAGCCGGCTTGAGCGTCAAAACCACAAAATATGCGGCCAGCAAGACGGTGGTACTTTGGGAAAACAACAGCCAAAAACGCTTCATTGCCACTTCTTCCACAACACAGCGACCGGTTTGGCGCCACCGCACAAATTGTAGGGGGCAAGTGAAATTTCTAGCCTCGGTAAGGACTCAGGTCCCGTCCCTTGCCTGCGGCGACTGGTAGGGCAGTCGATAATCGTCGGCAGCAGGGCTTTGCCCTTACGCGGCCTGCGCTTGCCGCCTCCAACCCGCTTACCTACCTGACCTTCGTAACCGAGCTGTTTCTATGCCCCACCATCTTGAATTGCTCCATGCATTCGACGCGCTGCTCGAGCCCGATCGCTTCAAAGACTACTGTCCAAACGGTTTGCAGGTCGAGGGCCGACGCCCGATTCGAAAAATCGCCTCGGGTGTGACGGCCAGTCTGGCGCTAATTGACGCGGCCATTGCGCACGACGCCGATGCCATCGTGGTGCACCACGGTCTGTTTTGGCGTGGCCATGACGGTCGCATAAACGGCTGGTTGCGCCAGCGCCTGGCCCGGTTATTGGCCAACGATGTGCATTTGTTTGCCTACCACCTGCCGCTCGACGCGCATGAGACGCTGGGCAACAACGCCCAATTGGGGCAGCGTTTGGGGTTGGTGGCGCAGGGGCGTTTTGGCGACCAGCAACTCGGTTGGATGGGGGCGCCTGGCGCACACGGTTTCCACGATGCGCTTGCGCTGGCTAACCATGTGCAGTCGGTGCTGGGGCGCGATGTGGTGTTGGTCCAAGCCAATGAAGGCCCCGTGCGGCGCATCGGATGGTGCACCGGCGGTGCACAGGGGTATTTTGAAGCGGCCATTGCCGCCGGTGTGGACGTATTTATCACGGGAGAGATTTCTGAGCCCCAGGCGCATTACGCGCGGGAATGCGGTGTGAGCTTTATTGCCTGCGGCCACCATGCCAGCGAGCGCTATGGCGCGCCGGCTTTGGCGCAGCACGTGGCCGAGCAGTTAGGCCTGTCCCATGTGTATCTCGATATTGACAACCCCGCCTAACATCGCGCCTTTTTCCGAAGGTCTGTTTCTGTATTTACATGAATAATTCTTCTGCCAACCTGCCTGAATCGATCCCCACTGGCGCCAAACCCATTGCCATTACCTTGGGGGACGCTGCGGGCATTGGCCCGGAGATCATTGCCAAGGCCTTTGTCAGCGATCCTGCGCTTTTGCGCAATTGTTTTGTTGCAGGCGACGTGGCCACCATGCGCCAGGCCTTGAGCCTTATTGCATCGGTAGATGCGGTACCCTGGCCCGTGGCACAGATTACGCATCCGGAACAGGCGTGCGCGCTCCCGCCCCGGTGCCTGGCGGTAATGCAAGTGGGCGCGCCCTTGCAGCCGGTTGTGGTGGGACAGGTAAGCGCCTTAGCCGGGGAGTTTGCCGGGCGCTGTGTGGCTTGGGCGGCAAATAGCGCTCTGCGCGGTGAGGTGGCGGCCGTGGTTACCGCGCCCTTGCACAAAGAAGCACTGGGAGCCGCCGGCGCGCCTTACAACCGCTACCCGGGCCATACGGAAATGCTGCAGGAGCTTGCCGCCATGCACCTGGGATTGCCGGTGTCGGCGCTGCCGGTGCGCATGATGCTGGCCAACGGCGAGTTGCGCACCGTGCTGGTGAGCATTCACCTTTCACTGCACCACGCTATCGAAGCCGTGGGCTTTGAGCAGGTGCTACAAACCATTGTGATGACCCACCACGCCCTGCGTGTTCCCTTGGGCCGCGTACCGCGCATCGCGGTGGCTGGCTTAAACCCACACGCCGGAGAAGGCGGCTTGTTTGGCGACGAGGAACGCAACACCATTGCCCCCGCCGTTGCTGCAGCCAGGGCCCAGGGGTGTGACGCCAGCGGGCCGTGGGCGCCAGACACGGTTTTCATGCGCGCACGTGCAAAACAGGGCGAAATCGGTGAATTTGACGCTGTGGTCGCCATGTACCACGACCAGGGCCTTATTCCTGTTAAATACCTCGGCGTCGAAAACGGCGTAAATGTGACTTTGGGCCTGCCCTTTGTTCGCACCAGTCCCGACCACGGTACCGCATTTGACATCGCAGGTCGTGGTGTCGCCGACCCTTCAAGCCTATTGGCTTCCATCCGCATGGCCCGGCAATGGGTGTTGATGGCCTAAATTCGGCCCTTTGCAACCGCCCAGCAGCCGTTTTCAGGTCAGCTACAATCCAAGGCTCCCCTTATAGTGATTTTTACTGAGGATTCTCATGAGCGACACCCTCGTCGGCACCAAGCCGAACGACCCCAGTAAGCGGACTTGGATCATTGCCTCCACGTGCGCTGGTATCGCAGGTGCTGCGGCAACCGCAGTGCCTTTTGTCAGTACTTTTCAGCCATCCGAGCGTGCCAAAGCCGCCGGTGCAGCTGTTGAGGTGGACATCTCCGCCATCAAGCCGGGCGAGAAGGTCACCGTCGAGTGGCGTGGAAAACCGGTCTGGATCGTGCGGCGCACGCCCGAGCAACTCGCGGTGCTAGGTTCGCTGGCTGGCGAACTGGCCGATCCGGATTCCAAGCGGAAGCAAGATGAGTTCACGCCGGTGTACGCGCGCAACGAAGGCCGCTCCATCAAGCCCGAATTCCTTGTGGCTGTGGGCATTTGCACCCATTTGGGTTGTTCGCCATCGGACAAATTTCAGCTTGGCGCTCAGGCCTCGCTGCCCGACGATTGGAAGGGTGGCTTTTTGTGCCCCTGCCACGGGTCAACCTTTGACATGGCCGGGCGTGTGTACAAGAACAAGCCGGCACCGGACAACCTAGAAATCCCGCCCCATATGTACCTCTCCGACAGCCGTTTGCTGATCGGTGAAGACACCAAGGCCTGAAGCGGAGCTCACCATGGCTGAAATGAAACAAATTTCCCCAAACGCCCCAGCTGGCGCTAAGTTGCTTAACTGGGTTGACAACCGCTTCCCCTTGAGCAAGTTGTACAACGAGCACTTGG
>CANHZG010000027.1 GCA_947464995.1 Comamonadaceae bacterium | reverse complement strand
GACACGTTGTCGCCAGGCATCACCATTTCCTTGCCTTCGGGCAACTCAATCGCGCCGGTCACGTCCGTGGTGCGGAAGTAAAACTGGGGCGGGTAGTTGTTGAAGAACGGCGTGTGGCGACCACCTTCGTCTTTGGACAAGACATAGATCTCGCCCGTAAAGTGGGTGTGGGGCTTGATCGAGCCGGGCTTGCACAGCACTTGGCCGCGCTGCACGTCTTCACGCTTGGTGCCGCGCAGCAAAATGCCAACGTTGTCACCTGCTTGGCCTTGGTCGAGCAGCTTGCGGAACATTTCCACACCGGTGCAGGTGGTCTTTTGGGTGTCAGCGATTCCGACGATTTCGATTTCTTCACCCACTTTGATGATGCCGCGCTCAATACGACCGGTCACCACGGTGCCGCGTCCAGAGATCGAGAACACGTCTTCGACTGGCATCAGGAAGGCGCCGTCAACGGCACGCTCGGGCAGGGGGATGTAGGTGTCCAGCGCGTCAGCCAGCTTCATGATGGCTTCTTCACCCAGAGGGCCTTTGTCGCCTTCCATGGCAAGTTTGGCGCTGCCGTGGATGATAGGGGTGGCGTCGCCTGGGAAGTCGTACTTGTCCAGGAGTTCGCGCACTTCCATTTCAACGAGTTCGAGCAACTCTGCGTCGTCGACCATGTCGCACTTGTTCAGGAACACGATGATGTAAGGCACGCCAACTTGGCGGGCCAGCAGGATGTGTTCGCGGGTTTGGGGCATGGGGCCGTCGGCAGCGGAGCACACCAAAATAGCGCCGTCCATTTGGGCCGCGCCGGTGATCATGTTTTTTACATAGTCAGCGTGGCCTGGGCAGTCAACGTGGGCGTAGTGGCGGTTGGCCGTCTCGTATTCCACGTGGGCGGTGTTGATGGTGATGCCGCGCGCTTTTTCTTCAGGCGCTGCGTCGATCTGGTCGTAGGCCTTGGCCTGGCCGCCAAATTTAGCCGCCAAAACAGTGGTGATGGCCGCCGTCAGCGTGGTCTTGCCGTGGTCAACGTGGCCAATCGTGCCCACATTGACGTGGGGCTTGGTACGCGTGAATTTTTCTTTTCCCATACATTTTCTCCAAAAGAGCTAAGTCCCGTGTGTGATTTAACGTCTGCACGGTATTGCTGATTCCCCTCGCACGGGCACGAGGGGGCATACCGTCGCAGACAACTTCGAAACTTTCTAATTAGTTGGGGACAGAGCTAAAGATCTGTCCCGCAAACCTATCTAATTAGTTGGGGACAGAGCTAAAGGTCTGTCCCACAAAAGTGTTATTTAGCCCTTGCTGCCATGATGGCCTCAGACACATTACGCGGGGCTTCCGAGTAGTGCTTGAACTCCATCGTGTAGGTGGCGCGACCTTGCGACATGGAGCGAAGGGTCGTCGAGTAACCGAACATTTCGGACAAAGGGACTTCGGCTTTGATGGCTTTACCACCACCAACCATGTCTTCCATGCCCTGAACCATGCCGCGACGGGAAGCCAAATCACCCATCACATTGCCCGCGTAATCTTCTGGGGTTTCCACTTCCACAGCCATCATCGGCTCCAGAATCACGGGACCCGCCTTGCGGCAACCTTCTTTGAAGCCAAAGATTGCGGCCATCTTGAACGCCAACTCGTTGGAGTCAACGTCATGGTAGGAGCCGAAGTGCAGCGTGACCTTGACGTCTACCACCGGATAACCCGCCAAAACGCCCTGCGTTACTGCTTCATGGACTCCTTTTTCCACAGCGGGAATGTATTCACGAGGAACCACACCGCCCTTGATGGCGTCGATGAACTCGATGCCTTTGCCGGCTTCGTTGGGTTCGATCTTCAGCACAACGTGACCGTACTGGCCCTTACCGCCGGACTGACGCACGAACTTGCCTTCGGCATCTTCCACGGTCTTGCGGATGGTTTCACGGTAAGACACTTGGGGCTTACCGACGTTGGCATCAACGCCAAATTCCCGCTTCATGCGGTCAACAATAATTTCCAAATGCAACTCGCCCATACCGGCGATCAGGGTTTGTCCGGACTCTTCGTCGGTCTTGACGCGGAAAGACGGATCTTCCTGGGCCAAACGCTGCAAAGCGATACCCATCTTTTCCTGGTCGGCCTTAGTTTTCGGTTCCACGGCCTGGGTAATCACCGGCTCAGGGAACACCATGCGCTCAAGCATCACGATGGCCGATGGGTCGCACAAGGTTTCACCGGTGGTCACATCCTTCAAACCGATACACGCGGCAATGTCGCCCGCAACAATTTCGCTCACTTCTTCGCGGTTGTTGGCGTGCATTTGCACGATACGGCCAATGCGCTCTTTCTTGCCGCGGATCGGATTAAAGACAGTGTCGCCCTTAGTCAGAACGCCAGAATACACGCGCACAAAGGTCAACTGGCCCACAAACGGGTCTGTCATCAGTTTGAAGGCGAGCGCCGAAAACTTTTCGGTATCGCTGGCTTGGCGAACGACGGGGTTTTCGTCTTCGTCCATGCCGCCCACGGGTGGAATATCCACAGGCGACGGCATGAATTCAATCACCGCATCCAACATACGCTGCACGCCCTTATTCTTAAATGCCGAGCCGCAATACATGGGCTGGATTTCGCTGGCAATGGTTCGTTTACGGATGCCGAACTTCACTTCTTCCTCCGTCAAGTCACCTTCTTCGAGGTACTTGTTCATCAGCTCCTCGGTGGCTTCAGCGGCCGCCTCGACCATCTTCTCGCGCCATTCTTTAGCCAATCCCACCAATTCAGCAGGTATCTCGCGGTAGTCGAACAACATACCCTGCGAGGCCTCGTCCCAGATGATGGCTTTCATCTTGAGCAAATCGACCACACCGGTGAAGTTTTCTTCGGCGCCGATAGGGATCACCATAGGAACCGGGCTGGCCTTGAGGCGCAGTTTCATCTGGTCAACGACTTTGAAGAAGTTGGCACCGGTACGGTCCATCTTGTTGACAAAGGCCAGACGTGGCGCTTTGTACTTGTTGGCTTGGCGCCACACGGTCTCAGACTGGGGCTGTACGCCGCCAACTGCGCAGTACACCATACATGCACCGTCAAGCACGCGCATGGAACGCTCGACTTCAATCGTGAAGTCCACGTGTCCGGGGGTGTCAATGATGTTGATGCGGTGCTCGGGCAATGACTTATCCATGCCTTTCCAGAAGCAGGTGGTCGCCGCAGAGGTAATGGTGATGCCACGCTCTTGCTCTTGCTCCATCCAGTCCATGGTGGCCGCGCCGTCATGGACTTCACCAATTTTGTGGTTCACACCGGTGTAAAAAAGTACACGCTCGGTGGTGGTGGTTTTTCCGGCGTCGATGTGCGCCGAAATACCGATGTTGCGGTAGCGCTCAATAGGGGTATGGCGAGCCATGGTGGATCCTTCGTTGATCTGTATCTTGAAAATGCGGCCCGCACAACGCGGCGCCGAAGGCAACCTTTGACATTAGCGCATTGCGACGACAGTGTGGTGACACTGCGAGCCCCAAGGCGCAGCCCAAAGGCTGCAAAAGCCCGCTCTTAGAAGCGGAAGTGCGAGAACGCCTTGTTGGCTTCTGCCATGCGGTGAACTTCGTCACGCTTTTTCATCGCGCCGCCACGGCCTTCGGTGGCCTCGAGCAATTCGTTGGCTAGGCGCAGGGCCATGGATTTTTCACCGCGCTTGCGTGCGGCTTCCTTGATCCAGCGCATGCTGAGAGCCAAACGACGCACAGGGCGCACTTCGACGGGCACTTGGTAGTTGGCACCACCGACCCGGCGGGACTTCACCTCCACCATGGGTTTGACGTTGTTGATGGCAACCGTGAAGGCTTCCAGCGGGTCTTTGCCTGGGTGCTTTTTCTCGATCTGCTCCAGCGCGCCATAAATGATGCGCTCAGCGACCGCTTTTTTGCCACCTTCCATGATCACGTTCATGAATTTGGACAACTCGACATTGCCGAACTTAGGATCCGGCAGGATTTCACGTTTAGGGACTTCGCGACGACGTGGCATTTTTTCACCTCTTTGCTTCAGTTGGCATCCTTACGGACACCGCGAGAGTCATAAGACCCCCACTTACTCGACCCACACAAACAATTTTGCGCTTCGGGCCATTACGCTGAATCACCGCGCCACGCGGGAAACAGCACCTTTAGATCTACAAAAACCGGGGGAACCCGAGTTATTTGGCCTTGGGCCGTTTTGCACCGTATTTGGAGCGCGACTGCTTGCGGTCTTTCACGCCTTGCAAATCGAGCGAACCGCGCACGATGTGGTAACGCACACCGGGCAAGTCCTTGACACGACCGCCGCGAACCAGCACCACGCTGTGTTCCTGCAGGTTGTGGCCTTCGCCACCGATGTAAGAAATCACCTCAAAACCGTTGGTCAAGCGCACTTTGGCAACTTTACGCAAAGCGGAATTGGGCTTTTTGGGCGTCGTGGTGTACACACGGGTGCATACGCCACGGCGTTGGGGAGAGTTCTGCATCGCAGGGCTCTTAGATTTGATCGTTTCGACCTCGCGCCCCTGACGCACTAGCTGGTTGATGGTTGGCACTCAAGCCTCCTAAAGAAAAACGTCCCTAAACGTTTGGTAACAACAATTCAAAAACTTCGAAAAACGTGAATCCCTTCGGAAGTACCGAAAAGCCTTCTAATATACCAGATCATCTGATCCAAAGACGCAAAGCGTCCCACGCCCGGCCCATGACGCCAGCTTGCTCCACCGCCTCGAGCGCGCCCAAAGGCAATTCAGCGTAAACGGCGCCGCCCACAAGCACGCGCAGCACAGCCACCGTCTGCCCTTTAGCAATGGGTGCGAGCAAGGGCTCGGTACGCACAACCTCGGTCGTGAGTTTCGCTGCGCTGCCAGCGGGCAGGGCAATCACCAGGGATTGGGCGCCGCCGGCTCCCACGGTGCTGGACGCTCCTTTCCAAACCTTGGCCGTCACGACAGCCTGCCCGGCATCAAACAGTTTGACAGGCTCGAACGCGGTGTAACCCCAGTTCAACAGCTTTTGCGACTCGTTGGCGCGGGCATTTTCGTTGGCCGTGCCCAAAACGATGGACAACAACCGCCGGCCACCAGGCGCGCTGCCAGGCACTCCCAGCCCAGGGTAGTCGCGCTTAGCCGTGGCCACCATGCAATACCCTGCCGCTTCCGTGTAGCCCGTTTTCAGCCCGTCAACGGTCGGGTCGCGCTGCAATAAAAGGTTGCGGTTGTTGTCATTAGCAGCCGGCGTGCCGGGGTAACGGTATTTTTTGATCGCGTAATACCCCATGTACTGCGGGAAATCGGCCATCAAGCGCGTGGCCAATGTGGCGAGGTCTCGGGCGGTGGTGGTGTGGCCCGCCTCGGTCAGGCCTTCGGGGTTTTTATAGCCAGTCGATTTCATTCCCAGGCGTATGGCTTGGTCGTTCATCATTTGGACAAAATGTGCGGCGTCCCCGCCAACACCCTCGGCCAAGGCCATCGTGGCGTCGTTGCCCGACTGCACCACCATGCCCTTGATCAGGTCTTCCACCGGGACCTGCATCTTGGGGTCAATAAACATGCGCGAACCAGGCATTTTCCAGGCGCGCTCACTCACGGCAAAGGTCTGGGTAAGACTGATTTTTTTGGATTTAAGGGCGTCGAACACTAAATAGGCGGACATCAGCTTAGTCAAAGACGCAGGCTCAACAGGGGTGTCAATGTCTTTAGCCGCCAAAATTTGCCCTGCGGTCACGTCCAAAAGCAGGTAGGCGCGCGCCGCGACCTCCGGGGGCTGCGGGGTTTGCGCCGCCACGCTGGCGCAGCACAGGGCACAAAAGAGAAAAGAGATGAATTTCATAGGCTTCAAAGCTCGGGGTGGTGAAATAAATGGATGCGGCGCCGGTGCCGGAGGAAAGTTGAGTCGCGGGCTATCCTGAGACGAGCCACAGAAACGTGGGCAGGCGATTTAACAGCGGTCAGAGGGAGTTCAAGTGGCGCACCACCAGGCCGCGCAAAAGCGGCAATTGTCCGTGAAAGAAGTGGGCGACCCCTGGAATCACCGTCACCGGCAGGTTTTGGGGGCGCGCCCAGTTCATGACGTCGGCCAGTGGCACGGTGTCGTCCTGTTCGCCGTGAATGACCAAAGTGCGCTCATGCAAGTCCGCATCCACCGGCGCAACCGGGAAACGGCTCGCCGCCGTGCCCACCAACACCAACTTACTGATATCCCGAGCGGCAACTAAGGTCTGTACAGCGTGACTAGCAACGTATGCGCCAAAGGAAAACCCGGCTAAGGCCAAGGCGACGGGCTTGGCGGCGGTCGACTCCAAGTCGGCAGTGCAGCTTTCGACCACGGCCAACAGGTCCTGCAACTCACCCTGCCCATTGTCATAAACGCCCTGGCTGGCGCCAACGCCACGAAAATTAAAGCGTACCGCTTGCCAGCCGGTCTGAACAAACGCCCTGGCCAGGGTCTGCACCACTTTGTTGTCCATGGTGCCGCCAAACAAGGGATGGGGGTGCGCAATAACTGCCAGGCCGCGCAGGGATTGCCCGGGCGCCAACGCAGGCGTATCAACCAGCACCTCCAAAGCGCCTGCCGGGCCCGGCAAACTGAGTTTGCGGGTACTTGGGTTCATGGCGATCAGCGCCCCAGGTGGGGCGGTACGACCAAGCGCTCAACGATTTTTCCACCAATGAGGTGGGTGTCCACGATGTCGTCTATGTCCGACGCATCCAGGTAGCTGTACCACACGCCTTCTGGGTACACCAGCGCCACAGGACCTGCCGCGCAGCGGTCCAGGCAACCCGCTTTGTTTACCCGGACCTGGCCGGGTCCTGCGAGTCCGGCCTCGCGGATTCGTTTCTTGCAGTGGTCAAAGCCTTCGTAAGCCTGGTGCTGGGCACAGCAGGCTTGGCCGTTCTCGCGGTTATTCAGGCAGAAAAAAATATGCCGCTCAAAGTATGGTTTTTCGGCAGCAATCGCTTCGGCGGTGGTGGTATCGGTCATGGAGCAATTTTAGGTTCTGTTTCTGGCCCCACCACTTGCAGGGCTGCCACCCCAATGGCCGCGTACGGCCACAGCCACCCCACCCATTGGGCCAGGCCGTTGAAGCGGATGAAGCGGCCCTGCTCCCAGGTCTGCAGTGTTTGGGCAAAGTAGGGGCTCTCGGGCGCCTGGTTGAGCACCAGCACCTGAACACCCAATGCCAACAAGGCCAAGCCGGCACTCCAGCGCCCGGGCACAGAGGCCAGCAAAACCGCTAATGCAGTTGCCAGCACCAGCCCCCAGCGGGTTGGGGTGTCAAGCCACGCCCAGGTATGGGCAGGCCCCCAGCTCAAGGCAGCAGAAAGCCCGGACGCCACCACACCCACCGTGACCAAGGCCACGGCCATCAGCACCCGCTGGCGGGTGGTGCGCACTACGCAATACCCCAGCAAGCAGGGAATTAACAGGCCCAGCACCACGCAGAGCCACTGTGAAGCGGCAGACAAGGGCACCAGTGGATAAACCGGGCCAGACCACCAGGCCTGCCAAGCGGACCAGGGTTCAGGCAGGTCCGCTATAGACTGGGCGACCCGCTCCCGCATGCGCTCCCACACATGGCCCACGCCGAACGGAACCGAACAGGGAAACAACAAAGCTGCAGGCCACGTTGCCAATAAAACCAAGACGCTGCGCGACTGCGGCGCCAACCAGCGCTGCTGCCACTGGTCCCAGCGCGCCAGGCCACCGCTGCGCTGCAGCAGCAGCGCGCCACATGCACCTAGAAAGGTTCCGCAGCTGTTGAGCAGCCAGTCCTCCCGCGAGGCCACGCGCTGGGGCAAATAGCTTTGGACGCCCTCGAGAACGACCGAGATCGCTGCCCCACCCGCCAGCGCCATCAGGGCCGCCCAGGCGCGGTGGCGTCCGCGCAAAACCAGCAAAGCCAGTAGCGCACCCAAAGGCATGTAACCCACCACGTTGATGGCTACATCAAAACCGGTCCAGTAGCGCGCGGGCGCAGCCGACAAAAACGACCACGGCGCGATGCCTTGGTCGCGCCATCCCGTAAAGGGATACAGACTGGCATACGCTACCAAAGCCGCATAAATCCAGGTCAGGGGCCAAGCGGCGGACTTGCGCATGGCAGTGGGCGCGCTAGAAAGGCTTGAACACCACCAACAGCACTGCCGCCACTAGCAACAGCACCGGGAGTTCGTTAAACCAACGGAACCAGACGTGGCTGCGGTCCATGGCCCCAGCTTCAAACTGGCGCAGCATCCTTGCGCAGGCCACGTGGTAGGCCACGGCCAAGACCACAACCGTCAATTTGGCGTGCATCCAACCACTGCCGGGCCCCAATCCAATGCCGTAATACAACCACAGAGACAGCCCTAGTGCCAAGGCGGGTACGGCCAAGACGGTGGTAAAGCGCAGCAGTTTGCGCGCCATAAGCAGCAAACGATCCCGCTCGGCCAAAGACTGCGGCTCCACCATCGCCAAATTAACAAAGATGCGCGGTAGATAGAACAGACCGGCGAACCAACTTGCCACAAAAATGATGTGAAACGACTTGAACCAAAGCATGGTCAAAGTGTAGCCGCAGGCTTTTGCAGCCCCGTGCCGACTTGAATGGGCGCAAAAAAAACCCCAGCACGTGGGCCGGGGTATCAAGCCTATTTGCTGTCACACATCAAGGCCCCGCTCAGGGAGGAAAAGCGGGAGGCACCTAAGCGCCCGTAAAAATTATATCGATTTGCTTAGGATTTATACACAAATTCATTTCTTTCGCGAAAAATATTTAATTCATTTAAAACCCCAAAAATCCGGGCCAGCCAGGGCGACTGAATACCGCCAACCCGCGCCCTGCAAACCGGGCACTTGCCGCCTTTATCGCCGGATTGCAAAAAAGTCAGGCACAATTTTGCGCATGATTGCTTCCGCACCCTACCCCCTTGGCCGCCCGCGTCGCCTGCGCCGCGACGCGTTTACCCGCAACCTGGTACGTGAAAACACACTCACGGCACACGACCTGATTTACCCGGTGTTCGTGGTCGAAGGCCAGGGCCAGCGCGTGCCCATTGCCTCCATGCCCGGCGTCGAGCGCTTGAGCCTGGACCTGCTACTGCCCGTGGCTGAAGCCTGCGCTAAGCTGGAAATCCCGGTGATGGCGCTGTTTCCGGTGATCGATCTATCGCTCAAGACCTACGACGGCAGCGAGGCGCTAAACCCCGACGGCTTGATTCCGCGCATCGTACGGGCGCTGAAAAAAGAGTTCCCCCAGCTCGGGCTGATGACCGATGTTGCGCTGGATCCGTTCACCACCCACGGCCAGGACGGTCTGCCTGACACCCGACCCGACAGTGAAGGCTACATCCTGAACGACGAAACCACCGCCATCCTGGTACAGCAGGCGCTCACCCAGGCTCGGGCCGGGGTGGACATCGTCGCCCCCAGCGACATGATGGACGGGCGCATTGGTGCGATCCGCCAGGCGCTGGAGTCCGAGCAGCTGATCCACACCCGCATCATGGCCTATAGCGCCAAGTACGCGAGCGCCTTCTACGGGCCGTTTCGCGATGCAGTAGGGTCGGCTGGCAACCTGGGCAAGGGCAACAAAAAGGTCTACCAGATGGACCCTGCAAACACCGACGAAGCGCTGCGTGAAGTAGCCATGGACATCGCCGAGGGGGCCGACATGGTGATGGTCAAGCCCGGAATGCCCTACCTCGACGTGGTGCGCCGCGTGAAAGACGAGTTCAAGGTGCCGACCTTCGCCTACCAGGTGTCGGGCGAATACGCCATGCTTAAGGCCGCAGCGCAAAACGGCTGGCTGGACCACGATGCGGTGATGCTGGAGAGCCTGCTAGCCTTCAAGCGCGCGGGCGCCGACGGTGTGCTGACCTATTTCGCCCTGGACGCAGCGCGCGCTCTCAAGGCCTGACACAACCCCGGCCCAACGACGCGCCGACCTAAGGAGCCCGTCGATGCGAATTTTTGATATTCAAAGCGCGGGCGTGCAAGAAAGCGACTCGCTGCAAAGTTTGCAGGAGCGCGGCCTGGGCGCGCAGGGCTTTGTCTGGATCGCCTGCGAGCGCAGCGAGTTCGAGGCCTGCCTGGCGCCGCTGCAAGCCGCCTTGCAAAACCTGTGCGGCCTGAAGTTGCTCGACCTGCACGTGACCGACTTGCTCAACGCGCAACTTCCCTCCCACTACGATTACACCTCCGAGTACGACATTTTGGTTTTCAGACGCCTTGCAGCCGGGCACCTGGGCAGTGACTCTGAACACGCCGAACCTGCGCCCGCCCACCTGGGTAAACGCAGCGGCCCGCCGATTTTGCGGCGCATCGATACCAGCCCGGTCGGGTTCGCCGTAATGGACCGGGTGCTGCTGACCGTTCACCCCACCGACTGCGCCGTGCGCGACGGCTACGCAGCCAAACTCACCCAAAGCGCTAACTCCAAATCGCGCGCCGCCGGCGCCCATGTGCCCACAGGCCCAGCGGACCTAATGCTGCGCGTGGTCAACCACATGGTCGACAGCTACCTTGCGCTGCGCCGCGAACTCACGCGCCAGTTGGACCACTGGCAGGCGCAGCTCCTGAACCCGCATTCGCGCTTTAACAACTGGTCTTCGCTGTTGGATGCGCGCCTGGCCTTGCACCAGCTCGACGAAGTGTGCGAGGAGCAGCGCTCCAGCATCCAAGACTGGGTCGAAGCCCTAAAAACCTGGCCCGAGCCGGCCACTGCGGACCAGCAGCGCGAACACGAACTGCTGCAAGTGCGCAGCCGCGATGTGCTGGAGCACATTGAACGCGTTGTGCGCCATGTGCGAAGGCTGGAGCAAAGCGCTGAGATCGCCATCCAAATGCACTTCAGCGCCCAAAGCCATCGCACCAACGACATCATGCGCACGCTGACCGCCTTGACGGCGGTGTTTCTGCCGCTGAATCTCATTGCCGGCATTTTTGGCATGAACTTCGAGTTCATGCCCCTGCTGCACTTGGAACATGGTTTTTGGTGGGCCATGGGTGCCATGGTGCTCACCGCGCTGGTGCTCATGGCCTACTTCCGGCGCAAGCACTACATCAGTCTGGCGCAAGAATGAACGCGCCTGTCGTGTTGATCACCGGCGGCTCGCGCGGCATTGGCGCAGCCACAGCGCTGGCAGCGGCGCGCGCGGGCTATGCCGTGGCGGTCAACTTTCACCGCAACGCTGCAGCCGCCCAAGCCGTGGTCGATGAGATTGAGGCCCAGGGCGGGCAGGCGCTTGCGCTGCAAGCCGATGTCATCCAAGAAGACGACGTGCTGGCCCTTTTTGCCGCGATCGACACCACCTGGGGGCGGCTGGACGCCTTGGTCAACAACGCCGGGATCGTGGATGTCAGCTGCCGGGTCGATGCCATGGACGTCGCGCGCCTCAAGCGCATGTTTGAGACCAATGTGGTGGGCAGTTTTATCTGCGCTCGCGAAGCGGTGCTGCGCATGAGCACCCGCTATGGCGGGCGCGGCGGCACCATCGTCAACGTCTCCAGCGCAGCGGCGCGCCTGGGCAGCCCAGGCCAGTATGTGGACTACGCGGCCAGCAAGGGGGCCATTGATACCTTCACCATCGGCTTGGCCAAAGAGCTTGCGGCCGAGGGCATCCGGGTCAACGGGGTGCGCCCGGGCATCATTGATACCGAGATCCATGCCTCAGGCGGCGAGCCCAATAGAGCGCAGTTGGTTGGCGCGCAAGTGCCCATGCAGCGTCCCGGCACGGCCGAGGAAGTCGCACAGGCCATCGTGTGGCTGATGGGCCCACAGTCGAGCTACAGCACCGGCACCCTGCTCGACGTCAGCGGGGGGCGCTGAGGTACCATGCCCAGCCCAGGGCCCCGGGCCCGACTTGGAAGCTCCATGGACCTTAAACCGCTGGTAACCCTGCTGGCCATCGTCAACCCGCTGGCCATCGTGCCGTTTTTCATCCACTACACGCAAACTTTTTCGCCCACGCAGCGGCGCAACACCATCCGGGTGTCGTCGTTCAGCGCCTTTGTCGTGATCGCGATCAGCGCCCTGGCGGGGTTGCAAATTCTGGAGTTTTTCGGCATTTCGCTCGCGAGCTTTCAGGTCGGCGGCGGCATGTTGCTGCTGACGAGCGCGCTCAATATGCTCAACGCCCAACCCGCCGAGGCCAAGACCAGCACCCACGAGCTAGAAGACGGTGTGGAAAAAGCCGCCATGGGTGCCAGCATTGCCGTGGTGCCGCTGACCATTCCGCTGCTCACCGGGCCGGCCACCATGTCCACCGTGGTGATTTACGCCGACAAGGCCAAGACCGTGCTGCAAATGGCCACGCTGGTGGGCTATGGCGTGGTGGTGGCGCTGGCTACCGCCCTGTGTTTTTCGCTCGCCCAACCGATTGCCCGCGTGCTGGGAAAAACCGGCATCAATGTGATGACCCGGCTGATGGGGCTGATTTTGGCGGCGCTGGCAGTGGAAGTGATGTCCGACGGACTGACCAAGCTGTTTCCAGTGCTAGGGCGCTAAGGCTGTCACCCTCATTTTTAATCCATTTTTTCTGAAAGCGTGCCATGTCTGAACCCCAAGCCTTTGCTTCCAGCCCCGAGCTATCGGTGGAACTGCGCGGCCCGGTGCTGTGGCTGACCATCACGCGCGAAGAGCGACGCAACGCCATGAGCCACGGCGTGCTCGCGGGTATGGCGCAAGCCATTGCCCAAGCGCAGAGCGACCGCAGCGTGCGCGCCATCGTCGTCACCGGCGCGGGCAGCAAGGCCTTTTGCGCCGGGGCCGACTTGCAAAATGCCCAGGCCTTTACCACCGACTATTCCGAGCCCCACGGCCACCTGGCGCAGTTGCTGCGCGTGGCCAAGGCCAGCTATGTACCGCTGATTGCCCGCGTCAACGGCGCCTGCATGGCCGGGGGCATGGGCTTGCTGGCCATGTGTGACCTGGCGGTAGCCAGCAGCCACGCAGTGTTTGGTTTGCCCGAGGTCAAAGTGGGTGTGTTTCCGGCCCAGGTGCTCAGCGTCTTGCAGCACCTGATTCCCCGGCGCACCCTGGTGGAGATGTGCATTACCGGCGAGCCCATCAGCAGCGCACAGGCCTTGGGCTCCGGACTGGTCAATTACGTGGACGACGACGTGGACGCCAAACTAGCTTGGCTGCTGGCGCGCATGCTGGACAAATCTCCGGCTGCCGTGCGCCGGGGCCTGTACACCATGAAAAAGGTGGAGGCCATGGCGTTTGAAGAGTCCATGGCGTTTACCGAGAGCCAGATTGCGCTGTTCACCCTGACCGATGACGCGCGCGAAGGTCAAAAAGCCTTCCAGGAAAAGCGAAAACCCGTCTGGGTCGGAAAATAAACACCATGAGCGACACCACGTTTGACTACATCATCGTTGGCGCCGGCACTGCCGGCTGCCTGTTGGCCAACCGCCTGAGCGCAGACGCGTCCAAACGCGTGCTGCTGATCGAGGCCGGGCGGCGCGACGACTACCACTGGATCCATATTCCGGTGGGCTACCTGTATTGCATTGGCAACCCGCGCACCGACTGGCTGTTCAAAACCGAACCCGAGCCCGGGCTCAATGGCCGCAGTCTGATTTATCCGCGCGGCAAGACGCTGGGCGGCTGCAGCAGCATCAACGGCATGATTTACATGCGCGGCCAAGCACGCGACTACGACGGATGGGCGCAGCTGTTAGGTGACGAGGGCTGGAACTGGAAGCACAGCCTGCCGTATTTCAAAATGCACGAAGACCACTACAAGGGAGCCAGCGCCCTGCACGGAGCGCGCGGCAGCGCGCCCGAGCTGATGCAAGACGCCAGCACACCCTACCGCCAAGTGTTGCGACATCGCAACGCCGGCGGCGAATGGCGCGTGGACAAACAGCGTCTGCGCTGGGACGTGCTAGAAGCCTTTGCCAAAGCCGCCGTACAAGCGGGCATTCCCGCCACCGACGACTTCAATACCGGTGACAACGAAGGCGTGGGCTACTTTGAAGTCAACCAAAAAGACGGCTGGCGCTGGAATACGGCCAAGGCCTTTTTACGCCCCACCTGCTACGGCCGGCCCAACTTTGAGCTCTGGACCAGCGCGCAGGCGTCCAAGCTGGTGCTGACGGGTGGTACCGGCACCGAGCCACTGCGCTGTACCGGCGTTCAGGTGTGGAACGGCCACGAGATGGTGACGGCCACGGCGCGCCGGGAAGTGATCTTGAGCGCGGGCGCAGTGGCCACCCCGCAACTCTTGCAACTCTCGGGCCTGGGACCTGCCGAACTGCTGCAAGCCAAGGGCGTGGCGCTGGTCAAAGACCTGCCCGGCGTGGGCGTCAACCTGCAAGACCACTTGCAAATCCGCGCGGTATTCAAGGTAAAAAACACGCCCACGCTCAACACCATGGCCAGTAGCCTGTGGGGCAAGGCGCGCATCGGGCTGGAATATGCCTTCAAGCGAAGTGGTCCGATGAGCATGTCGCCCAGCCAGTTGGGCGCCTTCACCCGCAGCGACCCGGCCCAGCCCTACCCTAACTTGCAGTACCACGTACAACCGCTGAGCCTGGACGCCTTTGGTTCGCCCCTGCACACGTTTGACGCCGTCACTGCCAGCGTGTGCAACCTCAACCCCACCAGCCGGGGCACGGTGCACATCAAAACACCCGACTTCCAGGACGCCCCGGCCATTGCGCCCAATTACCTCAGCACCGAAGTCGACCGCAAGGTGGCCGCCGACTCGCTGCGCGTGACCCGGCGCATCCTGGCGCAAAGCGCCTTGGCGCCCTTCAGCCCGCAGGAACACAAACCCGGCGTGCAGTTCCAAAGCGACGATGAGCTCGCTCGCCTGGCCGGCGACATTGCCAGCACCATCTTCCACCCCGTGGGCACCACACAAATGGGCAAGGCCGACAACCCCTTGGCCGTGGTCGACACGCGTCTGCGGGTGTTTGGCGTGGCCGGCCTGCGCGTGGTCGACGCCGGGGTGATGCCGCTGATCACCAGCGGCAACACCAATTCGCCCACCCTGATGATTGCGGAAAAAGCCGCGCAGTGGATTGTGGAAGACGCACAGGTGTAAGCCAGCATGCAGTTTCGGGCAGGGTAAGCACTGATGCCCTGCCTTGTTGCATTGCCCTATATTTGCTGCGCTGCCCTCGGGGCGTGCAACTGCGAAAAGCGAAGGGCCCGCCCGGAGCGAAAGTCGATGCCGAGGAGACAATAAGCATTGCCTAGCAATGACTCACACCTTTTAAAAAGGGTAAAAAAGCACTGGTGATCCCGGTGCTTTTTTTTGCGCCCAAAGCCCACAGCAGCGCAGTTTTCCAAGGCAATGCGCCCGAGCCGCTACGATCGGGGCCATGGAAGCATTCTTGGTCTCTACCGGCATCGTCGCACTGGCCGAAATGGGCGACAAAACACAGCTCTTGGCATTGGTTTTGGCGCTGCGCTTTCGCAAACCCTGGCCCATCGTTTTAGGGATTTTGGTCGCCACGCTGGCCAACCATGGCCTGGCCGGGGCGGTGGGCGCTTGGGTAACGACCTTTCTTGGACCGCAGATTTTGCGCTGGATACTGGCCGCCTCCTTCATCGGCATGGCGGTGTGGATGCTGATTCCCGACACCATCGATGATGAAGATGCCGACGAGGCGCCGCGCTGGGGGGTGTTTGGCACCACGGTGGTGGCGTTTTTTCTGGCGGAGATGGGCGATAAGACACAAATCGCCACCGTCATGCTGGCCGCACAGTACCAAGCCTATTTTTCCGTAGTGGCCGGCACGACATTGGGCATGATGCTGGCTAACGCGCCCGTAGTTTGGCTTGGCGAGCGCATGACCCGCCTGGTGCCCATGCGGGTGGTGCACATCGTCTCGGCCCTGGTGTTTGCAACCCTGGGTGTGGTGGCTTTGGTAACGGGTTGAAGACCTTGCGAAGCAAACCCGACAAGCGGGCGGCCAGCACAAATCGTCGCGTTGCTATACTTTGAACACAGCGCCAATTTGCTCGAGCTTGCGGGCGCTTAATAAATACAGCTAAACCCGGACCCCGCGATCATTTTTCTGACCCGGCCCCGCGTTTGGCGTTGCCGGGTTTTTTATGCTGATCGCCACACCCCAATCGATGCAATTTGACGCGCCACTGGCCTTGACCAGCAGCGCGTCCATCCGCGCCTATGACCTAAGCTTTGAGACCTATGGCCAGCTCAACGGCGACCGGTCCAATGCGGTGCTGGTGTGCCACGCCCTGAACGCCTCGCACCATGTGGCCGGTGTTTACGAGGGGCGGCCCAAGTCCGAGGGTTGGTGGCACAGCATGATCGGGCCCGGCAAGCCGCTGGACACCAACCGCTTTTTCGTCATCGGTGTCAACAACCTGGGCTCGTGCTTTGGCTCCACCGGCCCGATGCACGTCAACCCAGACAGCGCCGAAGGCGAAGTCTATGGTGCGGACTTTCCGGTGGTCACGGTCGAAGACTGGGTGAACGCGCAAGCCTTATTGCTTGACCGCCTGGGCATCCAGACGCTGGCCGCCGTGATGGGCGGCAGCCTGGGCGGCATGCAGGCGCTAGGCTGGACGCTGCAATACCCCAAGCGTGTGCGCCACGCCGTGGTGATTGCCAGCGCGCCCAACCTGACGGCGGAAAACATTGCCTTCAACGAAGTGGCGCGCCGCGCCATCGTCACCGACCCCGACTTTCACGGCGGCCACTTTTACCGCCACGGCGTGGTGCCCAAACGCGGCCTGCGCATCGCCCGCATGATCGGCCACATCACTTACCTGAGCGACGACGTGATGAACGAGAAGTTTGGGCGGCAACTGCGTAGCGCGGTGTCTGGCGCCAACGAGGGGAACTACCTTTACAGCACGCAAGACGTGGAGTTTCAAATCGAAAGTTATTTGCGCTACCAGGGCGACAAATTTGCCGATTACTTTGACGCCAACACCTATTTGCTGATCACCCGCGCACTGGACTATTTCGATCCGGCGCGCGATCACGGCGGCAACCTCACCAAGGCACTGGCAGGGGCAAAGGCCAAATTCTTACTGGTGAGCTTTGCCACAGACTGGCGCTTTGCCCCCGCGCGCAGCCGCGAAATCGTCAAGGCGCTCTTAGACAACCAGCGCGACGTGAGCTACGCCGAAATCGACGCGCCGCACGGCCACGACGCGTTTTTGCTCGACGACGCGCGCTACCACGGCGTGGTGCGGGCGTATTTCGACAACGTGGCGCAGGAGGTGGGTGTATGAGCGACCAAAGCATCCAAAACGCCTTGGCCCAACTGGTGCCGCAAGGTGCGCGCGTGCTTGATCTTGGCTGTGGGGATGGCGCCATGCTGGCGCACCTGCAGGCCACACGCGGCTGCACCGGCTACGGCGTTGAGATTGACGACGCCAATGTGATGGCCTGCGTCAAGCGCGGCGTCAACGTCATCCAGCTCAACCTTGACGAAGGCCTGGCCCTCTTTGACGACGCGTCCTTTGACGTGGTGCTGCAAATTGACACCTTGCAACACCTGCGCAACGCCGAGGTGATGCTGCGCGAAACTGCGCGTGTAGGACGCATCGGCATCGTCGCATTCCCCAACTTTGCCCATTGGCCCAACCGCCTGAGCGTGTTGCGCGGGCGCATGCCCGTGACCAAGCGCCTGCCCTACCAGTGGTACGACACGCCCAATATCCGTGTCGGCACCCATGCCGACCTGGGTGCGCTGGCGCAGCGTGCGGGCTTGCGGGTGGTAGACAGCTTTGGCTTGTCCGACGGGCAGACCGTGCGCTTTCTGCCCAATTGGCGTGCGGGCACTTCGGTCTACAAGCTGGCGCGATAAAGTTCGGGGACGCCGGTGCAGCACCGGCCCGCACCTTCTCCACCTAACAGCCCAGCAAATCCGCCAAGGCCAGCAGGTGGCACGCGTGCAGGTCGTTGCCGGCTTGCGGTCGCCCGTCCTTGGGGTGCTTGGCGCCTAGTTCAAGCGGCCGCTCAATGTACGCGGTGCGCAGGCCGCAGGCTCGGGCGGCGGCAAGGTCATCATGGTGCGTGGCCACCAGCATCACTTTCGCGGGTGCTACGTCAAAAACCCGCGCCACGCCGCCATAGGTGCGCGGGTCGGGCTTGTAGGCGTGGAAGGTCTCGGCGCTCAAAATGCAATCCCAGGGGAGCGCCGCCTGTTTGGACAGACGGGTGAGCAAATTCAGGTTGCCGTTGGACAGGGTGCACAAAATGTATTTGCTTTTTAGGCGCGCAAGGCCTGCCACCACGTCGGGCCAGGCGGCTAGCCGGTGCCAGACCAAGTTGAGCTGCACTCGCTCAGCCTCACCCAGGTGCCCCAAGCCAAACCTGGGAAGGATGCCGTCTAGGATTTGGCGGTGCAAGTCGTCAATCAGCGTCCAAGGCAGTTCGCCCGCCATCACCCGCGCCATGGCCGGTGCGTAGCCCGCGCGCCAGGTCAGCGCAAACGCGTCGCCGTCCACCTGCGGGTAGCGCTGCTGCATTTCCAGCGCGATGCTGCCGTGCCAATCGACGATGGTGCCGAAGATGTCGAAGGCCATGACTTGTATCGTTTGCGGGTCAAGCGCAGGGTGGGCTGTGGCGTGCATAGGAATACCCAGGGGCGTTGCGAATGCGTAGGAGGATAGCGGTAAGCGTGGCATCATGGACGCGTTTTCCTGATTCAACCGACGCCACCTGCGTCGCCCCGCACGGAGATTTCCCCCATGAACGCCCGCCTGCCCGACGCCGTTTTAAACCCCGCCCAAGCCCTGGACCAAGTCAGCGAGGCCTGGGACCGCGACATCGTGGCCCGTTTGAGCGAGTACATCGCCATTCCCGCCAAGTCGCCCGCCTTTGACGCCGACTGGGCCGCCCACGGCTACCTGGAAACCGTGGTGCGCAACACCGCGCAGTGGATCGAGGCGCAAAAAGTGGCTGGCCTCACGCTCGAAGTGGTGCGCCTGCCCGGCCGCACGCCGGTGCTCCTGTTTGAAGTGGCGGCCACCCGCAGCGCCCAAGACGGGGTGAGCACGCAAACTGTGCTGATGTACGGCCACCTGGACAAGCAGCCCGAGTTTTCCGGCTGGCGCAGCGATCTGGGGCCGTGGACGCCCAGCTACCAGGACGGCAAGTTGTATGGCCGCGGCGGCGCCGACGACGGTTACGCCGCCTATGCCGCCATTGCCGCGATTCAAGCGCTCAAAACCCAAAAGGTGGCGCACCCGCGCATCATCGGCTTGATCGAGACCTGCGAAGAAAGCGGCTCTTACGACCTGTTGCCCTACGTAGACGCCCTGCGCACGCGCCTGGGCGATGTGGGCCTGGTGGTGTGTCTGGACTCGGGCGCGGGAAACTACGACCAGCTGTGGCTGACCAACAGCCTGCGCGGCATGGCCAGCGGCGTGCTCAAGGTGGAAATACTGACCGAGGGCGTGCACTCAGGCGACGCCAGCGGCGTGGTGCCGTCAAGCTTTCGCATCCTGCGCCACCTGCTTGACCGCCTGGAGGACAGCGCCACGGGCCGCTTGCTGCCCGAGAGCTTTTATTGTCCGGTGCCACCCGAGCGCATGGCCCAGGCCCAGGCCACCGCCGACATCTTGGGTGACGAACTCTACAAGCGCTTTCCCTGGGCGAACTACGACTGCGGCGGCGCCAGCCAGTTTGCGCTTCCTACCACCACCGACCCGCTGCAAGCCTTGCTCAACCGTACCTGGCTGCCCACGCTCAGCGTCACCGGGGCCGACGGTTTTCCGGAAATGAAAAACGCCGGCAATGTGCTGCGCCCCTACACCGCCTTCAAGCTCTCGCTGCGCCTGCCCCCACTGGTGGAGGCGGCCAGCGCCGTGCAAGAACTCAAAGCCCTGCTCGAAGACAACGCGCCCTACCAGG
>CANHZG010000026.1 GCA_947464995.1 Comamonadaceae bacterium | reverse complement strand
GGATTATGTTGGCGCCGCGTGAAACACGGCGCCAACTTGACGCCACAGTGGCAAGCAGACTACACTACTAACCTGCGAGTCAGTAAATATGGACATCCACCAAACCCTTCGCGACCTGGTCTGCACCACGCCCCTGAAGCGCGAGCGGCGCAAGGAGGCACGCCCGCGCGAATTGCTACAGGCGGCCCTGACGCTGTTTGTGGAAAAAGGCTTTGCTGCTACCAAAGCCGAAGAAGTTGCCCGCCTCGCTGGGGTTTCGAAAGGGACGCTGTTTTTGTACTTCGCCAGCAAAGAAGAACTCTTCAAAGCGGTGGTGCGGGAGAACATCTCGGGGCAGTTTTCCGAGTTCAATGCAGCAATCGACGCGTTCACAGGCTCCACCGGGGACTTGCTGCGCACCTTTATGAACGCCTGGTGGCAGCGCGCCGAGGCCACGCACAGCACTGGCATTACCAAACTCATACTTAGCGAAGGGCCCCAGTTTCCAGAGCTGGCCGAGTTCTACCGCACCGAAGTGCTAAAACCCGCGCACCAACTGATTGCCCGTGTCTTAGAACGCGGCGTGCAACGCCAGGAGTTCCGGGCCCTGGAGCCGCGCTACGGCGTCTACACGGTGCTGGCACCCATCTTGTTTCTTTCACTTTGGAAGAATTCACCCTCGCTTGCCGGCCAATCTGACCCGCCATTGGACGTGCGGATGTACCTGAATACCCAAATCGACGCCCTCCTAAACGGCCTGTCCGTCAAACCCTAAGCGGGTGTCGCTGTGCGCCCCCACACCAAAACACCATGAAACTGCGAACGAAATGGATGGCCGCCGCGGCCGTATTGCTGCTCTTGGGGGCTACGGGCTACCCCGTATTCAAAAACTACCAGACGCGCAAGCAGTTGCTGCAAGCGCAACAAGAGACACAAAAGGCGGCTCCCAGCATCACGCTGGCCGACACCGATGTGGTGAGCGTGAAGATGCTGGCCTTGTCGCAAGGTTTGCCCATTGCTGGCTCCATCAAGGCGGTGAACTCCGCCTTTGTCAAAGCGCGCGTATCCGGCGAACTGCAAGACCTTAGCGTGCGCGAGGGTGACTTTGTGAAAGCCGGCCAAGTGATCGCCCGCGTCGACACCACCGAAAGCGCAGCGCGCTTGCGCCAGGCGCAGCAACAAGCACAAGCAGCCAAGGCCCAGGTGGACATCGCCCAGCGCAGTTTTGACAACAACCGTTCCCTGGTAGACCAGGGCTTTATCTCCAAAACCAGTTTGGACGCATCGGCTTCTAATTTGGCCGCCAGCCAAGCCACTTGGCAGGCCGCCCAGGCCGGGGCCGAGGTGCTGCAAAAAGCGCTGGATGACACGCAGTTGCGCGCGCCCATGGGTGGCCAGGTGGCACAGCGCCTGGTGCAAAACGGCGAGCGTGTGGCGGTAGACGCACGCGTAGTGGAAATTGTGGACCTGAGCCAACTCGAACTCGAAGCCAGCCTAGGCGCTGCCGAATCGATGCAGGTCAAAGTCGGTCAAATAGCGCAACTCAACATCGAAGGCGCAGCCACACCGGTTGCAGCACGCGTGGTGCGGGCGAACCCAAACGCGGTAGCGGGAACGCGCGCCGTGCTGGTGTACCTGGCTATCGCGCCCACCGCCGGACTGCGCCAGGGGCTGTTCGCCCAAGGACTGCTGGCCACGGGAGCCCAAAGCGCACTGGCATTGCCACTGAGTGCGGTGCGCACTGACAAACCACTGCCCTACGTGCAGGTGGTCACCGACGGGAAGGTGAGCCACCAAACCGTGCAACTGGGACAACGCGGTGAACTGGGGCAAGAGGCCATGGTGGCGGTGAGCGGGGTGAGCGAAGGCACCCGGGTTCTGGTGGGCGGCATCGGCCCGGTGATCGCGGGCACCGCCGTGACTGGCGTAGGCAGCGCGAAGTAGCCGTCATGTGGTTTACACGCGTTAGTTTGCACAACCCGGTTTTCGCCACTATGGTGATGCTGGCCCTGGTGGTATTGGGCGCTTTTTCGCTGCAACGCTTGCAGGTCGACCAGTTCCCAAATATTGACTTCCCTGTGGTGGTGGTCATTGCCGACTACCCCGGCGCATCGCCAGAAATCGTAGAAAGCGAAGTCTCCAAGAAGATTGAAGAAGCCGTGAACTCCATCGCTGGCATCAACGCCTTGACCTCGCGCAGCTACGAAGGCCAGTCGGTGGTGGTGATCGAGTTTGGCCTGCACATCGATGGCCGCAAAGCGGCCGACGACGTGCGGGAAAAAGTAGCCTCGGTCAAACCCCTGCTGCGCGCCGAGGTTAAAGAGCCGCGCGTGCTGCGCTTTGACCCATCGGCCAAAGCCATTTGGTCGGTAGCGGTACTGCCCGATGAAAAGGCCCGCGCACAAGTGCCCAGCCCGGTGGAACTCACTAACTGGGCAGAACAGGTGCTCAAAAAGCGCATGGAAAACGTGCCCGGCGTGGGTTCGGCCACCGTGGTGGGCGGTACCAAACGTGAAATCAACGTCTACCTGAACCCGCAGGCGCTGGAAGCCTTTGGCATCACGCCAGACCAGGTGGTCAACGCGGTGCGCAATGAAAACCAGGACTTGCCCGTGGGCAGCATTCGCTCGCTGACGCAAGAGCGCGTGATTCAGATTGCAGGGCGCATGCTGCGCCCAGAGGACTTTGGCAAGATTATTGTGGCGCGCAAAAACGGCGTTACTGTGCGGGTCGACCAAGTCGCCCAGGTGCGCGATGGCGCGCAAGAAATCGAGAGTCTGGCGCTCTACAACGGCCAGCGTACGCTGATGCTGACGGTGCAAAAATCCCAAGACGACAACACCATTGCCGTAGTCGACGGGCTGGAGAAAACCCTCGCCGAGGTGCGCAAGCAAGTGCCCCCTGGCATCCGGCTAGAACCCATTACCGATGCGTCGCGCCAGATCCGGGTGTCGGTGGATAACGTGCGCCGCACCCTGATCGAGGGCGCATTGCTAACAGTGTTGATCGTGTTCTTGTTTCTGAACTCCTGGCGCTCCACGGTGATTACCGGTTTGACACTGCCCATTGCCCTGATCGGCACCTTTTTGTTCATGTACATGCTGGGCTTTACCATCAATATGATCACCATGATGGCGATGAGCCTGTGCGTGGGCTTACTCATTGACGACGCCATCGTGGTGCGCGAAAACATCGTGCGCCACGTGCAAATGGGCAAAACGCCGTTTCAGGCGTCTTTGGACGGCACCCAGGAAATCGGGCTGGCTGTGTTGGCCACCACGCTGTCCATCGTGGCGGTGTTTTTACCCATTGGCTTTATGGGTGGCATCATCGGCAAGTTTTTCCATGAATTTGGCTTGACGATTGTGGTGGCAGTGCTGATCTCGATGTTTGTCAGCTTTACCCTGGACCCCATGCTGTCGAGCATTTGGCACGATCCCGTGCTCGAACACCACAGCCTGCGCGGCCCACCGGTGGGCTGGTACGACAAAACGCTGGGGCGCGTGACCGGCTGGTTCGAGCGCAGCACCGAGTCGCTGGCCCATGGCTACCAGGGCATCTTGCGCTGGGCGCTGGTGCACAAGCTCAAAACGGTCTTTTTGGCGGTGGGTATTTTTGCCCTGAGCATTTTCATGGTGCCGCTGCTGGGAACCGAATTTGTGCCGAAATCAGACTTTTCGGAAACCACTCTGAACTTCAACACACCGGTCGGAACCTCGCTAGAGGCCACCGAGGCCAAGGCCCGCCAAGTCGAGGCCATGGTGCGCGAGTTTCCCGAGGTGCGTTACACCGTCACCACCATCAACACCGGCAACGCCCAGGGCAAAATTTACGCCAGCATTTACATCCGCCTGGTGGACCGCAAACAACGCAAACTGGGTATCGAGCAAATGTCTGTGACTCTGCGCGAGCGGCTGCAACACGTGCCTGGCATCACCGTCACCCACATCGGATTGATGGACTCGGTGGGTGGTAGCAAGCAAATTTTATTTTCGATACAGGGTGCAGACACCAAGACCCTGGAGCGTTTGACCGCACTGGCGCTCACCCGGCTGCGCGACATACCCGGCCTGGTGGACCTGGACTCCAGCTTCAAGCCCAACAAACCGGCGCTCGACGTGCAGGTGCGGCGCGACGCAGCGTCCGATTTGGGCCTGAACCTGGCGCAGATCGGCAGCAGCTTACGCACCTTGGTTGCGGGACAAACCGTGGGCAACTGGCGCGCTACCGACGACCAGACCTATGACGTCAACGTCCGCCTGGACCCGCAGGCTCGAAACAGCCCGCACGACCTGGAGCGACTGCCCTTTGCCCTGGGCACCAACGCCGACGGTTCGACCCGGGTGGTGCGCCTCAACCAGATCGCGCAGGTGGTGGAGACCACGGGTTCGAACCAAATCAACCGGCGCGACATGGCGCGCGAAGTCAGCATCAGCGCCAATGTGTCGGGCCGCTCGGCCGGTGAGGTGTCGGCCGACATCAAAAAGGCAATGGATGGCATCGCCATGCCGCAAGGCTATGGCTATCGATTCAGCGGCTCCACCAAGGACATGGCCGAAGCCTTTGCCTACGCCATTTCTGCGCTGGCCCTGGCCGTGATATTCATTTATATGATTCTGGCAAGCCAATTCAAGAGCTTTTTGCAGCCGCTAGCCCTGATGACTGCGCTGCCACTGACGCTCATTGGCGTGGTCTTGGCCCTGATGGTGTTTAACTCCACCTTGTCCATGTTCTCGGTTATTGGCGTGGTGATGCTCATGGGCCTGGTCACCAAAAACGCCATTTTGCTGGTCGACTTTGCGATCCGTGCGCGAGAAGACCACACCGACCCCAGGGGCCAACACGTGCCTGGCCTGGACCGCAACGCTGCGCTCTTGCTGGCGGCCAAGGTGCGGCTGCGGCCGATTTTGATGACCACGCTTGCCATGATTTTCGGCATGATCCCGCTGGCCTTCGCCCTGACCGAGGGCTCCGAAATGCGCGCGCCCATGGGCCAAGCGGTCATTGGCGGCGTGATTACCTCGTCCTTGCTGACTTTGGTGGTGGTGCCGGTGGTTTATTGCTACATGGATGATCTGGCGCAGTGGTCGCGCAGGCTTTTCGGCCTGCCACCGGCCAGCCACACTCCAAAACAAGACGCCGCCCAGTAAAATTGCTGCACTGCAACTGTCTAACACCGAGCCGTACCATGAACCTCAGCAACACCACCACAGCCCGCTTCAACATGATTGAGCAGCAAATCCGGCCTTGGAACGTGCTCGACGCTGGGATTTTGGCCCTGCTGGGCGATGTCAAGCGCGAAGATTTTGTCCCTCTGGCCCACAAAGCATTGGCCTTTGCAGACCTGGAGATTCCTCTAGGCCACGGGCAATGCATGCTGGCCCCACGCATGGAGGCGCGGCTGCTGCAAGACCTGAAAGTCCAATCGCATGAGCATGTGTTGGAGATCGGCAGCGGCAGCGGCTACATGGCGGCGTTGCTTGCCAGCCAAGCCCACAGCGTGTTGTCTTTGGAAATCCATGCCGAATTGGCGGACTTGGCCCATTCCAATGTGGGCCGTGCGGGCCTTCACAACGTCGAGATTCGGCTTGCTGACGGCGCCCGTGCGCTCCCGCAAAGCGGTCTTTTTGACGCGATCATGCTCAGCGGTTCAGTGGCCGAGGTGCCCCAGCACCTGCTGGACTTATTGACTGTGGGCGGGCGCCTGATTGCTGTCATCGGCCACGAGCCCATCATGGGCGCCACTTTGTTTACCCGCATAAGTGCCACCGAAGTGCAAAGCCAGACCCTGTGGGATGCCAATGCACCGCGCCTGCACGGCTTTGCTGAAACATCGCACTTCACGTTCTAGCTTGCTTGAGACCCGCAACGCCCATGATTGAGCAAATCGCCCCCGTCGACTTTCCAGCCTGGCTGCACGCTGCGGCGCAAACCCACCCCATGGACCGCCCCGTCTTGCTGGACGTACGCGAACCCCATGAGCTGACCTGGGCCCACGTAGCTGGCGGTGACGCCGCTGCGACAGGCTACCAGTTGCTGGCCATTCCCATGGCCCTGGTGCCCGTGCGTCTGGCCGATTTGGACCCAGATCAACCCATCGCCTGCCTGTGCCACCACGGCGCGCGCAGCATGCAAATCGCCCGCTTTTTGGTGGGCAACGGTTTTTCCAAAGTGGCCAATATCGCCGGCGGCATTGACGCCTGGGCCACCGAGCTCGACACCACGGTCGCACGCTATTGACCGGCCCAACACCCGACACCTGTTTTGTTTGACTGAGAACCCTTCCATGAACCGACTGATGCCCCTTGCCCGACTTCGCCCCATGGCCGTGCTGATTGCTTTCGCATGGGGCGTTCCTGCCCAGGCCCAAAGCCTGCTGGACCTTTACCACGCGGCACAAAGCTACGACTCGGCCTACCAGTCCGCGCAAGCGCAATTCGCGGCCACGTCCGCCAAAGTGGAGCAAGCACTGGCTGTGTACGATCCCACAGTGGCTTTCCAAGCGGGTTTGAAACGCAGTTGGGTGCAGGGAAGCAGTTCTACAGATTCCTCCAGCACCGTAAACAATAATTTTTCTGCTGCATCGAGTGCGACCTCGAGCAGCGACCAGATGCAAACCGACGGCACTTTGGGCGTACAGCTGTCGCAGCCGCTTTACAACCGAGTCAATGATGTGGTGGTCGCGCAGGCTCGGCGTAGTGTGGCCATTGCAGAAACTGCTTTGCGCGCCACCCAACAAGACCTGATGGTGCGCGTAAGCGCAGCCTATTTCGACGTGCTGGCAGCCAGCGACAGCCTGGCTTTTGTACGCGCCCAAAAAACAGCTGTCGCAGAACAGTTGGCTTCAGCAAAACGCAACTTTGAAGTGGGTACTGCCACCATCACCGATGCACGTGAAGCGCAAGCACGTTTTGACTTGGTTATTGCACAGGAGATAGCTGCGGAAAACGACTTGACAGTTAAAGGAAGCCTACTTAACCAGCAAGTCGGTGTGAGCGATGCCAAACCCATCGGCGTAGCCCTGCCATTGGTCTTGCCCAATTTGGCAGGCAATGAAGGCCACTGGACCGCTGTGACCGAAGAAAACCAACCTCAGCTCCAAAGCAAACGCGTTGAATTGGAACTGGCGCAGTTGGAGTCTGAAAAATCCCGGGCCGGGATAGCACCCAGCGTGGCACTTAATGCAGCTGTGGGTAAGTCAGTGCCTTGGGGAGGAACCAGTACCAATTCGAACGGTTCAAGCTTCAGTCAGTCTGGCACCTCAACCCCCATTTGGTCGGGTACCAACACCCGCCCCGGCGACGGCCAAAGCGCCTCGGTGGGCGTGACCCTGACGATTCCTTTGTTCACCGGTCGCACCCTAGACGCCCGCCTCAAAGAGACCGTGGCGCTGGAAGAAAAAGCCCGCAACGACCTCGAAACCGTGCGACGCAATGCACTGCAAGCGACTCGCACCGTGTACTACGGTGTGCAATCGGTTTTGGGCCAGGTCAAAGCCTATGAAGCAGCCGAGGTTTCCAGCCAAAGCGCCCTGGATGCCAACAAACTGGGGTACCAGGTGGGCGTGCGCATCAACATCGACGTGCTGAACTCGCAAAGCCAGTTGTTTGACACCAAGGCCAAGCTGGCCAAGGCCCGCTACGACGTGCTGGTGGGCGGACTCAAGCTGCGCCAGGCGGCGGGTACGCTGGCTGAGTCGGACCTGCAAAACGTCAACGCCTTGTTGGCGAAATAGCGCAAACAGCCCAAAAGCAGTAACGCCGCAGGCCCTAGGCCCGCTGGCGGGCCAACCACGCAACGATGCGCGCGCAGGTGCGTAAAGCCGCACCACGGTGGCGCAACGCAAATGCCAGCGCGGCGCTGCTGGCGGCCTCTAACTCCGCCGGGTCGTACACCAAGTGCAAAGCGTAGTCCAAGGCCTGAGGCAGATCGGGCAGCTCAAACGCCGCACCCTCCACCTGCGCCAACTCGGCAGCGGAGGCAAAATTAAAGGTGTGCGGTCCCATCACCACCGGGCAGCCGCAGGCAGCGGCCTCAATCAGGTTTTGCCCGCCCAGCGGCGCAAAACTGCCGCCCAGCAAGGCCACATCGGCCAACCCAAAATACAAAGCCATCTCACCCACGCTGTCACCGATCCAGATGTCGGCGGGGGCAAAACCGCTTCCGTCCACGCTGCGGCGCGACACGGTCAGGCCGGCAGCCACGCACAGCGCCGCCACGGCATCAAAGCGTTGTGGGTGGCGTGGCACCAGCAACCACTGCACGCTGCGCTGTGGCGCGGGTTGGGCGCGCAAAGCGTCTAAGAGCATTTGCTCTTCGCCCTCGCGCGAACTCGCCAACAGCAGCACCGGTCGGGCCACGCTTTGGCGCAGGAACTGGCCCTGAGCACACTGGTCGGCTTCGGGCGTGGTGTCAAATTTCAGATTGCCCGTGGGCGCTTGCACCTTAGCCCCCAGGCTGCGCAGCCGGGCGGCATCGTCACCCGACTGTGGCCAGACCGCACTCAGACCCCGAAACGCCGGCACGGCCAGCCAGTCCAGACGCTGCGCTTTGCGCAGGGACTTGGCGCTTAAGCGTGCGTTAACCAAACATACCGGTACTTGTGCTTGCACGCAGGCATGCACCAGGTTGGGCCAGACCTCGGTCTCCACCAGCAAACCGATGCGCGGGCGAAACTGCTGCACAAATCGCTGGGTGGCCAGAGGTGTGTCCCACGGCTGCCACACCTGCACATCGCCCGGCTGGAGCAAAGCGCGCCCCGCCTCGAGCCCGGTGGCAGTGCCGTGGGTCAGCAGCAAGCGCATGCCCGGCAGCGCCTGGCGCAGATGGCGCAGCAGGGGTGCCACCGCGCGTGTCTCGCCCAGCGAGACGGCATGAACCCAGACAAAAGCCTTGTCGGTCGACGCAAGCCCGGCGTAGCGTCCAAAACGCTGGGCCACATCCTGCCCATAGGCCGGTTCTTTGCGCGAACGCAGCAGCAGCTTCAGGCGCAGCAGCGGCTGCGCCAACACCATTGCGGTGCTGTACAAGCCCAGAGCTAGCCGCTCTGACCAGTGGGACGTCATCCGCGCACCCCCGGTGGGTCGGCCGGTGCTTTGGAACGCTCGTGCGCACCACGCACCGCCTCCCAGGCAGCCCAAGCCTGTGTCATGTTGGGCGGGGCTGCGCCCCCAATCGCCACCTGGTGGGCGAAGCCCACCGGCCCGGCACGCCAGGCGCGGGGCTGGCTGAAAATTTGCACATGCGGCAAGTCCAGCGCCACCGCCAGGTGACTCAAGCCCGAATCGACGCCAATCACCCCACGTGACGCCGCCATGCGCTGCGCCACCTGCGCCAGCGACAGTGCAGGCCAGACCCGCGCATGCGGCCCCAGTGCCTGGGCGATGCGCTGCACCCGCGACAACTCCAGGGCACCCACCTGGGGCAGCTCCACCGTGTGGCCTTGGGTAATAAGCCGCTGCCCAAGGGCGATCCAATCGCCCTCAGGCCATTCGTTGTCGGCGCGCGTGGTGCCATGGGCCAAGACCACGCCGTAGCGCTCATCCTCCACCGCGTCCGTCGCCAGGAGTGCCAGCGGGTAGGTGTTAGGGCCGTCGACCGCGTAACCCAGCGCCTGTGCTGCCAGCAGGCGGTAGCGTGCCACAGCATGGATGCGTCGGGGCATGGGCACCAAGCGGTCTAGCAACCAGCGCACCGGCCACTCATAGGCGCAGGCCTCGCTGGAGTTGGCATACGTGGCGCGAAAACCACCGGGCACCAGGCGCGCGCTGCGCGCTACCAAGGCAGATTTGACGAGGCCCTGAAAATCAATCACCGCGTCATAGGCCTGATCCTGAAGCAACTTGGTAAACGCCGCGCGCTCGCGCCGGGTGGTCGGGGCCAACCAAGACTTGCGCCAACGCCGCTGCGCGATCGGCAACACACGCCGCAGGCCGCTGACCTCTTGCACCAAAGGCGCAAAGGCCTCCTCCACCACCCAGTCAATCTGCGCCTGCGCAAAGGCTTGGCGAATGTCGTGTACTACCGGCATCGTCTGCACCACGTCGCCCAGAGACGAGAGCTTGACGATCAATATGCGCATCGGGCGGTGGTGCTCATTCAGTGCGTCGCTTGCTCGAAATGCGCGTCGGGTTTGACGGCGCGCAGCAGCGCCAGCATGGCCGCCTCAATGCGCGCGAGCGCCTCGGGCGTGTGGCCTTCAAAGCGCAGCACCAGCACCGGCGTGGTGTTAGACGCGCGCACCAGGCCAAAGCCATCGGGCCAGTCCACCCGCAAGCCGTCAATGGTGTTGAGCACCGCCGGGGCCGCAAAATCCGCGCGCGCCACCAATTGCGCCACCACCGTGTGCGGCTCGCCCTCGGCGCAAGGCACGTTGAGCTCAGGCGTGGAAAAGCTGGTGGGCAAAGCGTGCAAGAGCGCGTTGGAGTCGGCCACTTTGCTCACAATTTCCAGCAAGCGGCAGCCGGCATAGGTGCCGTCGTCAAAACCAAACCAACGTTCTTTGAAAAAGATGTGGCCGCTCATCTCGCCGCCCAAGGGCGAATCGAGCTCGCGCATCTTGGCCTTAATCAGCGAGTGGCCGGTTTTGAACATCAGCGGGACGCCACCGGCCGCCTCAATAGCAGGGGCAAGGCGCTGCGAACACTTCACGTCAAACACAATGGTGCCGCCGGGCACGCGCGACAGCACGTCCTGGGCAAACAGCATCATTTGCCGGTCGGGGAAGATGTTGCTGCCGTCGCGGGTGACGATGCCCAAACGGTCACCGTCGCCGTCAAAAGCCAAACCGAGTTCGGCGTCGCTGGCCTGCAGCGCGGCAATCAGGTCGCGCAGGTTCTCAGGCTTGCTGGGGTCAGGGTGGTGGTTAGGGAAATTGCCGTCGACTTCGCTGTACAACTCGGTTACCTCGCAGCCTATGGCGCGCAGTATGGCCGGGGCCGACGCACCGGCCACGCCGTTGCCGCAGTCCACCACGATTTTCAGGGGGCGGGCAAGGCGGATGTCGCCGACGATTTTTGCGGTGTAAGCAGGCAGCACGTCAGCGCCGGTACAAGTGCCACCGCTTTGCAGCACCCAGGACTCGTCCACCATCATCTGGCGCAGGGCTTGGATTTCGTCACCGTAAATCGCCTTGCCACCCATCACCATCTTGAAGCCGTTGTAGTCGCGCGGGTTGTGGCTGCCAGTGACCTGAATGCCGCTGCTGCACAAAGTACAGGCCGCAAAGTAGAGCAGGGGCGTGGTCACCATGCCGACATCAATCACCTGCACACCCACTTCTTGCAGGCCGCGCATCAAGGCGGCGGAGAGCGCCGGACCGCTCAAGCGTCCATCCCTGCCCACGGCCACCATGCGAAGGCCTTGGCGCAGCGCCACCGTACCAAACGCACGGCCCAGACGCAGGGCGACTTCTTCATTGACCGTGCTCGGGACAATGCCCCGGATGTCATAGGCTTTGAAGATGGTGGGGGAGATGTGCATGCTTGCTCTTTGAATGAAGTTTTCTGGGCCGTAACGGCGTTCGTGGGGATTGTAGAAGCGCGCTTAAACCACGCCTTTGTGGGTCCCCCAGCGTAGTGTCACACGCAAGCTGGTGTGCGTATCATGTCCTTTTGTCCCATCCCACTTATCCCTTGGCCATGCAAAAAATACCCCGAACTCCAGTTCCTGCCACATTCGTATTTCAAAGCACGCTAGGTCCCATAACGCTGGCCGCAAGCGACCAGGGCCTGTGCGGCGTCTGGTTTGACGGCCAAAAACACCAACCCGACACCAGTGCCTGGACGCCAGACGCATCGCACCCCGTGCTGCGCCAAGCCGCCGAGCAACTGGCCGAATACTTTTCCAAACGACGCAGACTGTTCGATCTGCCGCTGGACTTCAATCGTGGCACCCGGTTTCAGCAAGTGGTGTGGCGCGCCTTGTTAGACATCACGCCGGGAGCCACCACCACCTACGGCGCGCTGGCCCGGCGCATCGACCAACCCTTGGCCGTGCGCGCCGTGGCTGCGGCCATCGGGCGCAACCCGATTTCCATCGTCGTGCCCTGCCACCGCGTGCTGGGTGCGGGCGGCGCGCTCACCGGCTATGCTGGCGGGCTGGACCGCAAAGCGGCCCTGCTACAACTTGAAAGAACGGTTTGAACCCTGCCTCGCTGCGCCCCGCCTCCTGGATTCCCGAGTTTGTGGCGCTTGCAGCCATTTGGGGTGCCTCTTTTTTGTTTATGCGCATCGGCACCGTGGCCTTCGGGCCGGTGGTCACCGCCGGACTGCGGGTGTGCATAGCAACGCTGTTTTTGCTGCCCATCTTGGTGGCACGCGGCCACGCGGCCACGCTGCGCCAGCATTGGAAGCTGGTGTTTTTGGTTGGCATTAGCAATTCGGCCATTCCCTTTGTCTGCCTGTCGTTTGCGCTGCAGTCGATCACCATCGGCCTGTCCTCGCTGCTCAATGCCACGGTGCCCTTGTTTGGGGCGGCGATTGCCTGGGCCTGGCTCAAGGACCGGCCCAGCGGTTCGCGTATGGTGGGCTTGGTAATCGGCTTCGTGGGCGTGGGCATGCTGGCCTGGGACAAGGCCAGCTTTCGGCCCGACGCGTCGGGTTTGTCCAGCGGCTGGGGCGTACTGGCCTGCCTGTTTGCTTGCCTTTGCTACGGGCTTTCGGCCAGTTTTACCAAGCGCTACTTGGCCGGTTTGCCGTCCTTGGTGTCGTCTACCGGCAGCCAACTGGGCGCGGCGCTTGCGTTGGGACCGCTGACCTGGTGGTATTGGCCCACGCAGGAGGTGTCCCTCACGGCCTGGGGCGCGATACTGGCACTGGGGGTGCTATGCACGGGCTTGGCCTATATCCTGTTTTTCCGGCTCATTGAACGGGCAGGGCCGGCCAAAGCGCTTTCGGTGACCTTCGCCATTCCGGTGTTTGCCATTGTGTACGGCGTGCTCTTGTTAGACGAGGCAGTCACGCCGTGGATGCTGGTCTGCGGCCTGGTGATTGTGTTGGGCACCACGCTATCGACTGGCATGTGGCGCCTGCCTGCTGCGCGCAAGGAACTTTCACCTTAACTTTTTCTTTCCCCCAGTCCCTCCAGCCGCCCTCTTTACACGGACGGGGGTTTTTGCCCCGCCACACCCCCCAGCCCCCTCTCCCCCCCGGCGGTGAGGAGAGGGGGAGCTAACAGCCACATTTGGTTTCGTCGCCCCTGCTAGGGCACCACGGGCCACTTTTGTGGATCGCTGGCCGACAGCCGTATGCCACGCGCAGGCGGGCGCCACGCCAGTAGAAGGCTAGCCGACGCGACGAAACCAAATGTGGCTGTTGGCCCCCCTCTCTCGCCCGCTGGGCGAGAGAGGGGTTGGGGGAGAGAGTGGGGAAATTCGCCTTGGGCACCACCGACCACCGGTTCAGCGCTCAGCCCCTCGGATGGTGCGCCGCGTGCAACTGCGCCAGCCGCTCGCGCGCCACATGGGTGTAAATGGTGGTCGTGGATATATCGGCGTGGCCCAGCAGCAACTGCACGGCCCGCAAATCGGCACCATGGTTGAGCAAATGCGTGGCAAACGCGTGGCGCAAGGTGTGCGGCGAGAGGGCCGAGCGAATACCCGCCGCCAGCGCGTATTTCTTGACCACCATCCAAAACATCACCCGCGACATGGCGCTGCCGGCCTGCGCACCCTTGGTGGTGACAAACAAATCGTCGGTCTGCTTGCCCGAGAGCAGCGCGGGGCGTGCGCTGGCCAGATACTGGCGCAGCCATTGGCTGGCCACCTCACCAAAAGGCACCAGACGCTCCTTGGCGCCCTTGCCCAATACGCGTAGCACGTTGTCGTTTAGGCCCAGGTTGAGTGTTTTGAGGCTGACGAGTTCGCTCACGCGCAAGCCGCTGGCGTACATCAGTTCCAGCATGGTGCGGTCACGCACGCCCAGGGCGGTGGACACGTCGGGCGCAGCCAGCAGGGCTTCGACCTGCGCCTCGCTCAGGCTTTTGGGCACGCGCAAGGCCTGTTTAGCCGCCAGGAGCTTGAGCGTGGGGTCAGTGGAGATGCGGCCTTCTCGCAGCGCCCAGCGAAAGTAGCGCTTGAACACGGTCAGCCGCCGGTTGGCGCTCGTGGCCTTGGTGGTGGCGTGGCGGGCGGAGAAATAGACCTGCAGATCCGCCTCGGTGCAGACCAACAAACTGGAGGTCTCCCGGTGGGCGAGCAATTGCTTAAGGTCACGCCGGTAGGCTTCCAGGGTGTTGCGCGAAAGGCCTTCTTCCAGCCATAGCGCGTCGATGAACGCGTCGATGGATTCATCGCTGGCTTGCGCCACTTCCAGGCCAGCAGGCGCGGCCTTTAATTGGGCGCCCGGTTTGCGCAAACTCAATCCAGTCGCAGCTTGGCCGACTCCACCACCTGCTTGTAGACGGCGTACTCGGCCCGGATCTGCTCGGAAAACTGCTCTGGCGAGTTGGCGATGACGATGGAGCCAGTGTCTTCAATGCGTTTTTTCACCGCCGGGTCTTCCAGCGCTTTGCGCACAGCGGCGTTCACTTTGTCGACCACCTCTTTGGGTAAGCCCTTGGGGCCGTAAATGCCATAAAAGGCCATCCGGTTCACCGGCTCCAACCCCAGCTCTTTGAAGGTGGGCACGTTGGGCAACTGGCTCAGGCGCTGGGGCGCAGCCACTGCAATGGCGATGAGTTTTCCGCTTTGAATAAAAGGCAAGGCCGAGGGAAGGTTGTCAAAAGTCATCGGGACTTGGCCGGCCACTGTGTCGTTCAGCGCAGGGCCAGCACCCCGGTAGGGGATGTGGGTAATAAACACACCGGCCAGGTTTTTGTAAAGCTCCATTTGCAAGTGGCCAATGCCGCCCGTGCCCGAGGACGAATACGAGTGCTGACCAGGATTCTTTTTGAGCTCAGCGACAAAGCCCTTGTAATCTTTAGCCGGAAAGTTGGGGTGCACCGCGATCACATTGGGCGTGGCCGCCACGTTGATGATGGGCGTGAAGTCGGTCATGGAGTTGTAGGGCATCTTGGGATTGATGGCCGGGTTGGCCGCCACCGTGGACACCGTGGCCATGCCCAAGGAATAACCGTCTGGTATGGCCTTGGCAGTCTCGTTGGCACCCACCACGCCGCCGCCTCCGGCCTTGTTTTCCACTACCACGTTTTGGCCCAAGGCTTTGCCCAGGGGCTCAGACAACACGCGCGCAATGATGTCCGTCGTGCCACCCGGTGCAAAAGGCACTTGCAGCTTGATGACCTTGGTCGGATAGGCCTGGGCAAAAGCGACCTGAAAGGGGGCAAAACTGGCGGCCAGAAGGCTGGCAAGAATGAGGCGGCGGTACTGCATAGTGAGCTCCTGGGTTGGAATGTGAGACACGTCAATGGTACCTCTGCGCCCAAAGCCACCAGCGAACGATGGAGCGCCGCACCCGCCTGGCTGCTATCCTGCGCGGGTGAATTACGCCACTTTGTTGATCCCCGAGTTTTCCTTGATCTTGCTGGGCTACCTGGTCTGCAAATTCACCCCCTTGAACCGCAGCGTCTGGAGTCAGGTGGACGCGCTGGTGTACTACCTGCTGTTTCCCGCGCTGTTGTTTCACTCCATCATCAAAAGCCCGCTGGACCTGGGCACGGCTTCCAAACTGGTGGGCGCTGGCTGGAGCGTGATGGCGGTAGGCGTTGCGCTGGCGTATGCGCTGCCCCTGCTGCCCTGGCTCAAACACCACATGGCACCTCGCGAGCACGCTGCCTCGGCCCAGGTGGCGTTTCGTTTCAACTCATTTATCGGGCTGGCTCTGGCTGAGCGCCTGGCCGGGCCTGCAGGGGCGCTCGAAATTGCGGTGCTGATCGGCGTGTGCGTGCCTCTGGCCAACATCGCCGCCGTCTGGCCCATGGCACGCGCAGGGTCGCGCGGCATGGCCGCCGAGCTGCTACGCAACCCGCTGATTTTTGCCACCGTCTCGGGCCTGGTGGCCAACCTGGCCGGCATCGGCATGGCCGACTGGCTGGCGCCGACGTTTAACCGCGTGGGCGGGTCGGCGCTGGCGCTGGGCCTGATGGCAGCGGGCGCGGGCATGCAACTCGGCGCCCTTGTCCGGGCCAAGACATTGGCCGTGTCGGTGCTGGCGATTCGCCATTTGTTGCTGCCCCTGGTGGCGCTGGCAGCCGCCTACGCTTTTGGCCTGAGCCACTCGCAGGCCACCATATTGTTTGCTTACGCCGCCTTGCCCACCGCTGCTAGCTGCTACGTGCTGGCCAGCAAAATGGGCTTTGACGGGTCGTATGTGGCCAGTCTGGTCTCTTTGTCTACGCTGCTGGGGATACTCAGCTTGGCGTTTTCGCTGGGGGTCTTGCGGCCTTTGTACGCGGTGTGAGGCTTTAGGCGCTTCGCGGTGCCTGCGCCAAAGCCCAGGCCGCGTGCTCATGCACCAGCTCGCTTTGGCCACTGAGCCTGCGCTCCAAGGCAGCGCGCAACCCCTCCCCGCCCTGCCCCGCGGCCAGCGCATTGCCCGCGGCCACCGCCACATTGCGCAGCCAGCGCGCGTGGCCGATGCGCCGGATGGGACTGCCTTCGGTGCGCTTTAAAAATTCGGCCTCGGTCCAGTCCAAGAGCGCGGCCAGGGTTTGGCCGTTCAGGCCCGCACGCTCGTCAAAGTCGGCCAGGCGGCTGACCTGGGCAAACTTGTTCCAGGGGCAAGCCAGCTGGCAGTCGTCACATCCGTAGATGCGGTTCCCCATCAAGGGGCGCAGTTCGGGCGCAATCGCTCCCACGTGTTCAATGGTCAGGTAGGAGATGCAGCGCCGTGCGTCCAACTGGTAAGGTGCCACGATGGCTTGCGTGGGACAGGCGACCATGCAGGCATTGCAAGTACCGCAATGCGGCTCCACCGGCGCCGTGGGCTGCAGCGCCACATCCACATAAATCTCGCCCAAAAAGAACATGGACCCGGCCTCCCGGTTGAGCACCAGCGTGTGTTTGCCGCGCCAGCCCTGGCCGCTGCGGGTAGCGAGCTCGGCCTCCAGAGCCGGGGCCGAATCGGTAAAGGCGCGGTGGCCGAGCGGCCCCAAGTGCGCGGCTAGTTTTTCAGCCAGCTGTTGCAGGCGGCTGCGCATCACCTTGTGGTAGTCCCGCCCCCGCGCGTACAGCGAAACCGTGCCGGTGTCGGGGCGATTCAGGCGGTCGAACTCCACCTGCTGCCAACCCTCGGGCGTGTTGCGCGGCAGGTAGTCCATGCGGGCGGTGATGACGCTCAGCGTGCCGGGCACCAGTTCGGCCGGACGCGCGCGCTTGAGGCCGTGGCGCTGCATGTAGTCCATGTCGCCATGAAAACCGTTCGCCAGCCAAGCCAGCAGGCCGGGCTCGGCGCTCGCCAAGTCCACGCCGGCCACACCAATTTGGGAGAATCCCAGGGCCTGGCCCCACAACTGCAGTTGCGCGAGCAAAGCAGCAGCTTGTTTAGGGCTTTTCGCCAGCCCGTCTTTTGGAGTGCTAGTCTGCGCGTTATGGATATTCACCCCGTGATTGTAAAAACCCCACCTCTGACACTGGGCTGGCCCGATGAGGCGGCCACCGAGGCCTTTGCGGCCCGGCTGGCGCGCCAGCCAGGGCTGGCACGCGCCTTTATCGCCCTGCACGGCGACTTGGGCGCAGGCAAAACCACGCTGGTGCGCCACCTGCTGCGCGCCTTGGGCGTGCAAGGGCGGGTGAAAAGCCCCACCTACGCGGTGGTCGAACCCTACGAATTGCCGGGCCTGAACATCTGGCACTTTGACTTTTACCGCTTTAGCGACGCCCGCGAATGGGAAGACGCCGGTTTTAGAGACATCTTTGCCAGCCCTGGCCTCAAGCTGGCCGAGTGGCCGGAAAAAGCCGCCCAGGTGCTGCCAGTGATGGACCTGGACATCAGCATAAGCACCCTGTGCGACGGCGCGCGCCAGGCCACGCTGGTGGCCCACACACCCACCGGCGCGGGTTTGCTGCGCGGCCTGGGCATCGAGGGCGCACTGGCATGAGGCGGCGCAGCCTGGTGCAGCGAGGTGCACTGGTACTCACGCTGGGCCTGCTGCAACGCAGCGTGCTGGGGGCCCAAAACGCCACCATCCTGACCGTGCGTGTCTGGCCCGCGCCAGAGTATTCGCGCGTAACCATTGAGTCCGACACAGCCCTGATCGCCACCCAAACGCTGGTGACCAGCCCGCCACGTCTGGCAGTGGATATTGCCGGGGTGACGCTCAACCCGGCCCTCAAAGAATTGGTGGCCAAGGTCAAGGCCGACGACCCCAACATCGACGGCGTTCGCGTGGGCCAGTATTCAGCCGACGTGGTGCGTCTGGTGATTGACCTTAAGCAAGGCGTACGTCCGCAAATGTTCACCCTGGCGCCGGTAGCCGCCTACCAGCACCGGTTGGTGCTGGACCTGTACCCGCTGCGCAATATCGATCCGCTGGACGCGCTGGTGGCACAAATTGCGCAGCCAAAACCAGCGTCTGGCGCCTCCGCACCGGCGGCCAGCGACCCGCTGGGCGAGCTGGTGGCACAGCGGCTGGCCAAAGCGCCTGAAACCCCGCCGCCGCCTGCCGCAGTCACTTCGGGGCCCGCCAGCCCAGGAGCCAACTTGACGCAAGGCCCATCCTACTTAAGCACCGACCGGCTCATCATCATCGCCTTGGACCCCGGCCACGGCGGCGAGGACCCAGGCGCCATTGGCCCGGGCGGCACGCAAGAGAAAGACGTGGTGCTGAAACTCGCCTTTTTGCTGCGCGACCGCATCAACGCCGCCAGCGTCAAGGGCGCCCCCATGCGCGCCTTTTTAACGCGCGACGCCGATTATTTTGTGCCCCTTCATGTGCGGGTGCAAAAGGCGCGCCGGGTACAGGCCGACCTGTTTGTCAGCCTGCACGCCGACGCGTTTTTCACCCCCGAACCGCAGGGCGCCAGCGTGTTTGCACTCAGCCAGGGCGGGGCGTCGAGCAGCGCAGCGCGCTGGATGGCGGCCAAGGAAAACAAGGCCGACTTGATCGGCGGGGTCAACGTCAAGGCCAAGGGCATTGAGCTGCAAAGCACGCTGCTGGACATGAGCACCACGGCGCAAATTGTGGACAGCCTCAAGTTGGGCGGCACACTTTTAGGCGAGGTGGGGCGCGTGGGCAAGCTGCACAAAGGGCAGGTAGAACAGGCCTCGTTTGCCGTGCTCAAGGCGCCCGACATACCCAGTGTGCTGGTCGAGGCCGCCTTTATCAGCAACCCGGCGGAGGAACGCAAGCTCAACAGCGAAGAATTTCAAATCCAGTTGGCCGATGCGCTGATGCGCGGGCTGCTGGGCTACTTTGGTAAGAATCCGCCGCTGGCACGCAGCCGCACCATAGGCTAGTAACGCGTTAGATGCCACAGGCCCTTAAGGCGGCGGCGCGACCTGTGGGACAGCCGCCACTGGCGACGCAGACTGTGGCAAGCCAAAGATCCGGTCAAACGTCCAGGTAAACGCCACTGCATAGACGAAGAAAAACCCCAAAATACCCAGGTCCGCTATGAGCGCAACCCACAGCGTGGTGTTCATCCACCAGGCCATGATCGGCACCAGCATGATCACCAAGCCGCCTTCAAAGCCCACGCCGTGCGCCAGGCGCCGCCGCAGCGACCGGCCGCGCACCGTCTGGCGCGCCTCCCAGGCCTCAAACCAGCCGTTAAAAACGTAGTTCCAGGCCAGCGCGACCAAGGACATGCACACTGCCAGGCCCACAGCGGACGCCAGCGGCTGCAAAAACAAAAGTCCCAGCACCGGCCCCACAAAGGCCACCGCGACCGCCTCGTAGAGAACCGCCTGGAACACGCGCCTGGTTTTTGGATGCATAGGTGTGCAGCATAGCGAACGGTCACCGCCGGTTTCGCCCGTGCTATACCACTGGCATACGCCGCGCCCGCCAAGCCCCCACCCCCACCAACAAACCCGGCACTAACATCATCGCCCAGATGATTTTGTCGAGGTGCTATTT
>CANHZG010000025.1 GCA_947464995.1 Comamonadaceae bacterium | reverse complement strand
TACCAGGGCGCCATGGAACGATTTTGGACGCTCAAATACCTGCAGCAAAACGCAGTGTTGGAGTTGGATTGCTGCGTGTTCAAGGACAACATGGTGCGCGCCGACACGCTGCCGCTGGTGTTGCCCGTGATGGGCGCACAAGACTTGCCGCGCGGCGCGCGGGTGCGGGTGCGCTTGGGTGAGATGGACCTCATTACGCTGGATATCCACGGCACGGTGGTAGAGCGCCTGGACACGCTGCTGGTCGACGCCAACGATGGCGCACCCGATGCCGACCTGCAAGACGAGCAGGACGAAGAAGTCGCTGGTCCTATCGTGATTGCGGTGGATGTGAACGAGGCGCCGCTGGTGGCGAGCCCTTAGGAGCTGCTCGGATGACAGGCCTCACAGTCGTGCAGCGGTGGCGCAATGTCAGCCTGTTCCAGCGCGCACTGCTGGTGTCCGTGGGTCTGCACGCGGCGGTGCTTGCGGTGCGCTTTGTCGATCCCCAGGCCTTTGATCGTTTGACGCAAGATGCGCCGCTGGAGGTGGTATTGATCAACGCCCGCAGCGAGGAGCCGCCCGAGCAGGCCCAGGCCGTGGCGCAGGCCTCGCTAGCCGGTGGCGGCCAGGCCGATCGTGGAATGGCCAGCAGCATCGTCGCAGCCTCAGAGAACGAGCAAGACGGCGACCCATCGGCCCAGCTGACTGCAGCGGCCAAACAAAATCTGCAGCAGCAGCAAAACGTGCTCCTCTCCCGTGTCAAGGAACAAATAACTGCTTTAAGCGACTTGCAGGCCAGCAGCGCCAACACACCGCAGGAAAAGGAGGCGCTTGAAGTTAAACGCCGCCAAATGGTCAAGCTGCTCGCAACCATCGAGAAGCGCATCAACGCCGAAAACGCACGTCCGCGCAAACGCTACGTCAGCCCCGCGGTGCGCGAGGCGGTTTATGCGGCCTATTACGACACCATGCGCCGCGCCATTGAGGAGCGGGGAACGTCCCATTTCCCAGAGAAAAACGGCAGCAAACTCTACGGGACCTTGACCATGATTGTCACGGTCAACCACACCGGCGAGGTCTTGGAGGCCGAGGTGGTACGCAGTTCTGGCAATCGCGCACTGGACGGTGTGGCCAAAGATATTGCGCGCGCGGCCGGGCCCTTTGGCCGCTTTAGCCAGGCCATGCGCAAAACCGTCGACCAGTTGGTGGTGGTTTCTCAGTTCACCTTCACCCGCGATGAAACGCTGAAAACCCAAGCGATGGTGCCGCAATGAAAGCGCTGGTCCGCTTGCTCCTACTGACCGCCTTGGCTTTGCTGTCCTTGCAGCTGTACTTTGCATTGCGCATCGCTGCCATGGCCTGGATTAACCCCGAGTCCAGCGCGTTTGAGCGCTCGCAGGCATGGCAGATTGTGCAGGCCAAACCCGTGCTGCGCTGGCGCCAGGAGTGGCGCGACTACGCCAGCATCAGCGACCAGCTCAAGCGCGCCGTGATTGCGTCAGAGGACGACGGCTTTAGCCAGCACGATGGCGTTGACTGGGCGGCGCTGGAAAAAGCCTGGGTCAAAAATGCCAAAGCCCAGGACCGCGCCGAGCAACGCGCCTCTAGCCAGGCACCAAGCGCCAAGCAGCGAGCGCCCAAGGTGGTGGGCGGCTCCACTGTCACGCAGCAGCTGGCAAAAAACCTCTTCTTGTCGGGTGAACGCACCCTACTGCGCAAGGGGCAGGAACTGGTGCTGACCATGATGCTGGAGCGTTTTTTAAGCAAACAAAGGATTTTGGAAATTTACCTCAACCATGTGGAGTGGGGCGAGGGCGTTTTCGGGGCAGAGGCGGCGGCGCGGCATTACTACCGCAAGAGCTGCACCCAACTCACGCCATTTGAGGCGGCACGCTTGGTCGTCATGCTGCCCCGGCCCCGGTACTTTGAAAAGCTGCCCAATTCTGAATACCTCAGTGACCGCGCGCAGGTGATTGTTGCGCGCATGGGTGAGGCCCGCTTGCCATGAGCCAGGGCCCGCCATGAGAATCTTGGGCATTGACCCCGGTTTGCGCACCACTGGCTTTGGCGTTATTGACCAAGAGGGCGCCGCCTTGCGCTACGTGGCCAGTGGCACCATTACCACCCACCAGCTCGATACCAAAGCCCTGCCCGCGCGCCTGAAGGTGCTGTTTGACGGCGTGGGCGAGGTGGTGGAGCGCTACCGGCCCGACTGCGCGTCGATCGAGATCGTTTTTGTCAACGTCAACCCGCAGTCCACACTGCTCTTAGGCCAAGCGCGCGGCGCGCTGGTGACGGCGCTGGTGCATGCCCATTTGCCGGTGGCCGAATACACCGCGCTGCAAATGAAGCAGGCTGTGGTGGGTTACGGCCGTGCAGACAAAACGCAAGTTCAGGAGATGGTGCGCCGCCTCTTGAGCCTACCCGGTTTGCCGGGGCCCGACGCGGCCGACGCCTTGGGTTTGGCCATCACGCATGCGCATGCGGGCGCCGCAATGGCGCGTATGGCCCAGGCCGATGGTCTTGGGGCCGGGGCAGGAAGCTACAAGGCCGGGCGCAGCCGCTAGTCTGCGACCGGACGCCTCCCTACCACTGCGGCGCTAGCTCCGCAAAGCCCGCTGGTGCCCTGCGCTCCTCTTCAAACGTGACCACTTCCCAGGCCTCGGGCTGGGCTTGTAGCTGGCGCAGCAAGCGGTTGTTGAGTGCGTGGCCGGAGCGGTGTGCGCGGTAATGCGCCAACAGCGGCATGCCCACGATGTACAGGTCGCCCATGGCGTCGAGAATTTTGTGTTTGACGAACTCGTCGTCGTAGCGCAGCCCGTCGGAATTGAGTACCTTGTAGTCGTCCATCACGATGGCGTTGTCCAGGCCGCCGCCCAAGGCCAGGCCGTTGGCGCGCATCATTTCCACGTCTTTGGTAAAGCCAAAGGTGCGGGCCCGGGCGATGTCACGTGCGTAGGAGCCCACGCTCAGGTCAAACTCCACGCGCTGGCCGGTGGAGTCGACGGCCGGGTGGTTGAAGTCAATCTCAAAGCTCAGCTTAAAACCGTGAAAAGGCTCCAGCGTCGCCCATTTCTCGTTGCCCGGAGCGCCCTCGCGCACGGTGATCGGTGCCTTGAGGCGGACAAAACGGCGCGGCGCGTTTTGCATCTCAATGCCCGCGCTTTGCAGCAGAAAAACAAAGGAAGCGGCCGAGCCGTCCAGGATGGGCACCTCTTCTGCGGTGATGTCCACCACCATATTGTCCACGCCCAAGCCGGCGCAGGCCGACATCAGATGCTCCACCGTGTGCACCTTAGCGCCGCCCGCCGACAAGGTGGACGCCAGCCGGGTGTCGGACACCGCCTCGGTGCTCACCTTGATGTCCACCGGGTGGGGCAAATCAACGCGCCGAAACACGATGCCCGTGTTGGGCGCGGCCGGGCGCAAGGTGATCTCCACCCGCTGACCGCTGTGCAGCCCGACGCCGACAGCGCGGGTAATGGATTTGAGGGTTCTTTGTTGAAGCACGTGTGGATTGTAAAAGTAGCGTGGGCCCCGAAGGGCCCGCGCTATGAACTAGATGACAAGCGTGGGGGCGGCAATTCCCCGCCGGGCCGCCCCAAGGGGAATTCACCCCCTCGGGGGGCAGCGCAGTACGCGCAGCGACAAGCGTGGGGGCGGCAATTCCCCGCCGGGCCGCCCCAAGGGGAATTCACCCCCTCGGGGGGTAGCGCATTACACGCAGTGACAAGCGTGGGGGCACTACCCTCAATCGGCCTGCTTGCGCAAGAACGCCGGGATTTCGTAGTCGTCCATGCCGCCGCTCGACAGCGCGTCCACTTTTTGCGCAGCCGACGTGCGGCCACCGCGCCAGACGGCCGGGGTGGCCATGGTGCCGTAGTCGGTTTGGCCCGAACCTGATGCCGTGCCCGTGCCACCCATGGAGGCGCTGGTGCCTGCGTTTGCCGAGGCGACGCCGTTGCGGTTGCCTAGGTTGGTGTTGAGTGGCGGGTAGTTGATGGGCATGTTGTCGGTACCCGTGCGCAGCACTTGCAGTGGAGGCGCAGTGCGACGGTGTATGGGGCGGCTCAGGCCGGTGGCCACAACCGTGACACGCACCTCGTCACCCAGCGAGTCGTCGTAGGCGGTGCCGTAAATAACGTGGGCTTCGGCCGAGGCATATTCCCGAATCGTGTTCATCGCCAACTTGGATTCGCTGAGTTTGAGCGAACCCTTGGCCGCCGTGATCAGTACCAGCACGCCCTTGGCACCCGAGAGGTCGATGCCTTCGAGCAGCGGGCAGGCCACCGCCTGTTCGGCGGCGATGCGCGCGCGGTCCGGGCCGCGTGCCAGCGCCGTGCCCATCATGGCTTTGCCGGGTTCACCCATGACGGTGCGAACGTCCTCAAAGTCGACGTTCACATGGCCAGGCACGTTGATGATTTCGGCAATGCCGCCCACAGCGTTTTTGAGCACGTCGTTGGCGTAGGCAAAGGCCTCGTCCTGGCTGATTTCGTCGCCCAGAACTTCGAGCAGCTTGTCGTTAAGTACGACGATGAGCGAGTCCACATTGGCTTCGAGTTCGGCCAAGCCTTCGTCGGCGTTTTTCATCCGCGGACCGCCCTCAAACTCGAAGGGCTTGGTCACCACGCCCACAGTCAAGATACCCATTTCCTTGGCCACCCGCGCAATGATGGGTGCGGCGCCCGTGCCGGTTCCACCGCCCATGCCGGCCGTGATAAACAGCATATTGGCGCCCTCAATGGCGCTGCGAATGTCGGCCTCGGCCAATTCGGCTGCGGCGCGGCCCTTGGCCGGTTTGCTGCCGGCACCCAGGCCGGTTTCGCCCAGCTGGATGGTCTTGTGTGCTGAGCTGCGGTTGAGCGCCTGTGCATCGGTGTTGGCGCAGATGAATTCCACGCCGGTTACCGAGGACTGGATCATGTATTCCACCGCGTTGCCGCCGCCGCCCACACCAGTGACTTTAATCAAGGTGCCTTGGTTAAAAATTTCTTCTTCAATTAATTCGATGGACATTCGGTGCTCCTAGTGGTTTTACGTACGAAAAAATAAACGGGTGAAGGGTTGCGGTGGGGACATCGTCTTGGTGGCCCGGCACGCGCCATCCATAAAAACAGGGCCGGGCGCAATTGCAAACGGTGCAGAGCGTGGAGGTGGTGCATTTAAAAGTTCCCAGCAAAAAAATCACGGATCTGGCCAAAAGCGCTCTTGACCGAGCCGCCCTTTTGCGCCACCTTGATGCCCCGCATGCGTGCGATGCGGGCTTCTTCCAAAAAGCCCATCACGGTGGCAGCGCGGGGCTGGGCCACCATGTCGGCTAGGGCGCCGCTGTACAGCGGAATGCCCCTGCGCACGGGTTTGAGAAAAATGTCTTCCCCCAACTCAACCATGCCGGGCATGACACAGCTTCCGCCCGTGAGCACGATGCCCGAGGACAGCACTTCTTCAAAGCCCGACTCGCGCATCACCTGGTTGACCAGGGTGAAAATTTCCTCAATGCGCGGCTCAATGACACCGGCCAGCGCCTGGCGGCTGAGCATGCGCGGGCTGCGGTCGCCCAGGCCAGGCACTTCGACCTGCACATCGGGGTCCACCAGTATTTGTTTGGCGTGGCCGCTTTCGACCTTGATCTCTTCGGCGTCCTTGGTTGGGGTGCGCAGCGCCATGGCGATGTCGCTGGTGATCAGGTCCCCGGCAATCGGGATCACGGCGGTGTGGCGAATGGCGCCGTTGGTGAAGATGGCGATGTCGGTGGTGCCTGCGCCAATATCGACCAGCGCCACGCCGAGTTCGCGCTCGTCTTCGGTCAGCACCGACAGGCTCGACGCCAACGGGTTGAGCATCAACTGCTCTACTTCCAGGCCGCAGCGGCGCACGCATTTGATGATGTTTTCCGCCGCGCTTTGGGCCCCGGTCACGATGTGCACCTTGGCCTCCAAGCGCATGCCACTCATGCCGATAGGCTCTTTAACGTCCTGGCCGTCGATGATGAACTCTTGCGGCTCGACCAGCAACAGGCGCTGGTCGCTGGAGATATGAATGGCCTTGGCGGTTTCCACCACACGGGTGACGTCGGCTTGGGTGACCTCGCGGTCCTTGATGGCCACCATGCCGCTGGAGTTGATGCCGCGGATGTGGCTGCCTGTGATGCCGGTGTAGACCCGGGTGATCTTGCAGTCGGCCATCAGCTCGGCTTCTTTGAGCGCCTGCTGGATGCGGTGCAGCGTGGCGTCAATATTGACCACCACCCCGAGTTTGAGACCGTTGCTCGGCGCCGAGCCAAAGCCCGCCAAGCGCAAGGTGCCGCCGGGCAACACCTCGGCCACAACCGCCATCACCTTGGCGGTGCCGATGTCTAAACCGACGACTAAGTCTTTGTATTCTCGGGCCATGGTGCGTACCTGCTTCGTTAATCTTTAATGGATGGGACTGGGGCTTACCAGGGTGCTAACCCCGCGCAAGCGAATGGCGTAACCGTTTTCATGGCGCAGATCGGCGGTTTCCAGCGCGCTCAGCGGCCGGTCGTAGCGGGCCACGACGCGGGTCAAGGTTTTCAAGAAATTGCGGGTGCGGTTTCCGACCTCTTCCAGGTCCCCGCGTCCGGCTTCGATCACCGCCCCACCGTTGAGCACAATGCGCCAGCTGCCCTGGTTGGTGAGCTCTAGGGCGTCAACTGCGAGGTTCATGGCCGAAAACTGCGGCTCCAAGGCCCGGTAGGTGGCCAGCACCGAGCCGCTTTGGCCCTGCGGCCCGTTCAGGCGCGGCAGGCCCTCTTGTTCCACTTCGGCAACATTGGCATCGAACACCTCGCCAAAGCTGTTGAGAAGCCGCGGCTCGCTCTCCTCGCCCCAGAAAGCGGCGGCCCGGTGCTCTTGCAGTTGCACCCGCAGGCGGTTGGGGAAGTCGCGGTGCACCACGGCCTTGCGTACCCAGGGCATGGTCTCAAATACCTCGCGCGTCTGACCTAGGTTGACGGTGAAAAATGAACCCTTTACCCGCGAGACCACGTGGGCCCGCACGGTGGGCGCATTGCTGTGGCTGGTATCGCCCAGCACCGTAATGCCTTGCAGAGAAAACGCCGAACGGTTGGCCACCCAGCGCATGATGGCCAGCGCCAGTGAAGCGCAAAACACCAGCAGCAAGAGCACCGTGGCGGCGTTCATGATGCGCACGTCGAACCCAGTTTCTTCACTGCGGTTCATGGCGCACTCCGGTCGGTGGCATGGGTGTCCAACCCGGCCAAGCCCAGCAGACGCAGGCACAAGTCCTCGTAGCTGATGCCCTGGGCGCGGGCCGACATGGGCACCAGCGAGTGGCCAGTCATGCCCGGCGAGGTGTTCATTTCCAGCAAAAAGGGCTTGCGGTCGCCCGCGCGAATCATCAGGTCCGCCCGGCCCCAGCCCCGGCAACCCAGGCTGCGGTAGGCGGCCAACACGATGCGCGCGATATCGGCCTCTTCAGCCGCAGGCAGGCCGCTGGGGCAAAGGTAGGACACAGCGTCGGTAAAGTATTTGTTTTGGTAGTCGTAAGCGCCATCGGGCGCCTGAATGCGCACCACCGGCAACGCAGTGGCGAGCGCACCGCTGCCGATCACCGGGCAGGTCACTTCCTCGCCCACAATGAATTCCTCGCACATGACTTCGGGCTCGTATTGCGTAGCCAAGGCCAGCGCGGGGGCCAGTTGCTCGGCCTGCGTGACTTTGGTGATGCCAATGGAGGAGCCTTCGTGCGGCGGTTTCACGATCAGCGGTAGCTCGAGGGTTGCCAGTACGCGCTCCAAGTCCACCGCGCTGCGTTGGTCGGGGCCGAGGACACAGGAGCGCGGCGTGGGCAGGCCCTCAGCGTTCCACAGGCGCTTGGTCATCACTTTGTCCATGGCCATGCTCGACGCCATCACGCCCGAGCCGGTGTAGGGAATGCCCATCAGCTCCAGCGCGCCCTGAATGGTGCCGTCTTCGCCAAAGCGACCGTGCAAGGCGATAAAGCAGCGGCTGAAGCCCTGGGCCTTGAGCGTCCAGAGTTCGCGCTCGGCGGGGTCAAAGGCATGGGCGTCCACACCCTGGGAGCGCAGCGCTTGCAGCACCCCATTGCCAGACAAAAGGGAGATCTCGCGTTCAGCCGACGCTCCGCCCATCAGCACGGCCACTTTGCCGAAGGCGTGCGCGCTCATCGCGTGCCTCCGTTTGCGCTGGTCTGGGCCTGCAGCAGCTCCACCACCTTGGCGGGCACCGCACTGATCGATCCGGCTCCCATGCACAGCAGCACGTCGCCGCTCTGGGCATTGGCCACGGCAGCAGCGGCCATGGCGTGGATGTCGTCGACAAACACCGGTTCTAACTTGCCCGCCACGCGCAGGGCGCGGGCTAGGGCGCGGCCGTCGGCGGCTACCACGGGCGCTTCGCCTGCGGCGTAGACCTCGGCCAGCAGCACCGCGTCGGCTTGACCCATGACCTTGACGAAGTCTTCAAAGCAGTCGCGCGTGCGGGTGTAGCGGTGGGGCTGAAAAGCCAGCACCAGTCGCCGACCCGGAAAAGCCCCGCGCGCGGCGGCCAGGGTGGCCGCCATTTCTACCGGATGGTGGCCGTAGTCGTCCACCACGGTGACCATGCCGCCCTGGGCCAGCGCGTGGTCGCCGTAGCGCTGGAAACGCCGACCGACGCCTTTGAACTCGGCCAGTGCGGTTTGCACTGCGGCGTCGTCAATATTGAGCTCGACCGCCACCGCAATGGCCGACAAGGCGTTGAGAACGTTGTGGCGCCCCGGCAGGTTGAGCACCACCTCCATGTCAGGTAGGGTGACGCCGTTGCGCCGTTGCACGGTGAAGTGCATTTGTCCGTCCACGGCGCGCACGTCCACGGCGCGCACCTGGGCGCCCTCGTCAAAGCCGTAGCTGGTGATCGGGCAGGTCACCTGGTCCACGATGGCGCGTACGGCCGGGTCATCGGTGCACAAGATGGCGGTGCCATAAAACGGCATGCGGTGCAAAAAGTCGACAAACGCTTGCTGCAGGCGCCCAAAGTCGTGGCCGTAAGTCTCCATGTGGTCAGAGTCGATGTTGGTTACCACTGCCATCACCGGCAGCAGGTTGAGGAAAGACGCGTCAGACTCGTCTGCCTCGACCACGATGTAGTTGCCGCTGCCCAGCCGCGCGTTGGCGCCCGCGCTGTTGAGCCGCCCACCGATCACAAAGGTCGGGTCCAGACCGGCCTGCGCCAGCACACTGGCGACCAAGCTGGTGGTGGTGGTTTTGCCGTGGGTGCCCGCGATGGCAATACCTTGCTTGAGGCGCATCAGCTCGGCCAGCATCAGAGCGCGTGGCACCACCGGAATACGCAGTTCCCGCGCGCGCAGCACCTCCGGGTTGCCGGCCTGCACCGCAGTCGATGTGACCACCGCGTGGGCCCGGGCCACGTGCGCCGCGTCGTGGCCTACGTGGGTTTGGATGCCCAGCGAAGCCAGGCGGCGCAGCGTTGCGCTGTCAGCCAGGTCCGAGCCCGAGATGGTGTAGCCCAGGTTGTGCAATATTTCGGCAATGCCCGACATGCCCGAGCCGCCGATACCGACGAAGTGAATGTGTTGGATGGCGTGCTTCATGCCGCAATCTCCTCGCAAGCGGCGACGATTGCGTCGGTGGCGTGCACCTGCTGCAGCGCTTTGGCGGCTACGGCATGCGCCAGCAAAGTAGCCCGGTCGCAGGACTGCAGCCAGGTGGCCAAGCGCTGGGGGCTCAGCTCAGACTGGTCCATCAACCACCCGGCGCCTTGGTCGACCAGAAAGCGCGCGTTGTGGGTTTGGTGGTCGTCAACCGCAAAGGGGAAGGGGACAAACAAGGCCGCTGCCCCTACGGCGGCGATTTCGGTCACGGTGCTGGCCCCAGCCCGGCAGACCACGATGTCAGCCTGGGCAAAAGCTGCAGCCGTGTCGTCAATAAACGGCGTGAGCGTGGCTTGCACCCCGGCACTGGCGTAGTTGGCGCGCAGGGCGTCAATTTGCTTCTCACCGCTTTGGTGGGTCACCATGGGCCGCAGCGCCTCTGGTATCAGCGCCAAGGCTTGCGGTACCACGGTGTTGAGTGCGCTGGCGCCCAAGCTGCCGCCGACCACCAGCAGGCGCAGCGGGCCACTGCGGTTGGCAAAACGCGCCTGTGGCGCGTCTTGGCGCAAAAACTCGACGCGCAGGGGGTTGCCTATCCACTGGCCTTGGCGCACGGCGCCAGGAAAAGCCGCGAATACGCGGGTGGCCAGTTGGGCCAGCACCCGGTTGGACGCGCCAGCCACCGCGTTTTGCTCGTGCAGCACGAGTGCAACGCGCCGCAGCACCGCCACCAAACCGGCGGGCAGGCTGATGTAACCCCCAAAGCCCAGAACCACATCCGGCCGCACGCGGCCCAGCACGACCCAGCTTTGAGACAGCGCGCGTAACAGGCGCAGCGGCAGCAGTGCCAGAGTTTTCCAGCCCTTGCCGCGTACGCCCGAGAAGGCAATGGTTTCCATGGCGAAGCCTCGGGCCGGGACCAGGCGGCTTTCCATGCTGTCGGGCGCGCCCAGCCAGTGCACGCACCAACCCCGTTCGCGCAGCGCCTGCGCCACTGCCAGGCCGGGGAAGATGTGCCCACCCGTGCCTCCGGCCATAACCAGTGCGGTTCGGGTAGCGGCCATCTTGGCGCTCATGCCCGGCCCCCTTGCATCATCTGGCGGTTTTCATAGTCAATGCGCAGCACCAGGGCCAGCGCGACCAGATTGACCAAAATAGCCGAGCCGCCGTAGCTCATGAGCGGCAGCGTCAAGCCCTTGGTGGGCAGCGCACCCAGATTCACGCCCATGTTGATAAAGGCCTGAAACCCCATCCAGATACCCACGCCCTGGGCCACAAGACCGGCAAACACGCGGTCCAGCGCCACGGCCTGGCGACCGATGTGCATGATGCGCCGCGTCATCCACAAAAACAGGCCCAGTAGCAGGAGCACGCCCACCAGGCCAAATTCTTCGCCAATCACGGCGAGCAAAAAGTCGGTGTGGGCCTCGGGCAACCAGTGCAGTTTTTCGACGCTGCCACCCAGGCCGACGCCAAAGATTTCGCCACGCCCAATGGCAATCAACGAGTGGGTTAGCTGATAGCCCTTGCTCAGCGCGTTGTGTTCGGACCAGGGGTCAAGGTAAGCAAAAATGCGCGCGCGTCGGTAGTCGTTGAACGCAATCATCATCGCGAACGCCCCTACCAGCACGCTTGAGATCAAGAAGAACATTCGGGCATTCACGCCGCCCAAAAACAAAATTCCCATGGCGATAACTGCAATCACCATAAAGGCACCCATATCGGGTTCGGCCAACAACAAGGTGCCCATGATGCCTACGGCGGCGGCCATGGGCCAGACCGCCTTGAGGAAGTCCTCCTTGACATCCATCTTGCGCACCATATAGCCCGAGGCATACACCACGGCAGAAAATTTGGCCAACTCCGAGGGCTGAAAGTTCATCACGCCCAGGGATATCCAGCGCCGTGCGCCGTTGACCCCTTTGCCAATAAAGGGCAAAAGCACCGCCACCAGCAGTGCCAGAGAAACGATAAACAAGAGCGGCGCGATGCGCTCCCACGTTTCTACGGAAACCTGAAAAGAGATCGCCGCCACCACCACAGCCAGGGCAATGGCAAAGAGGTGGCGCACCAGGAAATAGTTGTGCGTGTAGTTGGAAAAACGCGGGTTGTCCGGCATGGCAATGGTGGCTGAGTACACCATCACCGCGCCCCAAACCAACAGCAGCGAGACCACCGCCACCAAGCCCTGGTCAAACGAGCGCAATCGTTCGACCCGGGGTGCGCTGGTGTAACTTGTGCGCCGCCCCAATTGCACCGGCAGCGCGTCAAGTGCCGGCGTTGGTGGCTTAAACCAGCGGGCGAAAAAGGCAGCCACGGCGCTCATGCGACCCACTCCAGCTCGTTGCCGTGGGCAAGCGCCCGGGCGCGTACAGCGTCGCAAAACACCTGGGCACGGTGCGCGTAGTCCCGAAACATGTCCAAGCTGGCGCAGGCCGGAGACATCAGCACGGCGTCTCCGGTGTGGGCGCTGGCGCTGGCGAGCTCCACCGCCGTTTCCATCGAATCGGCCATGGCCTGGGGCACGCCCGTGCCGTCGAGCGCCTGGGCGACCAAGGCCGCGTCGCGGCCGATTAGCACCACCGCGCGCGCAAAGCGGCGCACCGGGTCCGCCAGCGGGCCAAAGTCTTGGCCCTTGCCCTGGCCCCCCAGGATGATTACCAATTTGCGTTCTAGGCCCAGGCTGCCCAAGGCGGCCACGGTGGCGCCCACATTGGTTCCTTTGCTGTCGTCAAAGTACTCCACGCCGTCGAGCATGCCGATCGATTGCAGGCGATGTGGTTCACCCGCAAAGTCGCGCAGCCCGTACAACAGGGGGCCGATGGCACACCCGGCCGATGTGGCCAAAGCCAGCGCCGCCAGCGCGTTGCAGGCATTGTGGCGACCACGGACGCGCAAGGCGTCGGCGGGCATCAGGCGCTGAATATGCAGCTCTTGGGCCTGCGCGTGGCGGCCTTTTTTCAGGGTTTCGTCGGCAGGCATGGCGCGCACCAGCCACAGCATGCCGTTGGTCTGTTCCAGCCCGTAGTCACCGGCGCGGCTAGGGGTCTGTGCGCTAAAGCAGATGTGCTCGCGCACCAAGACACCCTGTTTGGTACGCACCGGCGCGGGCAGCATGGCCATCACGGCCGCATCGTCCTGGTTCAATACCATGAGCGATTTTTTGCCAAAGATTTGGGCTTTGCAGCGGGCGTAATCCCCCATGTCCGTATGCCAGTCCAAGTGGTCTTGGCTCAGGTTCAGCACCACCGCGGCCGTGGGCTCAAAGCCTTGGGCGTAGTGCAACTGAAAGCTCGACAACTCCAGCACCCAAACCTGCGGCAGGGTTTCGGTGTCGATGGCGTGCGCCAGCGTGTCGAGCAGGGTCGGGCCGATATTGCCGGCCACGGCCACGGTTTTGCCCGCGCGGCGCACCAGCGCGCCAGTGAGCGATGTCACCGTTGTTTTGCCGTTGGTGCCGGTAATGGCGATCACCTGTGGTGCCTCATGCGGGGGTTCGCCAGGCGCTTGCGATTGCAAGTCCAGCAAGGCTTGGGCAAAGAGCGTGATCTCGCTGCCCACCGCAATTGCGCGCTGCAGCGCTGCGTCCACCACGGGTTGCACTTGTGCCGGGGACAGGCCGGGGCTGATAAAGACGGCCTGGGCGCCGGTCTCATCCAAGACCTCGGCGCGCAGGCTGCTGTGCAACAAACGCACAGCGGGCACCAGCTGCGCCAGAGCTTGCGCCTGGGGCGGGGCGTCGCGCGTGTCGAGCACGGTGACGTGCGCGCCTTGGCGGTTACACCAGCGTGCCATAGCCAGGCCGGACGCACCGAGGCCCAGCACCAGCACTTTGTGACCGTGAAGCGTTTGCATGGCTAGCGCAGCTTCAGGGTCGACAGGCCCAACAGGCACAAGAGCATGGTGATGATCCAAAAACGCACCACGACCTGGGTTTCCTTCCAACCCCGCTTCTCGAAATGGTGGTGCAGGGGCGCCATCATGAATAGGCGACGGCCTGCGCCATATTTCCTGCGGGTGTACTTGAAGTACATCACCTGCAGCATCACTGAGACGGCTTCTGCAACGAACACACCGCCCATGATGGCCAGCACAATCTCCTGGCGCACGATCACGGCCACCGTGCCCAGCGCGGCGCCCAATGCCAAGGCACCCACGTCGCCCATAAAGACCTGCGCCGGGTGGGTGTTAAACCACAAAAATGCCAAGCCGGCTCCGGCAATGGCCGAGCAAAAGATCAGCAATTCGCCCGCGCCTGGTATGTGCGGCAAAAACAGGTAGCGCGAAAACACCACGCTGCCGGTGACGTAGGCAAACACGCCCAGCGCCGAGCCCACCATCACCACCGGCATGATGGCCAGGCCATCCAGGCCGTCGGTCAGGTTCACCGCGTTGCTCGAGCCCACGATCACCAGGTAGGTCAACACCACAAAACCCAGCACGCCCAGGGGATAGCTGATCTCTTTGATGAAGGGCAAGAGCAAACCGGCCTTGGGCGGAAGGTTCACATCAAAGCCCGAACGCACCCAGTTGAAAAACAGCTCCAGCACGCGCGCATTGGAGATCTCGGAAATGCTAAACACCAAGTACAGCGCGGCCAGCACGCCGATAAGCGATTGCCAAAAGTACTTTTCGCGCGAACGCATGCCCTCGGGGTCTTTGTTGACCACCTTGCGCCAATCGTCGACCCAGCCAATGGCGCCAAAGCCCAGCGTCACGGCCAGCACGATCCAGATAAAGCGGTTGCTCCAGTCGGCCCAGAGCAGCGTGGCGCTGGTAATAGAAATCAAAATCAGCACACCACCCATGGTGGGGGTTCCGCTTTTGACCAGGTGTGACTCCATGGCGTAGCCGCGTATGGGCTGGCCGATTTTTAAGGCCGTGAGGTGGCGAATCACCGCCGGGCCCGCCGCCAGACCAATCAGCAGCGCCGTCAACGCGGCCATTACGCCGCGAAACGTCAGGTACTGAAAGACGCGCAAATAGCCCAGTTCCGGGTACAGACCCTGCAGCCATTGCGCCAGGTTTAGCAGCATGCAATCCCCCCCGTGAATCGCTTAATGCGCATGGCTTAACTCCGGTGTGCTGGCGGTGGGTGCGGGCTGCGCCAGGGCTTGCAGTGCCGCGATGGCGCGCTCCATGCGCATAAAGCGCGAGCCCTTGACCAGGATGCTGTTGACGCTTGGCACGCATGCGGCCAGAGCAGCGCACAGCGCATCCACGTCGGTGTGGTGCTGTGCCGTGCCCGGCCCTTGGGCAAAAGCGGCCACGGTGGCTTGGCTTAACTCACCGGTTGCCAGCAGCCGCTCGATACCGCACTCACGCGCGTAGCTGCCCGCTTCGGCGTGAAAGTGGATGCCCTGGTGCCCGACTTCTCCCATGTCTCCCAGCACCAACAAGCGCGGTGCGGGCAAGGCGGCGAGTACGTCGATGGCTGCGCGCACCGAGTCGGGGTTGGCGTTGTAAGTGTCGTCCACCACCGTAAGCGAGCGCCCGCTTAGCGTGAGCGACAGCGCGCGCGAGCGCCCTTTGACCGGGACAAAGGTCGACAAACCCTGTTCTATGGCCGCAGCCGGTACGCCAGCAGCCCAGGCGCAGGCAGCAGCGGCCCAGGAGTTGCGCACATTGTGCTGGCCAGCAACGGCCAGGCGGTAGCGTAATGCGGTGGTGTGCCCTGCCACATGGGCGCTTGCGTGCACCGCCCAAGCGCCGTCGCTCCAATGGGCGGACACTCCGAATACGCCATCACCCGCCACCGGGGTTGCGGCAAAGCCCAGCGTGCGCTGCGCACCGGATTGGGCGCGCCAGGCTGCGCTGTACGGGTCGTCCAAAGGGAATACGGCACAGGCATTGGGCGCCAATGCGCCCAGGACGGCGCCGTTTTCGGCCGCTACGGCGTCCACCGTGTGCATGAATTCGAGGTGCTCACGCTGCGCGTTATTGACCAGGGCCACGGTGGCCTGGGCCATTTCGGCCAAAGCGGCAATTTCCCCTGGATGGTTCATGCCCAGCTCCACCACGGCGATGCGGTGCTCAGCGCGCAGGCGCAAGAGCGTCAGCGGCACTCCAATGTCATTGTTAAGGTTGCCTTGGGTGGCCAAAGCGGCGTCGTCACCGGCGAAGGCGCGCAAAATCGAGGCTAACATTTGCGTGACGGTGGTTTTGCCATTGCTGCCTGTCACCGCAATCAGAGGCAGCTTAAATTGCCCGCGCCACGCCCGCGCCAATTGCCCCAAAGCAGCCTTGGTGTCCGCCACTTCAATGCGCGGCAGACCGGCGGGAAACAAGGCGTCCGACAGACCGCCGCGGCACACAACGGCGGCTGCACCCTGGGCCTGGGCCTGGTGCAGCAGCGTGTTGGCGTCGAAGGTTTCGCCCTGCAGCGCGACAAACAAGTCGCCTTGCGCGATGCTGCGGGTGTCGGTGTGCACGCGCGCGATGGGGGTGGCTGCGTCGCCATGCACCGCCTGTGGCAGGCTTGCAGCGTATCCACTGTGGGCCAGCCACTGGGTAACTTGGCCCACCGTCATCAGGCGGGTGCTCATGCGTGTGCCCCTAAGCGCGGGCGCGTTTGCAAGGCCCGCAGGGCGTGGTCGAGGTCAGAAAACGGGGTTTTTACGCCGCCGATATCCTGCGTCGCTTCGTGTCCCTTGCCTGCGACCAAAATCACATCGCTCGCAGCCGCCCGGGCAATCGTCTGAGCAATGGCTGCACCCCGGTCCACCTGCACCTCGGCATTGGGGTGGCCGGCCAGGCCCACCAAAATCTGCGAAACAATGGCGGTCGGCTTTTCGCTGCGCGGGTTGTCGCTGGTGAGCACAATCTGGTCCGCCTTGGCCGCTGCAATGGCCCCCATCAGAGGGCGTTTGGCGGCGTCGCGGTCACCGCCGCAGCCAAATACGCACCACAGTTGTCCGCCGCGCTGCGTTGCCGATGGGCGCAGGGCGTCCAGGGTTTGGGCCAAGGCGTCGGGCGTGTGCGCGTAGTCCACCACCACCAGCGGTGCGCCGTCCCCACCCACGCATTCCAAGCGGCCGGGCACCGGTCGCAGTCCTTGGCACGCAGCCACCGCGTCTACGAGTTCCACGCCCAAGGCGCGTAGCGTGGCCAGCACGCCCAGCAGGTTGTTGACGTTGTAGCTGCCCAACACCTGGCTTTGCAGCGTGACGCGGTTTGGGCCCTCGGCCACGTCGAACCGCAAGCCGGTGGCGGTTTGCGTGATGTTGTGCGCCTGCAGGCGTGCGCTGCGCAAGGCCGATGTGGTCCACAGGCCCACGCCGGGTGCATCGCGTGCAAGCGTCTCGGCCAGCGCGGCACCCTGGTCGTCGTCGATGTTGATGACCGCGCTTTGCAACCCAGGCCATGCAAAGAGCCGGCGCTTGGCGTCCCAGTAGGCTTGCATGCTGCCGTGGTAGTCCAGGTGGTCCTGGGTGAAGTTGGTGAACACGGCCACGCGCACGCGCAGGCCGTTCATGCGGCCTTCGTCCATGCCGATAGACGACGCTTCCACTGCGCAGGCACGCATGCCCTGTTGCGCAAACTGCTGCAATGCAGATTGGAGCGTTATCGCGTCGGGCGTTGTCAGGCCGGTGGGGCGCATGCCGGCCAGGGGGTCGACAGTGCTGGCGACGGTACCAGCCTGGGGTGGCAAACCGATGCCCAGCGTGCCCACCACGGCGCAGGGTGTGGCGACGCTGATTTGCACCTTGTTGAGCGCTTGTGCCAACCACCAGGCGGTCGATGTTTTGCCATTGGTGCCGGTTACCGCTAAAACGGCGAGGGAATGCGAAGGGTGGCCATAAAACGCATCGGCAATCGGGCCTGCGTCGGCCTTGAGACCGGCATACGCGGCCACGCGCTCATCGTGGAGGCCAAAAGCGTCCAAACCCTGAGCTTCGACCAGACAAGCAGCGCCACCGCGCTGGAGCGTTTGGCCCACAAAACTGCGTCCGTCGGACAGTGCCCCGGGTGTGGCCACAAAGCCGTCACCCGCGCGCAGGCTTCGGCTGTCGCTGCACAACACGCCGGTCACTCGCGCGCGCAGCCACCGGGCTGCGTGTTCGGGCGTGGTCAGCAGGGTCGCCACTAAAAGCTCTCCGCGACGGCTTTGGCCACGATTTGCGGTTGGATGGCGATGTCGGGCTGCACGCCCATCACCCGCAGGGTTTGCTGCACGGTCTCACTGAAAACCGGTGCGGCCACCTCGCCGCCAAAGTACTTGCCTGCGCTGGGTTCGTCGAGCATGACGCCCACGATGATCCGCGGGTGCTCGATGGGCGCCATGCCGACAAACCAGCTGCGGTATTTGCGTTTGCCGTCGCTGCCGTAGCCTTTGCCGATTTGCTTGTAGGCGGTGCCGGATTTGCCACCGACCGAATAACCGGCGGTTTGCGCCTTGGGGCCTGTGCCTCCGGGACCTGCAGCCATTTGCAGCATCTTGCGCACCTTAGCCGCCGTGTCGGCGCTAAACACGGGTACGCCGACGGCCGGCTCGCTGTTTTTGAGCAAGGTGGCGCGTATCACCTGGCCATCGTGGGAAAACACGGTGTAGGAGCGCACCATCTGAAACAGCGAGGCCGACAAGCCGTAGCCATAGGAGGCGGTGGCCTGCTCAATGGGGCGCCAACTTTTGGCCGGACGCAGTCGCCCGGAGACTACGCCTGGAAACTCGATCTGGGGCTTTTGGCCAAAGCCCGCGCCTGAGAACGTCTCCCACATCTCGCTGGCGGGCAACTGCATCGCGATTTTGGTGGTGCCTACGTTGCTTGATACCTGGATGACTTGCTCCACCGTCAAGGCGCCGTGCGGGTGGGCGTCGCGGATGGTGGCGCCGGTGATGGTGACCGAGCCAGGCGATGTATCGATGATGGTTGAGGTTTTGACACGCCCGCTGTTCAGGGCCAGCCCAATGGTGAAGGGCTTCATCACCGAACCGGGCTCAAAGGTGTCGGTCAGCGCCCGGTTGCGCAGTTGCGCGCCGCTCAGGTTGGTGCGCTTTTCCGGGTTGTAGCTGGGGTAGTTGGCCAGTGCCAGTACCTCGCCGGTGCTGGCGTCCATCACCACGATGCTGCCGGCCTGGGCTCGGTTTGCCAGTACCGCATCGCGCAGTTTTTGGTAGGCAAAAAACTGCACCTTGGTGTCGATGCTGAGTTGCACATCCTGTCCCGCTACCGGCGCCACGGTCTCACCGATTTGTTCCACAGCTTGGCCCAAGCGGTCTTTGATGACGCGACGCATGCCCGCACGGCCCAGCAAGGTGTTGTTGTACAGAAGCTCGATGCCTTCTTGCCCGTTGTCTTCGACGTTGGTAAAGCCCACGATGTGGGCTGCGGCCTCGCCCTCAGGGTACTGGCGGCGAAACTCGGTGCGCTGGTAGATGCCTTTGAGGTTCAGGTCGGCGATTTCTTTGGCGCGATCAGGGTCCATCTGGCGCTTGAGCCAGACAAAGCTTTTGTCCTCGTCGGCCAATTTCTTGTTTAGTTCCGTCAGTTCGATGCCCAAGAGTTTGGCCAGGTTCTGGCGTTGGCTGGAATCCAATTCCACATCTTCGGGAATCGCCCAGATGCTGGGTGCGGGCACGCTGGAGGCCAAAATCAAACCATTGCGGTCCAAAATGCGTCCCCGGTTGGCTGGCAGCGGCAGCGTTCGGTTAAAGCGCACCTCACCTTGGCGCTGAAAGAAGTCATTGTTGAACACCTGGATAAAGGCCGCGCGCGCGCCCAATCCGACAAAACCCAGTGCAATGGCGGCCACCACGAACTTGCTGCGCCAGACGGGCGTCTTGCTGGTCAGCAGCGGACTGGCGGTGTAGCGGATGCTGCGGCTCATGGCTGCTGTTGGGCCGCGTCGCCGCTGCCCAGGTACATGGTGATTCCGGGTGATACCTGACGCATTTGCAGCTTTTCGCGCGCCAGGCGCTCAACCCGCGCGGGCGTTGCCTGGCTGCGTTTTTCGACCTGCAAGCGCTCGTACTCGGTGTTAAGCCGGCGGGCCTCGCGCTGGGTTCGCTCGAGCTCGGTGAAAAGGCGGCGCGATTCATATTGCACACCCACCAAGTACATGGCGCTGGCCAAGATGGCCAATACCAGCAGCACATTGACGCGGGTCACGCGTGCGCTCCCACGTCGGTGCGTAATGCGACGCGCATGATGGCGCTGCGCGAGCGGGCATTGGCCGAAATTTCTGTGGTGCTGGGCCGGCTGCGGCCCTTGGCGCGCAAGCGCATGGGTTTGGGCGCGGCAAAGGGCGTACGCCGGTCGTATTCGTCTTTGGAGTGCTTGGCGATGAACTGCTTGACGATGCGGTCTTCCAGCGAGTGAAAGCTGATCACCACCAGGCGACCACCGGGCTGCAGCACCAGCAGCGCGGCGTCTAGCGCCTGCT
>CANHZG010000024.1 GCA_947464995.1 Comamonadaceae bacterium | reverse complement strand
TGGGAAGTGAGTGGATCCAGGGTTCCATGCTGCTGGATGCCCCGTATGTGCTGGTGCACGAGTACATCGAGCGCATGATGGCTTGGCTGCTGTTGATAGACCCGTCCACGGCACCTAAGCGCCAAGCGCTGCAACTGGGCTTGGGCGCTGGATCGCTGACCAAGTTTTGCCACAAAGAGATTCGGATGCAGACTACGGCTATAGAGCTCAACCCGCAGGTGCTGCACGCCTGCCGGGGCTGGTTCAAGCTACCGGCCGACAACGCGCGCATGCAGGTGGTGCTGGCCGACGCGGCACAAGAGATCCAAAAGCCGCGCTGGCTGTGCGCGGTGGATGCGTTGCAGGTTGATTTGTACGACGAAGAAGCCGCCGCCCCAGTGCTCGATACGCCGAGTTTTTATGCCGATTGCCGCAATACGCTCACCGACGAGGGCTGCATGACCGTCAACCTGTTTGGCCGCAGTTCCAGCTTTGACAAAAGCGTGGACAAAATTGCCACTGCTTTTGGCCGCGACGCGATCTGGGCCTTTAAAGCCACCCGCGAGGGCAATACCGTGGTTCTGGCCCAGCGCACGCCCAGTCGCCCCAGCCGCGCAACACTTACCGAACGTGCCACCTACATTGAATCGCACTGGGGCTTGCCCGCCACCAAATGGGTGCGCGGCTTCAAACCCATCGTTCCATGAGTTCCCGCCCCGCCCTAGCGGCGGCCCGCCCAACTGGTTTCAGGGGCGCGCTCGATTGGCAGCACCTGTTGGCATGGCTGCAGAGCGACGGCACCATTTCGGCCGAAGAGGCCGAGCGCACCCGCGCCCGTTGCGCCTTGGGCGAAAGTGCGCAGCACCCGGTTTTGCGTCTGGCCAGCCTGGGCATGCGCCGCGCAGCAGATCAAAAAGTATTGGACGCGGAGGTCTTGCTCGCCTGGCTGGCGCCGCTAGCCGGTGTGCAGTACCTGCGCATTGATCCGCTCAAGGTGGATGTGAGCAAGGTGTCGGACGCTTTCACGGCGGACTACGCCCAGCGCCACAAGGTGTTACCGGTGGCCATGACAGCCAGCGAAATCGTGGTGGCAAGCGCCGAACCATTTTCCGCCGAATGGCTGCCCGAGGTGGAGCGCCAGACCCGGCGCCGGGTGCGATTGGTGTTGTGCAACCCGCAGGACATTGCACGCTACACAGCAGAGTTTTATGCGCTGGCCCATTCGGTGCGAAACGCCTTGAAAAATGGCAACCAAAACCGCGTCAGCTTCGAGCAACTGGTGGAGCTGGGCCGCAGCAACAAGCAGCTAGACGCCAATGACCAAAGCGTGGTGATGGTGGTGGACTGGTTGTGGCAGTACGCCTTCGATATGCGCGCCAGCGACATCCATTTGGAGCCCCGGCGCGACCAATGCGTGATCCGTTTTCGGATCGACGGCGTGTTGCATCCGGTCTACCAACTGCCCCCGGCGGTTTTGCTGGCCATGACCGCACGCATCAAGATATTGGCCCGCATGGACGTCATCGAGCGCCGCCGCCCACAAGACGGCCGGATCAAGACCCGCGATGCCCGGGGTAACGAGATCGAGATGCGCTTGTCCACGCTGCCCACGGTGTTTGGTGAAAAAATGGTGATGCGCATTTTTGATCCAGAAAACACCGCCAAAGACCTCGACGCATTGGGTTTTTCCGCGCACGACGCGCAGCGCTGGGAGGCTTTGCTCAAAAAACCGCATGGCATCATTTTGGTCACTGGCCCCACCGGCTCAGGCAAGACGACCACCTTGTATTCGACCTTAAAGCGGGTTGCCTCGGAGGCAATCAATATCAGCACGGTAGAGGACCCGATCGAAATGGTCGAACCCGCCTTTAACCAAACCCAGGTGCAGCCGCAGTTGGACTTTAGCTTTGCCCAGGGCGTTCGCGCACTCATGCGCCAAGACCCGGACGTCATCATGGTGGGCGAAATTCGCGACCTGGAGACTGCGGAGATGGCGGTACAGGCGGCGCTCACCGGCCACTTGGTGTTTTCCACGCTGCACACCAATGACGCACCGTCTGCTATCACGCGCCTGATCGAGTTGGGTATTGCGCCGTATTTGATCAGCGCGACGCTGCTCGGTGTGCTGGCTCAACGTCTGGTGCGGACTTTGTGTCCGACGTGTCGTGCCCCGGACCCACAGGCCCCGCTGGAGCAACTCGCCCAGGCTGTGAAGCCTTGGGTGCTGAACGGGGACTACCGGCCCTTCAAAGCCGTGGGTTGTGTGGAATGCCGCATGACCGGCTTTAAGGGGCGCATGGGCCTGTATGAGCTGCTGGTGGTTTCTGAGCCGCTCAGGGCGCTGGTGACCGCCCAACCCAATATTGACGCCTTGCGCCGCCAGGCCGTAGCCGACGGTATGCAGCCCTTGCGTTTATCGGGTGCGCTGCGCGTGGCTGAGGGATTTACCGTGCTCGAAGAGGTGCTCGGGGCGACGCCCCAATTGAATGAATCGGGGCGTTGATTTTTTTCGGTGCAAAATCAGCGCCACTAAAAGGAATGAGGAGAACATTTATGAATATAAAAAGTCAGAAGGATTTTTTTTCTGGGCTGATGTTTATGGCAGTCGGCATTGCCTTTGCATGGGGTGCCAGTGGCTACACCATCGGCAACGGAGCACGCATGGGCCCGGGCTACTTCCCCTTGGTATTGGGCGTGTTGCTGGCGGTGCTGGGGGCGGTCATCACCTTTAAGGCCTTGGTGGTGGAAACCCTTGACGGTGAAAGGATCGGTAGCTTTGCCTGGAGGCCGCTGGTCTTCATCATCGCGGCCAACCTTGTTTTTGGCGCCGCGTTGGGTGGATTGCCCAGTATCGGCCTGCCGCCCATGGGGCTGATCGTCGGCATCTTTGCACTCACGTTTATAGCCAGCCATGCAGGCGAGGAGTTCAACTTCAAAGAAGTGACCATCCTCGCCATCATCCTGGCCATTCTGAGTTACGCAGCATTCATTTTGCTGCTCAAGCTGCAGTTTCCGGTCTGGCCCACGTTTATCAAATCTTAAGGAAGCCACACCATGGAACTCTTTGACAACCTGGCCCTGGGCTTTGGCGTGGCGTTTACGTTGCAAAACCTGATGTACGCTTTTGTCGGTTGCTTGCTGGGCACCTTGATTGGTGTCTTACCTGGTATCGGCCCTTTGGCCACTATTGCCATGCTGCTGCCAGCGACCTATGCATTGCCACCGGTGGCGGCGCTGATCATGCTGGCAGGTATTTACTACGGCGCCCAGTACGGTGGTTCGACCACGGCGATCTTGGTGAACCTGCCGGGTGAGTCGTCTTCGGTGGTGACGGTGATTGATGGCTACCAAATGGCGCGCAATGGGCGCGCCGGTCCGGCATTAGCGGCCGCTGGCATGGGGTCTTTCTTTGCGGGCTGCGTAGGAACCCTTATTTTGGCGGCCTTCGCGGCGCCCTTGACGGAGTTAGCCTTCAAGTTTGGACCGGCTGAATATTTCTCGCTCATGATATTGGGGCTTATTGGCGCCGTGGTGCTGGCCTCGGGCTCTCTGATCAAGGCGGTGGCTATGATCGTGCTGGGTTTGCTGCTGGGTATGGTGGGCACCGACGTGAACTCGGGTGTGGCGCGCTTTAGCTTTGATGTGGCAGAGCTAACCGACGGTATTGGCTTTATTGTGATTGCTATGGGGGTATTTGGTTACGGCGAGATCATCAGCAACCTGTCCAAGCACGAGAGCGAGCGCGAGGTGTTTACCGCTACGGTCTCGGGCCTAATGCCTACCAAGGAAGACTTCAAAAACATGATTCCAGCCGTGTTGCGCGGCACTGCACTGGGCTCTTTGCTGGGTATTTTGCCCGGCGGCGGTGCGGTCATGGCGGCTTTTGCCGCCTATACGCTGGAGAAAAAAACCAAGCTGCGCCCAGGCGAGGTGCCATTTGGCAAGGGCAATATCCGTGGCGTGGCCGCACCGGAGGCGGCCAACAATGCGGGTGCTCAAACGTCCTTTATTCCCCTGCTAACTTTGGGTATTCCGCCCAACGCAGTGATGGCGCTGATGGTGGGCGCAATGACCATCCACAACATCCAACCGGGGCCGCAGGTTATGACCAGCAACCCCGAGTTGTTCTGGGGCCTGATTGCCTCGATGTGGATTGGCAACCTGATGCTGGTGATTTTGAACCTGCCCCTGATCGGCATTTGGATCAAGCTGCTTAGCGTACCTTACCGCTGGTTGTTCCCGTCGATAGTGCTGTTTTGTGCGATTGGTGTGTACTCCACCAACAACACGACGTTCGACATATGGATGGTGGGTATTTTTGGCTTCATCGGCTATATCTTTATCAAGCTTGGAGCCGAGCCTGCGCCGCTGCTGCTAGGATTTATTCTCGGGCCAATGATGGAAGAGTACCTGCGCCGGGCACTGCTGCTGTCCCGTGGTGACTGGACCGTATTCGTGACTCGCCCATTGTCAGCCAGTTTGCTGGTTGCTTCTGCAGTATTGTTGGCTATTGTGCTAATGCCATCGGTGAAGGCCAAGCGAGAAGAGGCCTTTGTCGAAGATTGATATGCAACACTCCAAAAAGGGCTTGAACCGCGAGGTTCAAGCCCTTTTTCGTTAGCGCGCCCGGTTAGGGCCACTCATGTATTGAAGGTGCGAGGGACTCAGTCCTTGAGGTCACCCGCCAAGGATGCCAGCGTTTCGACTGCAATTTGTGTGTGCGCCGGGTAGTGGGTATGGTCGCAGCCCAGTTTGACGGCAGCTCCCGCCTTGATGGCTGCGCACATGGTCGGCGTGAGTTCAAAACGCACAAAGTGCACGGCCGAAGTTTTTTCATCGTTCTCACGGTCCAGGTCTTCGTCTGCAATCGCGTAGACGCGGCTTTGGCCTTCCACTTCAATAAACATCCGGTCTTCCACGCCAATGAGACGCGAGAGTTCGCGCTTTCGTTCATTGATATCTGGGTATTCCAGCAGCATGGTGGCTTTCCAGTTGCTGCCATCAGGCATGAGCGGGGCGTAGGCCTCGATTTCCTGCAGGATGCCTTCTTCCTCAAAAATCTTCTCAATGCGCAGCATTTCTTGGATTTGGTAGCGGATGGTGGTTTCGCTCTCAAACTGCAAGTTGATGTTTTCGCCCAGGCGCACACTGCGCAGCTTGCGGTGGGCCATGACCTCAGCCTTGTGGGTTTTGCGGTATCTGGTATAGGCCTCCAAGGTCATGAGGCTCTCAGGGGTGATATTTCCGGTCAGTTGCATAGTGGTTCTCTCCCAGTTCAAACTATTTCAAGCCGTAGGCTTTGGCAATCAGGCTCAAGGGGTGTTGCAGCTCGGGCGCACCCAGACCGTTGCCTTCAAAACCTTGGGCAATGTGGTGGCCGCCCAGGGGGCAGTCCGAGCTGATGAAGTCGGGTTTGCTGCCGTCTTTCATATTGGCCATCGCTTTGAAGAGCGGCTTGCCAATCTTCATCGCCTGCTGGTGGTATGCCTTTTTCACGCCAAACGTGCCCGCGTGGCCGGAGCAGCGCTCTAGCGTGTTAACGGTGGTGCCTGGCACCATTTTGAGCATCTCTTCGGTCTTTTTGCCAATGTTTTGCACCCGACCGTGGCAGGGGATCTGGTAGCTCACATTGCCCAACGGTGTACTAAATTCGGTTTGCAGCAGGCCATCGCGTTTGCGCTGCATCAGGTATTCAAACGGGTCCCACATGTGCTCTTTGACCAGTTGCACGTCGGCGTCTTGCGGGTACATGAGCGGGATTTCCTGCTTGAACATCAGCGCGCAACTCGGCACCGCAGCCAGTATGGCGTAGCCCTCGCGGGCATAGCGCGCTAGCACCGGGATATTGGCTTCTTTGCTGGTGTTGACCGCGTCCAGGTCACCAAGCTCCAGCTTGGGCATGCCGCAGCATTTTTCCTTGTTCACAATGACGTAGGGCACGGCGTTGTGGTCCAGGATTTTTAGCAAATCCAGACCGATGCCGGGCTCGTTGTAATTGATGTAGCAGGTTGCGAAAATTGCCACCTTGCCCGGTGTTTTGGCGCCATCTTGAACCACGGTGGACTTGGTTTTCGGGGCGCTGGAGCGAAATTTCTTCGTCGCCAAGGTGGGTAGCCAGGCGTCTTTGTCGACGCCCAAGGTGGACTCCATCACGTTGCGGGCCATTTGCGTCTTGTTGACGGCGTTGACCGCCTGCACCACGATGGGAATGCCAGCAAATGAGCCATGCAAATCGGTGCTGGCCAGCAGCTTTTCGCCCGTGCTGACTTCGCCCTTTTTGAACTTGATCGCCTTGGCGCGCAGCATGGTGTGCGGAAAATCCAAATTGAACTCGTGCGGCGGCACGTAGGGGCACTTGGTGAGGTAGCACAGGTCGCACAAATAGCACTGGTCCACCACTTTCCAGTAGTCTTGCTTGTCCACACCGTCGACTTCCATGGTTTTGCTCTCGTCCACCAAGTCGAACAGGGTGGGGAAGGAGCCGCACAGGCTCACACAGCGGCGGCAGCCGTGGCAGATGTCAAAAATGCGCTCCATTTCGTGGAACACAGACGCTTCGTTGTAATAGTCCGGTCCCTTCCAGTCGATGGGGTGGCGGGTGGGAGCCTGCAAATTGCCTTCGGTTGCCATGGTGCACCTTGTGTGTCGGGGGCGTCAGAAAAATGATCTGGGTTGGGCGCTGCAAGCAATACCCAACCCAGATGATTTGCGCGCGCCAGTCCTTGTGGGACTGGCGCGGCACGATCAGTCGACCAGTTCGGTCAATGCTTTTGCGTAGCGGTTGGCGTGTGAGCGCTCGGCCTTGGCCAAGGTTTCAAACCAGTCGGCTACTTCGTCATGGCCTTCGTCACGGGCCGTTTTGGCCATGCCGGGGTACATGTCGGTGTACTCGTGGGTCTCACCGGCCACAGCAGAGGCCAGGTTGTCACGGGTAGAGCCAAAAGGCATGCCGGTTGCGGGGTCGCCGCATTGCTCTAGCCACTCGAGGTGGCCATGGGCGTGTCCGGTTTCACCTTCGGCGGTGGAACGGAACAGGGCTGCCACGTCAGGCTGACCTTCGACGTCAGCTTTGTTCGCGAAATACAGGTAACGGCGGTTGGCCTGGGACTCGCCTGCGAAGGCGGCTTTCAGGTTGTCTTCCGTTTTGGAGCCTTTGAGTGCTGCCATGGGAATCTCCTTGGAGGGTTAAAAAAACGCGTTTGCTTTGAACAAGAATTTGCCAAAGACCGCGTCAGCTTAACCCGCTCCCATGTCGGCGTCTAATTGGCTGGATCAATGTCCATGATTGACACCGCCTATTGAAAGCGGTTTAGCTAAAGAGCGCTTCAAACCCCTGAGCGGGCTCGAAGCGCTTGTTGCGCCAAAACAAGCGAGAGGGCCCGGGCATAGCACGCGCAGTGACCGAATGCTGCGCGTCGCCGGGGTAGCAAACAACCCGCGTGCCTTCTTCGTTAAAGGCCTCGGGCATGATGACGGGCGGTTTGCGCGCAGTAGCCTCAGCCATCGCACTGGCCACCGTGGCGTGGCGCGACAAATGCGCCAGACTCATGATTTGTGGTGGAGCCAGTTCGATCTCCCGGCTCCAGTACTGCTCCAGCGCCGTGCGCGGCGCCAGCCAGGCGCTTTGGGTGGTTTCCACGTTGTCGTGCCCCGCAAATTGGCCCACTGGCATGGCCGCGATAAAGAATCGGGTGTCAAAGCGCTTGTTGGTGACCGAGGGCATGCGCGGCGTGATCCAGCGCGTCCAGGGTTGCACCGCACTGGTGTGCAGGCGAAGTTGCTGGGCCGCCAGGCGGGCGTGAAATTCGGAGCCCGCGGCTGGCGCGTCGGTTTTTGGCCCGCTGGCATCTGCAAACAAGACCCCGGATTCTTCAAACGTTTCACGCAACGCTGCCACGAAAAGGCCGCAGGCCGTGGCCTGGTCGGTCTCGCTTTCGCCCAAGGACGCATGTAAGTCCTGGGGTGCGCGGTCAAAGTGGGCGTGGTGCGCTGCCTCGCAGTCGGCGGCGTCTAGCTTTCCGCCCGGAAACACGTAGGCGCCGCCCAACACGTCGGACAAGCCGTGGCGCTTGACCAAAAAAACCTCCAGGCCCTGTACGCCATCGCGCAGCAGAACCACGGTGGCCGCGTCGCGTGGGGGGGCAGTGGGGATATCGGAGTTGAGTTCCATGGGTGTCACCAAGTTTGTCGCATGGGTTGCGGGGGGTGAAAAGGACGGCAAGCGCGGTGCAGTAGAGTCAGCCCCTGTTTTGTGGGCCGCGACGGCCTTTTGCAACCTAGTTGGAGAATTTTATGGGCCTGGACTTTAAAGACCGTGTAGCCATTGTGACCGGTGCGGGCGGTGGTTTGGGGCGCCTGCATGCGCTGGCGCTGGCCGCGCGCGGCGCAAAGGTGGTGGTCAATGACCTAGGAGGGGCGCGCGACGGTTCGGGCGGTTCGGTGTCGGCCGCGCAGGCAGTGGTGGCTGAAATTGAGGCCGCCGGGGGTGTGGCCATGGCAAACGGCGCCTCGGTAACCGACTTTGCAGCCGTTCAGACCATGGTGCAACACGCGGTGGACGCCTGGGGTCGGGTGGACATCTTGGTCAACAACGCCGGTATCTTGCGCGACAAAAGCTTCGCCAAGATGGAGCTTGATGACTTTCGCATGGTGATGGACGTACACCTCATGGGCGCAGTGCATTGCACCAAGGCCGTGTGGCCGCACATGGTGGCGCAAAAATATGGCCGCATTCTGATGACCACATCGAGCAGCGGCTTGTATGGAAACTTTGGCCAGAGCAACTATGGAGCAGCCAAGATGGCGCTGGTGGGCTTGATGCAAACCCTGTCGATCGAAGGCGCCAAGCACCATATCCACGTCAACTGCCTGGCGCCCACCGCTGCCACGCGCATGACCGAGGATCTGATGCCAGCCCAGGTGCTGGCCGCGCTCAAGCCCGAGGCCGTGGTGCCCGCCATGCTGGTGTTGGTGGGCCAGGACGCGCCGACCCGCACCATTTTGTGCGCAGGCGCAGGCAGCGTAGAAGCTGCGCAAATTACGCTGACACAGGGAAGTTGGATCGGCTTGGAGGACGATGCGCCCGAACGCTTGCAGGACGCTCTGGACGCAGTGATGGACGGAAGCGGCGCCAGCGTGCCCGCCAGCGGTGCCGCCCAGGGTGCGTTTGAGATTAGCCGCGCCAGCCAGCATTTGACCTAAGGCGGCGCGCGCCCCGTGCTTGCAGAACCTTGGCACGGCTTGTAATAGCCCCCTTGCACCCCATTTACATGCGACTGTGCTAACTTCATAGCCGTTGGATGGAATAAGAGGGCCTGTTGGCATGATTGAAAGCAAATCCGCCCCCGGCGGTATGAACCCGCAGCAATTGCTCGGCATTCGCCGGGGCATAGAAAAAGAAAGCCTGCGCTGTGAGCCCGATGGTGCGTTGGCCATGAGCCCGCACCCAGTGAATTTGGGCTCGGCGCTCACGCATCCGCATATCACCACCGATTTCAGCGAGTCGCAGGTCGAGCTCATCACCGGCGTACACACGGGCGTGCAGGCTTGCATTGACGAGTTGCGCGAGGTGCAAAAGTTCACCCTGCAATCCATGGGCGACGAAATCTTGTGGGTGTCCAGCATGCCGTGCAAACTGCCGGCCGATGACGCGATTCCGTTGGGCCAGTACGGTAGCTCCAATGTTGGAATGGCCAAGACGGTGTATCGCAGTGGCCTGGGTTACCGCTATGGGCGGCGCATGCAAACCATATCCGGCATCCACTACAACTGGTCCATGCCTGACGTGTCGAGTCAGGCCTATTTCGGGCTGATCCGCAACTTCCGCCGCCATGCGTTTTTGTTGCTGTACTTGTTTGGCGCGTCGCCCGCCGTGTGCGAGTCTTTTGTGGCCGGGCGCAGCCATTCGCTGCAGGTGCTGCATCCGGGCACCATGGGTTTGCCGCACGCCACCTCGCTGCGCATGGGCCGCCTGGGCTACCAGAGCGACGCACAGAGTGCGTTGGCGGTTAGTTACAACAGCCTGGAGGGCTACGCCGCCTCGCTGCACCAGGCGCTCACCGTGCCCTACGCGCCCTACCAAGCCATTGGCGTGCGCGCGCCCGACGGGCATTTTCGGCAACTAAGCACCAGCCTGCTGCAAATTGAAAACGAGTTCTACGGCACCATACGGCCCAAGCGGGTGATTTTTCAGGGCGAGCGCCCCTTGCACGCGCTGCGCGAGCGGGGTGTGGAGTACGTGGAGGTGCGTCTCATGGACCTGGACCCGTTTGAGCCTGTGGGCATCAACGCGCGCACTTTGCGTTTTTTGGATGTGTTCTTGCTGCACTGCCTGAGCCAGCCCAGCCCCGACGATTCGCCCCATGAAATTGCCGCCATGGCGCGCAACCAGCAGTGCGTGGCCGAACGCGGACGCGAACCGGGCTTGCGCTTGCAGCGCGGCGACGCCACCGTGGCCTTGCGCGACTGGGGTCTGGAGCTGGTGCACGCCTTGGCGCCTATGGCACAGACCCTGGACGCCGCCCACGGCAGCTCGGACTACCAGGACGCAGTCGCGCATGCCGAGCACGCACTGCAACACCCTGACACGCTGCCGTCGGCGCGCGTGCTGCGCTCCGTGGAGCAGGATTTTGGGGGATCGTTTTCCGCCTTTGCCAAAGGGCACTCGGCGCGGACCAAGGCGCAAGAGTTGGCTATTCCCCTTGCGGCCCATGCGCTGGCCCACTTTCAGCAACTGGCTGAGGCTTCGCGTCAGGCCCAACATGAGACGGAACAGGCCGACAGCCTGCCCTTTGACCGCTACCTGGAACAGTATCTGTCGCCCCAGCGCCTGGGCCAGCCCGCTGCAAGGGTCTAGATCTAGGAGGGGGCGCCTCGGGCTTGTGCTTGGGGCAGGCGGCGCAAAGTGCCGGACAATGGATGCTCCCCAAAGCAATTGAGAGAACAAGAACATGGCCATCCAATGGTTTCCCGGCCACATGCACCTCACGCGCAAGGCCATTGGCGAACGCATCAAAGACATTGACGTGGTTATCGAGCTGCTGGACGCGCGCCTGCCCGGCTCCAGCGCCAACCCCATGTTGGCCGAAATCACCAGCGCCAAACCCACGCTCAAGGTACTCAACAAGCAAGACCTGGCAGACCCGGCGCGCACTGCGCTTTGGCTTGAACATTACAACGCCCAGCCTGGCGTACGTGCCCTGGGGTTGGACGCGAGCATGTCCACCCCCGCGCGCGCACTGGTGGCGGCTTGCCACCTGCTTGCGCCCAAACGCGGTGGCATGGCCAAACCCATGCGCGTGCTGATCTGCGGCATTCCGAACGTGGGCAAGTCCACACTCATCAACACCCTCAAGGGCAAGCGCTCAGCCAAAACCGGTGACGAGGCTGGCGTGACGAAAATCGAACAGCGCATCACGATTGCCGACGACTTTTACCTTTACGACACCCCCGGCGTTCTGTGGCCGCGCATCATCGTGGCCAAGAGCGGTTACAACCTGGCGGCCAGCGGCGCTATCGGACGCAACGCGTTTAACGAAGAAGAAGTGGCGCTGGAACTGTTGGATTACCTGCGCCAGCACTATCCGCACGAAGTGGAGGCGCGCTACAAGATCGAGGGCGTCTCAAGCATGAGCGACGAGGAAATACTGGGCGCCATTGGCAAAAAGCGCGGCGCCTTGCAGTCGGGCGGGCGCATCAACCTGCAAAAGGCGGCAGAGATCGCGATTTACGACTTTCGCGCGGGCAGCTTGGGGCGTATTACCTTGGAGACGCCCGACGAATTTGCGCAGTGGCTGGCCGTCGGGCAAAAGATCGACGCCGAGCGCCAGATCAAAAAAGACGGTATCGAGCACGCACGTCTGGTGCGGCTGAAAAAAATTGCCCGCCCGGCCACGCGCGCCGAACGCGATGCGGCCACGCAAGAGGATGAAGCAAGCGATTAGGCTGCGTTGCCGCGTGCCCGGCGTGCGGTCGCCGCGATGTGTGAGGTGCCTCTGTCGCACAAAGCAATTTCGGGCTGGCAGCGCTGGCCTAAACTCGCGCCGCACCAACGCGCGTGCGTGCCGAATCGACCCTGAGAGAGACCATCCATGACCGCCTACCCACTGATGCTTAGCCCCTTAGACCTGGGCTTTACGACCCTCAAAAACCGTGTCCTTATGGGCTCGATGCACGTGGGCCTGGAAGAGGCCAAAAACGGCTTTGAGCGCATGGCCGCGTTTTACGCCGAGCGCGCGCGCGGCGGTGTGGCGCTGATGGTGACTGGCGGCATTGCGCCCAACGATCGCGCCCGCCCCATGCCCGGCGGAGCCCGCATGACCACGCCCGAGGAAGCCGAAAAACACAAAGTCGTCACGCAGGCGGTGCACGCGGCGGGCGGCAAGATTTGCATGCAAATTTTGCACTTTGGCCGCTATGCCTACCACCCCGAACTGGTAGCGCCCAGCGCCATCAAGGCGCCCATCAACCCCTTTCGCCCCCACGCGCTCACGACCGAAGAGGTGGAGCAAACCATAGAAGACTTTGTGCGCGCTGCAGCGCTGGCCCAAAGCGCGGGCTATGACGGCGTGGAGATCATGGGTTCGGAGGGCTACCTGATCAATGAGTTCATCGCGGCCCACACCAACCACCGCGACGACGCCTGGGGCGGCAGTTACGAGAACCGCATCCGCTTTCCGCTGGAAATCGTGCGCCGCACGCGTGCCAAGGTGGGCGCGAACTTCATTGTGATTTTTCGTCTGTCCATGCTCGACTTGGTCGAAGGCGGCTCCACGCTGGACGAGGTAGTGCAACTCGCCCAGGCGTTAGAGGCCGCAGGCGTGACGATTTTGAACACTGGCATTGGTTGGCACGAAGCGCGCATTCCCACGATTGCCACCAAGGTGCCGCGCGCTGCTTTTGCTTGGGTCACGCAGCAGCTCAAAGGAAAAGTAAACATTCCGCTGATCGCCACCAACCGCATCAACACGCCGGAAGTGGCCGAGCAGGTGCTGGCCGACGGCATGGCCGACATGGTGTCCATGGCGCGGCCATTTTTGGCCGACTCCGAATTTATGAACAAGGCCGCTGCGGGCAAGGCCGACCAGATCAACACCTGCATTGGCTGCAACCAGGCCTGCCTGGATCACACCTTTGGCGGCAAGATCACCTCGTGTTTGGTCAACCCCCGCGCCTGCCACGAGACGCTGATGATCGAAACTCCGGCGCCCAAAAGGGAGCGTGTGGCGGTGGTCGGAGCCGGTCCGGCAGGGCTGGCCTTTGCCACCACAGCGGCGCGCCGGGGCCTGGACGTCACGCTGTTTGACGCCGCCAGCGAGATTGGCGGCCAGTTCAACATTGCCAAGCAGATTCCGGGTAAAGAAGAGTTTTACGAGACGCTGCGTTACTTTGGCAAACAGATTGAACTCACGGGCGTGAAGCTCCAACTCAGCCACAAGGTGAGCGCGCAGTTGCTCGCTGATGCCGGTTTTACCCAAGTCGTATTGGCCACCGGTGTGAGCCCGCGCCACCCGGAGATTGAAGGCATTCACCACCCCAAAGTGGTCGGCTACCTGGACGTGATTCGCGACAAATGCGCAGTCGGCCAAACCGTGGCGCTCATTGGCGCGGGTGGTATCGGCTTTGACGTGGCCGAATACCTGCTGCACGAGGGTGTGAGCCCCAGTCTGGACAAAGCGAAGTTTTTTGCTGAGTGGGGCGTGGACACCACGTATTCCACCGCCGGGGGCCTGCAAGCCGCGCATATTGAAAAAAGCCTGCGCAAGGTGGTTTTGCTGCAACGCAAGGCGGGCAAAGTAGGCGAGGGCTTGGGCAAGACCACCGGCTGGATCCACCGCACCTCCCTCAAAAACCGCGCGGTGGAAATGGTCAATGGTGTCACCTACCGCCGGGTCGATGATGCCGGCTTGCACATCACAGTGGGCGACAAGGAAATCACCATTCCTGCCGACACTGTGGTCATTTGCGCGGGCCAGGAGCCGCAGCGCGAACTGCAAGACGCGCTGCTGGCCGCTGGCTGCACGGTGCACTTGATTGGCGGCGCCTTCAAGGCCGCCGAACTGGACGCAAAGCACGCCATCAAGCAGGGCACCGAGCTGGCGCTGGCTTGGGGCACGACCTAGAACACCACACCAACCAAGGAGCCACCTTCATGACAAACCCCAAGCGGATGCTGGACTACATCTACGACCACGAAAAGAACCTGGCAAACCAGGTCTATCTGACCCAGCCAGTGGGCAAGGGCAAGGTAGTCGACTACACCTGGGGCCAGACCATGGACCAGGCCCGGCGCATGGCAGCGCATCTGCACGGCCTGGGCCTTGCGCCCGGCGCGCGCATCGGCATCTTGTCGAAAAATTGCGCGCACTTTTTCATGACCGAGCTGGCCATCTGGATGGCCGAGTACACCACGGTGGCCATCTTCCCGACCGAGTCGGCGGCTACGGTTCGCTTTGTGCTGGAGCACAGCGAGGCCAGTTTGCTGTTTGTTGGCAAGCTCGACACCTGGCCTGAGCAAGAACCCGGCGTGCCTGCGGACATGCCACGCATTGCCTTTCCCCTGGCGCCCGCTACGCCGTACGACACCTGGGACGCCATCACCGCACGCACCACACCGATTGCCGGTTTTCCCCAGCGCGCGGGCACCGATCTGGCCATGTTGATTTACACCTCCGGCTCCACTGGTCAGCCCAAGGGTGTGATGCACAGCTTTGAGCGCATTACCGCCTCAACCGAATTGTCGGTGTCGCAGAACATGGGTGGCGCAGTCACGCCGGGGCAGGAGCATCGCATCCTGTCCTATCTGCCGCTGGCGCACGTGTTTGAGCGCGCGGTGGTGGAATGCAACAGCTTTGTGGTGGGCCAGGTACACGTCTTTTTTGCCGAGTCGCTTGACACCTTTGCCTCCGACTTGCAGCGCGCACGGCCCACGCTGTTTGTGTCGGTACCGCGCCTGTGGCTCAAGTTCCAGCAGGCGGTGTTCGCCAAAATGCCTGCGCGCAAACTGGCGCTCCTGCTGCGCATTCCCATCCTCAACAAAATAGTGGCGCGCAAGATACTGACCGGTTTGGGCCTGGACCAGACGGTGCTGGCCTTCAGTGGCTCGGCGCCTTTGCCCGCAGACCTGATCCGCTGGTACCGTAGCTTAGGCCTGCAATTGCTCGAAGGCCTGGGTATGACAGAGGACTTTACCTATTCCCATACCGCCACGCCCGACTTCAACGAACCGGGCTACGTCGGCATTGCCAACCCTGGCGTGCAAGCCCGCATCAGCCCGGAGGGCGAAATCCTGATCAAGTCCCCCGGCCAGATGGTGGGCTATTACAAGCGCCCCGACCTGGATGCCGAGTGCTTTACCGAGGACGGCTTTTTCCGCACCGGAGACCTGGGCTCCAAGCGTGCCGATGGACAACTCAAGGTGACCGGCCGTTTGAAGGAGTTGTTTAAAACCTCCAAAGGCAAATACGTGGCGCCGGCGCCCATCGAGAACCTGCTCAACAACCACCCGCTGGTCGAGAGCAGCATGGTCTCTGGCCTGGGCCAAGCTGCGGCCTACGCGGTAGTGGTGCTGGGCGAGGAATTTCGCCCCAAGCAAAACGACCCGGCGTTTCGCGCGGACGCCCAGACGCAGCTGGCGCAACTGCTCGACGTGGTCAACGCCCAAGTGGCCGATTACGAAAAGTTGCAAATGATTGTGGTGGCCAAAGACCCCTGGTCGATCGAGAACGGCTGCCTGACCCCGACCATGAAAATCCGCCGCAGCCGGATTGAGAGTGTGGTCGAGTCCAAGGTGGACTCCTGGTACGCCAATAGCAGCAAGGTGCAGTGGGCCTGAACGCCGCATTGGCGTCAAATTGGCCCCTAGTAGCGCCCAACTAAGGCGACCTTAGCGGCGCAGTGCCCGGGCCATGAAGCCCGCCGTCTGGCGCAAAGCGTCGCGCGCCTCCGGCATCAGACGCGCCATCACCGGGAAGGCGTGCGGCGTGTGCTTCCATTGCAGGCAGGTACTGTCGCCGCCCACGGCTTGCAATTGCTGGTGCAGACGCAGAGCGTCATCGCGCAAAATTTCGGACAGGCTGACCACGGTCAGGGTCGGTGGCAGACCTTTCAAGTTGCCAAGCAGGGGCGAAATTTTTGGGTTTGTGGCCAATGTTGTGGGCGCGTACATGGCCAAGGCGTCGACCAACAGTTGCCGGTGCAGCATGGCGTCTGTGTCTTCATTTGTTGCGATCGAATCTCCCCCGTGGGTCAAGTCCAGCCAGGGTGAAAAAAGCACCAGACCGCGTGGCAGCGGCAAGCCCACATCGCGGATGGACTGCGCTGTGGCTAGCGCCAGGTGGCCGCCCGCGCGGTCGCCACCCAAGGGTAATTGGCTGGGCGCAACGCCACGCTCCAGCAGCCCTTGGTACACAGCCATCGCGTCCTCATGCGCCGCCGGATAAGGGTGCTCAGGCGCTAGGCGGTAGTCCACCATCAGCATGCGCACCTGGGCCATGTGGGCCAGGTGCGTGGCCATGTCTCGGTGGCTGTTGAGGCTGCCGACGATGAATCCGCCCCCATGTAGGTACACGCAAATGGGCGCTCCCGCGTCCTGCGACAGCGCCTTGGGCTCCACCCATTCCACGGGCACTCCGGCGATTACGTCCGTGCGTACCGCCACGTCGGGTCGTCCTTTGCCGTAGTCCCGGCTGAGGAACTTGCGCCCCTGGCGCAGGCGCTGCGCGGGTGAGAGTTGCAGGCTGGCGGTACGGCGGGACTTCAGAAACCGGTTGATGAAGAAGTTTTGGATGCTCATGGTGGTTTTCCCTTCAAGGGTTGCGGGTTTGGGTCACAAACTCCTGCGGCCTAAAGCGGGCCAGGCGTCGGCGCATAGCGAAGGTGGTCCAGGGCCAATTGGTGCTGTTGCGCCCGCTGGCGTCCAAAAAGTAGCTGGTGCAGCCGCTATTCCACACCGTGCCTTGCAGCGCCGCCTGCACGCTGCGGTTGTAGCGGGCCAAGCGTGCGGGGTCCACCGCAATGGTGGCGATGCCTTTGCGCAGCGCCATGGTGATGGCCGACAGGATGAAGGTGAACTGCGCCTCCAGGATCACAAAGGCGGACGAGTAGGTGTACAAATTGGGGCCAAAGGTCAAAAACAGGTTGGGGCAGTCTTGCGCCATGGTGCCCAAATAGGCCGCAGGTGAGCCCTGCCATTGCGCTGCCAAGGTGGTACCGCTCTGGCCCACGATGCGGCTGGCAATGGGCGGGTTGGCCACCTCAAAACCGGTGGCAAAAATGATGGCGTCCACCTCGCAAGTGCTGCCATCGCTGGAAAACACCTTGTGGCCCTGAACTTCGGTCACGCCGCCTACCACCTCCAAATTGGCCTCGGCCAGCGCGCGGTACCAGCTGTTAGACAGCAAAATGCGTTTGCAGCCGACCGAGTAGTCGGGTACCAGCCGCGCCAGAAGCGAAGGGTCTTTCACGCCGCGCGCAATGTTTTTCACACCTTGGGCTTGAATGCGCTTGAGTAGCGCCGGGTAGTTCAGGCTGGCATTGAGCAACTCAAATTGCAGGTACAACACCCCACGTAGCAGCCGCTGAGTCCACGGGAACCGTTGGAAGATGCCTTGCCAGCGGGCCGTGATCGGCGGGTCCCATTTGGGCAACACCCAAGGCGCGGTGCGCTGAAATAAGGTCAGCCGTTCGACCAGCGGCGCAATATGGGGCACGAACTGAATGGCCGAGGCGCCCGAGCCAATCACCGCCACCCGTTTGCCACGCAGGTCGTAGCCGTGGTTCCAGCGTGCGGAGTGGAAATGCACACCGGTAAAAGTGTCCATGCCTTTGATTTGCGGCAGCACCGGCACGTGCATCGGGCCACTGGCCATCACCACAAATTGCGCCCAATACACCCCGGCGCTGGTTTGCAAGCGCCAGAGCTTTTGGTCATCTACCCAACGCGCCTCCAGTAGCTCATGCTGCAGGCGCACCCGGTCCATCACGCCAAACTCTTCGGCGGTGCGCCGCGTGTAGTCCTTTATCTCGCCCTGGGGGGCAAAAAACCGGCTCCAACGCGGGTTGGGTGCAAACGAGTAGGAATACAGCGCCGAAGGCACGTCGCAGCCGCAACCGGGGTAGCTGTTGTCGCGCCACACGCCACCAATCTCGCTGCCTTTTTCCAGCACCAAAAAATCAATGCCCGCCTGGCGCAGCTGGATAGCCGTGCCAATGCCAGCAAAGCCCGCACCCACCACGATGACCGTATGCGTCGCTTGCGCCTCGCGTGTGGCTGCAGGCTGCGCCGGGGCGTGGGCTGTTACCACGCTCAGGGCTTGGTCATGGCTGCTTTGCGCCCGGCGATGACGGCTTGTGAGCTGGGGCGCTCCCCCAGCAGCTTGATATAGGGTTTGTAGTCCATGCCACTGGCAATCAGCAAGTCTTCGCCTAGCACGGCGCGGGTTGCCATGCCCACCAGTGGCAGGTTGCTAAAGGCTACGCAATCGGCCAAGGTGAAGCTGTCACCGGCCACATAGGGGGCAAACTTGGCCAGGCGTTTGAAGGCCGCGATGTTCTTCTCCAGCCGCTTGCGCACCGAGGCCTGCACCGCCTCGGTCACCGTGCCACCAAAGAAGGCCTGGCCGTAAAGCTCGCGCGCCACCAGCTCCAGGTGCAGGTTGATAAAGGTGATGAGCTCGCGCACCTTGGCCGCAGCAAAAGCGTCGCTGGGCAGCAAGGGGTGGGCGGGGTACTGCGCCTCCAGGTAGTCCAGGATGACGGCGCTTTCGCACAAACCACCCTGGGGCGTGCGGATAAACGGCACTTTGGCCAAGGGCGAATCTGCCAGCACTGCCGCGTCTTTGCTGCCGGTGGTGACGTGTTCCTCTTGGAACGCAATTTCTTTTTCAAGCAACACCTGTTTGACGATGTTGTAGTAGTTGGAGACGGCAAAGCCGCATAGCGTGATCATGGTCGGGGTACTCCTGGCTTCGTTAATTAACTTGGGTGACAAACTCTGCGCTGGGGCGGCGCACTTTGGGCAGATTGACCAGCCAGTCCTTGTCGGCTTCGCGGTAGCCCAGGGGCATGATGGCCACGCTGCGCAAGCCGCGCTCGGACAGCTTCAAGATCTGGTCCAGCGCCTTGGGGTCAAAACCTTCCATGGGCGTGCTGTCCACGTCTTCAAAGGCTGCTGCTACCAGTGCCACGCCCAGGCCAATATAGGCTTGGCGCGCGGCGTGCTCAAAGTTGATTTGCGGGTCGCGCACCGTGTATTTGGCCAGCAGGTTTTTGCGGTAGGCGTCGCCCGCCTCGGTGCTGCCGCCGCGTTTGGCGTTGGTGAAGTCAAACATCTGGTTGATGCGGTCAGCCGTGTAGTTGTCCCAGGCCGCAAACACCAGCAGGTGCGATCCCTCGGTGATCTGCGCTTGGCCCCAGGCGATGGCTTTGATCTGCTCGCGCACCGCAGCGTTGGTGACCACTAGCACCTCGTAGGGCTGCAGCCCACTGGAGCTGGGCGCCAAGCGCACGGCTTCCAGAATGCGGTCCACTTTGTCTTTCGGTACGGCCTGGGCCGGGTTCATTTTTTTGGTGGCGTAGCGCCACTGGAGTTTGTTTTGCAGTTCGGACATGGTTTGTTAGGTTCTGAAGAGGGCCAAAAAATGGGGCGCAAGCAGCGCGCGCGGCCGATTATCGCCACCGCGCGCTGGTGCACCTGTCGCCTGTGTCTCTGCCCTTGGCAGGCGCACCGCAACCCTAAAATCTGCCGCAACACATGATTTGTTTCAACAAACCCTACGGCGTGCTGAGCCAATTCACGCCAGAGGGGCGCTGGCGAGGCCTCAAAGACTTCATCGACATTCCCCATGTCTACGCCGCCGGGCGCCTAGACGCCGACAGCGAGGGCCTGTTGCTACTCACCGGCGACGGCGCGCTGCAGGCCCGCATTGCCGAGCCGCGCTTCAAGATGGAGAAAACCTATTGGGTGCAAGTGGACGGCGTACCCGCCGAGGCCGCACTGGTCGCTCTGCGCCAAGGCGTGTTGCTCAAGGACGGACTCACGCTACCGGCCCGCGCCCGCACTGTCGAAGCGCCCCCCGGTCTTTGGGCGCGCGACCCGCCCATCCGCGTGCGGCAAAACAAGCCCACCAGCTGGCTCGAGCT
>CANHZG010000023.1 GCA_947464995.1 Comamonadaceae bacterium | reverse complement strand
GTCAGCGTGGCGCCCGGTGCAGGCACGCGCCACACCACCTCTTGCGTGGGGCCGTAGTCTTTGCGAAGGACGTGTTTGACAAACAGCAGCATCACACCGGGGCGCCCGCCCACGGCCCAAAACCCCAGCCCTGCAAGTAGCACAAGGATGAGCAGGCCTTTGGCGGCCAGCCCGATGCGGTGTTTAAGCATGCACAGGTTTCCAGGGTATTGGTGGGGGTAAGGGCGAAGCGTCGGGCACGGGCAGTGTGTGGGTGCGGTGTCGCATTTAGCGCGGCGCCAAAATCGCCATCGTGATGCGCGAGATGCAAGTCAAGTCGCCTGCTTCATCGCGCAGCTCAATCTGCCACACGTGGGTCGTGCGCCCCCGGTGCAGGGGCCGCGCGGTGCCGGTAACCCAGCCGCTGGAAACACCTTTGAGGTGGTTGGCATTGATGTCCAAACCCACGGCGCGGTAGCCCATCGGGGTGGAAAACGCCGCGCCGCAAGAGCCCAAGGTCTCCGCCAGCACCACCGACACGCCGCCGTGCAGCAGGCCGTAGGGTTGGCGCGTGCGTGCGTCCACCGGCACACGGCCAACGATGTAGTCGTCCCCCACCTCCATAAACTCAATGCCCAAATGGGTGTCGGCCGTGTTGACCGTGCCTTGGGTGAGGATTTCTACGGAGACCGGTTTTTGCCAAATGCGCACGGCGCCATCCTTCATTCAAAAATTGCCACTGTAGCCGCCCCCGCCTGCTGTGGCAGTCGCTTAGGCGAAGTGGCGTGCCAGTTCGCCAATGTGCTGGGGTGAAATGCCGCAGCAGCCGCCCACCAACGTCGCACCCTGGTCTACCCAGCGCTGCGCCCAGCCCACGTAGGACAGCGGGTCCAGGTCATCGCGGATGTCCAGAATCACCGCGTTGGCCGTGGCTTTTTTGGACTGCGCGGGAAAAGCATTGGCGTAAACGCCAATGGCGATGTCCGATCCTGCCTGGGCCAGCGCCTGCTTGGCGGCCACTACGGCCGCCTCCATCACCTCGGGCTGGCTGCAGTTAAACAGCACGGCCTGGGCGCCGAGCGCCAGCGCCACGGCCACCGCTTGGCCGACCGGCTCGCCGGATCGCAGCACCGGCGTGTCGCCCTCGGGCTCGTCGTCCAGGGTGAACGAGATCCACAGCGGCTTGGGGTTGCTGCCCAACGCAGCGTGCACCGCGCGGATTTCGGCAATCGAGCTTTGGGTTTCCGCCAACCAGACGTCCACGGTGGCGTCCATGCCCTCGATTAGTGCCCGGTGGATGCGTACGGATGCCGCGTGCTCAAACAAATCGGGCCGGTACGAGCCCAGCGCGGGGGGCAGCGATCCCGCCACCGTCACCTTGTGGGGCGCGGCGTCGGCGCTGGCGCGCGCCAGTTCACCGGCCAAGCGGGCCAGCGCCACGCCTTGGGCGTCAAAGCGCTCTTGACCGATATGAAACGGCACCACCGCGTAGCTGTTGGTGGTGATGAGCTGCGCCCCGCCTTGCACAAAGGCATCGTGCGCCTGGCGTACAAACTGCGGCCCCTGCAGCAGCGCCAGCGCCGACCACTCGGGCTGCTGAAACGGCGCCCCCATGCGCTTGAGCTCGCGGCCCATGCCGCCGTCGAGGATGGTGATTTTGCTTGCCATGTGGGGGTCTCCAAAAAAAGCGGTGGGTTCTGGCGTGCGCAAAGGTTGCGCCGCAAGCTCGCCCGTGCCGTTCAAGCCTAGCAGACCCGAGCGCGTCGCCTGCGGGCCCAGCATGCGTTACAACTCGTCCTGCATCCAGTACCACTTGTACAGAAAAAACTGGCCAAAGCGGCGAAATGGCGCAAACGCCTGCGAGCGCACCATATTGAACAGGTTGGGGTATTCCAGTGGCGAGTGGTAAATGGGCAGCTTGAACACGGCGTCATTTCCGTCCTTGCCCGCTACCCGCTGCGCCAGCCGTTTGCCCGCCCAGGTAGAAAACGATACGCCGTTGCCGCCGTAGCCCAACGCGTGCCAAACGGTTTGCGCCGGGTCGGGTCGGGTGATGCGCGGCATCATGTCGTGGCTCACGTCTACCCAGCCCCACCAGGAGTGCTCGATTTCAATGCCAGCCAGCGGCGGAAACTTGCGCGCAATGGCGTCGGTCAGCAGCTTCAAGTGGCCGGGGTCTTGCGCATCCGCCCCGGTTATGGCGCTGCGGCTGCCCAACTGCAGGCGCTTGTCGGGCAAGAGGCGGTAGTAAAAGCGCAGCGTGCGCGTGTCCGTCATGAAGGTGTGCGAACGAAAGTTGCAGGCAGCCAGCTCGGCCGCAGTCAGCACCCGCGTGGTCACTGAGTTCGACAGGATGGGCAGAATCTTGTCCTTGAGCAGCGGGTTGAGCGCTTGGCCCGTGTAGCCGCCAGTGCAAACCGCCACCCGCTTGGCGCGCACCACGCCGCCCGGGGTTTGCAGGTGGTGGATGCCGCCCACGGTGGTCCAGCCCTGCACCGGGCTTGCGGTGTGCACTTTCACGCCCAGTGCGCGCGCCTTGCGCATCAGGCCGAAGGTAAATTTGAGTGGGTGTACGCCCACGCCGTCGGGCTCCCACATGGCTCCATGGGCGTCGCGCTCGTCGCAGTACTGTTCGCGAAACTCAGGCGCCGTCAGCATCTTGGCGTGGTAGCCAAAAATGTCGCGCCGTACCCGGGTTTGCTCTGTTAAGTAGGCTACTTTTTCTTTGCGGTGCGCCACGTACAAATGGCCGCCGTCAATCGCGTCGCAGTCAATCTCGCGGGTGAGCGCCTTGAAGTTGTCAAAGCCGGTGCGGATTTCGGTGTCCAGCGCCTTGGCTGTGTCCATGCCCCAGCGCTCAATCCACTGCGAGCGCGTCAGGCGCCCGCTGGCGTTTTGGCCCTGGCCGCCGCTGCGACTCGAACACCCCCAGGCGGTCTGGTTGGCCTCTAACACCACGGCCGAGATGCCGTGGTCTTGCGCCAGGTACAGCGCGGTGGACATGCCGGTCGAGCCCGAGCCGATGACCACCACGTCCACGTCAAAGTCCTGCGTCACCGGGCCATCGTCCTCGGGCGGCGTCCCTGCGCTGGCTACCCAGTAGGTGGGCGCGTAGTCGCGCCCCGCGCCGGGGTTGGCAGCCACCAGCGGGTCGTATTGCGGGTCGTAGCGGGTGTCGCCACCCTGGGTGTGCAAGGCGGTAGTCATGGCGGTGCGCCCAACTAGGTAAGGGCGGGCAAGTTGGGGCGGGCTTTGCGGAACGCGTTTTTCACCGCAATCTTGCCGTCCTTAAAGGTGAAGATGTCCACGCCATCGGTTTCCACGCGTGTGCCGTCGGCGGCGGTGCCGGTAAACGTCCATTGAGAGACGCCAAAGTCGCCTTGCACAAAATGCACGCCCTTGCGCCACTGCGCGTCCGCCAAGGCGGCCCAGGCGCCAGCAAACGCCTTGGCAACCGCCTCGCGGCCGACGTGGCGGGCGCCACAGGCGTCCGGGCCACCGGCGGTCATGAACACGCAGTCATCGCTCATGAAAGACATCAGGGCGTCCACATCGTGGCGGTTCCAGGCTTCGCTAAAGGCGGCCAGGGTGGATTCGGTAACGGTGGCGGTGGTCAAGGAGCGCTCCAGGTTGCTAACAATCACTACAGGATAGGCTGCTTGGCACCATGATGCTAGAGCCAGATGGGCAGATTCGGCCAAGCCAGCGGCCATGCGCACTTGGCCGTACTGGCTCCGTCTGGCTCTGCGTATACTGGTTTGGCACCAGATTGTCTGACCATGGCCCAGCTCCACCGCACCAAAGACGCCCAATGGGAAAGCCTGTTCGCTTTACCCGACAAACCGGCGCTGCCTTTGCAGCAGCGCCTGCGCCTGTCCGTGGTGCAAGCCATTTTGGATGGCCGCCTGCCAGTAGGCGCGCTGCTGCCCTCGTCGCGCGAACTGGCCCAGGTGCTGGGTCTGAGCCGTAACACCGTGACTGCTGCGTACCAGCACCTGATGGATGACGGCTTTATCGAGTCCCGCCCGCGCAGCGGCGTGTTTGTCACTAACCAGGCGCACGCCGTGCCCGCCCGCCCCAGCGGCCGCTCCGATGCGACGCTGGCGCCAACGCCTGCCAGTGGCGCGGGTGTGCACGCGCAGCCCGATTGGTCGGCGCGCGTGCTGCGCTCGCTGTCGGACCAGCGCACCCTAGCCAAACCCGACCAATGGCGGCGTTACGCCTACCCCTTTGTTTACGGCACCTACGACCCGCAGCTGTTCCCGTCCGAGGCCTTTCGCGAATGCTGCGTCCATAGCCTGGCGCGCGCCCACTTACCGCACTGGACGCCCGACTTTGAGCTCGGCGACGTGCCCGAGCTCATTGAGCAAATCCGCCTGCGCCTGCTGCCCAAGCGCGGCGTGTTCGCCTTGCCCGAAGAAATCTTAATCACTGTGGGCGCCCAGCACGCCTATTACCTCCTGGCCGAAGGCCTGTTTGATGCCAGCCAACGCGTCGGCCTAGAGGAGCCCGGCCACCCGCACGCCCGCAACAGCTTCGCCCTGCGCCAGCCGCAGTGCGTGCCGCTGCCGGTGGACGCGCAGGGCCTGGTAGTGGACCGCTTGCCCGCGCTGGACTATGTGTTTGTCACCCCCTCGCACCAAAGCCCCACCACGGGCACGCTAGGCTTGGAGCGGCGCCGACGGCTATTGCAGCAAGCTGAAAGCCAGAACTTTGTGGTGATTGAAGACGATTACGAAGCCGAAAACCTGTACGAGGGTGACCCCATGCCCGCGCTCAAAAGCCTGGACAAGGTGGGGCGTGTGATTTATGTGGGCTCGGTGTCCAAAAGCCTGTCGCCGTCCTTGCGGCTGGGCTACATCGTGGCGCCGCGTGCGCTGATCGCCGAGCTGCGTGGCCTGCGCCATGCCATGGTGCGCCACCCCAGCGCGTTTTTGCAGCACACTTTTGCGCTCTTTTTGTCGCTGGGCCACCACGATGCCCACGCACGCCGGGTCAACCAGGCGATGCAAGAACGGATGGCCTTGGTGGCGCGCGCCTTGCGAAGCCACCTGCCGGAGTTTGAGTTCACCCTGCCTTCGGGCGGCGCCTCGGTCTGGGTGCGGGCGCCGATCTGGGTGGATTCTGCCGAACTGGCCTTGATCGCCCGCAACCACGGCGTGCTGATCGAGGCCGGCGAGGTGTTCTTCATGCACCCGCCCTACCCGTGTTCCTACTTTCGGCTGCGCCTGTCGTCGATTGCCGCCGAACAAATCGCCCCCGGCATCAAGGCCCTGGGCTTGGCGGTGGACGAGCTGGCCCGGGCGCGCGGCGCGCCGCGCCGCGTGGGCTTGCGCCTGGCATGACACCCGCGCACATCCGCACCGCGACTTTGGCCGATCTGGCGCCCGTGGCGCAGCTGTTTGACGCCTACCGGCAGTTTTACCAATACCCACCCGACCTAGCCCTGGCCAGCGCATACATCGCGCAACGCATGCAAAAGGGCGAATCGGTGATCTTGCTGGCGTGTGATGCTGCAGACGTCGCGCTGGGCTTTTGCCAGCTTTACCCCACGTTTTGCTCGTTGGAAGCCAAACCGATTTACGCGCTGTACGACCTGTATGTGGCGCCAGCGGCCCGGGGCGCTGGCGTGGGCAACCAGCTCTTGCTGGCCGCCGAACAAACCGCCCGCGAGCATGGCATGTGCCGCCTAGACCTGACCACCGCCAGGACCAACACCCCCGCCCAAGCCGCCTACGAAGCCTTGGGCTGGGTGCGCGACGAGGTGTATTTCGCGTACAGCAGAGTGGTGACCGTGCCCAACTAGCGCCAAGCGCCCGCCCGTGTGCGCTGCATATTCCTTGATCCGGCGCAGGCCTATCGCACCGCTAGGGGCGACTCATCATCAAACCCGATACAGTTCCTTGGCCGTCCCCAGCGTCAACCCCAGGAAAACTACCATGTCCGTTATTCGCTTCATGCTCGCCGCCTTGCTGCTTGCCAGCAGTTTTGCCTTTGCCGCCGACTCCAGCCCGCCAACCCCGCGCGACACCGAGCTTGAAAAAGCCAAAACCGCCATTGCCCGCAAAGACTGGGCCGCAGCCCAGGCCGTGCTCGACCCCTACACGGTCGCAAATCCCCGCAGTGCCGACGGCTTTAACCTGCTGGGCTACAGCCTGCGCAACCAGAAGAAGTACGACGAATCGCTGGTGGCCTACAAACAGGCCCTGACCCTGGACCCAAAACACAAGGGCGCGCACGAATACATCGGCATTGCCTACATCCAGATGGGCCAGCTAGACAAAGCCAAAGAACACCTCGCCAGTCTGGACAAGATTTGCCCTTTTTCGTGCGAGGAATACCGGGACTTGAAGAAGGCGATTGCTGAGGCCAAATAAATACGCCTGAGCAGGTCAAACAGGGCACTGGGGACGGCGCAGGCGATCGGGGTCAAGCCCGCAGGCGCACCACCAGCGGGCTAAACGGCAACCAGTCGTCGCAGCGCCGTCACCTCAATTTCAATCTTCATCCTTGGGTCCAACAGCCCCGCGCTCACCATAGTCGCCGCCGGGCGCGCTTGGCCCAGGTACTGGCGCATCACCGGCCAGCAGGGATCAAAGTCGGCGGTGTGGGGCAGGATGTAGTTCACGCGCACCACGTCGTCCAGACTGGCGCCAGCCTGAGCCAGGGCGGCGGCGATGTTTTTGAAGCACTGCACCGCCTGTTCTCGCACGTCGTCCGAGATAGCCATGGTGGCATAGTCAAATCCGGTGGTGCCCGACACAAACACCCAGTCGCCGGCCACCACGGCGCGGGAGTAACCGATCTCGGTCTCAAAGCGCGAGCCGGAGCTAATGTGCTGGCGGTTCATGGCAGCTCTTTTGGCGCTTTGTAAATCGCAGCCCAGGGTCTCAGCCTCTGCGCTTGCGCACGCTCTCCGCCAGCACGCACAAGATCTCAAACAGCATAGTCGCGCCCACCAGCGCGGTGTTTCCGCTGGGGTCAAAGGGTGGCGAGACTTCAACCACGTCGCCGCCTACCAGGTTCAGGCCGCGCAGGCCGCGCACCAGGTGCTGGGCTTCTAGCGTGGTCATGCCGCCAATCTCGGGCGTGCCGGTACCTGGCGCGTAGACCGGGTCTAGCGCGTCCACGTCAAAGCTGACGTAGGTGGCACCATCACCCACCACGCGGCGCGCCTCAGTAATCGTGCCTTGTACGCCCAGTGCGTTGAACTCGTCGATGTCGATCACGCGGATGCCTTGCTCCTGGCCCCAGGTGTCTTCAGCGTCGCTGTACAGCGCGCCGCGGATACCGATTTGTACCGTGCGCTTGGGGTCGAGCAGGCCTTCTTCTACCGCGCGGCGAAACGGCGTGCCGTGCGTGTATTTGAAGCCACCAAAGTAGCCGTCCCAGGTGTCGGTGTGGGCGTCAAAGTGCACCATGCCCAAGGGGCCGGTTTGCTTGACGATGGCGCGCATCACCGGCAGCGACACCAGGTGGTCGCCACCCACCGACAAGGGCGCAATGCCCGCGCCGCAGACGCCGTTAAAGAACGTTTCGATGCGCGCAAGCGAATCCATCAGGTCCACCGGGTTGACCGGGGTGTCGCCCAGATCGGCGCAGTTGCACAGCGCAAAGGGCGCGATGCCGCTGGCACGGTTGACGTTGCGGATCATGGTGGAGATGTCGCGCACCTGGCGCGGGCCGTGGCGGGCGCCCGGACGGTTGGTGGTGCCGCCGTCCCAAGGGATGCCAACCAGGCCAATCTCGACGTCGGCAAACTCAGGGTCATGGGCCTGCACATAGGGCAGGCGCATGAGTGTGGCTAGGCCGGCAAAGCGCGGCATCACCGAGCCGGTGATCGGTTTGAAAAATCCAGGTGCTGCAGTCACATCCGTCCCCTCCAAGGTACAACTTTTTTCTCAACCCAGCGCATGAGCAGGTCAAAGGCAAAGGCCACTGAGCCAATGACGATGATGCCCATCACCACAATGTCGGTCCGCAAAAAATTGGACGCGTTGAGCACCATCTGGCCCAGGCCCACGTTGGCAGCGACCATTTCAGCCGCCACCAGCGTGCTCCAGCCAAAGCCAATCGAGATACGCATACCCACCAATATCTCGGGCATGGCCGCAGGCAGCACCACGTGCCAGATCACCTGGCTGTAGCTCGCGCCCATGGAGTAGGCGGCGTTCATTTGCTCTTGTGAGGCGCTGCGCATGCCTGAGCGCGCGGCCATGGCCAAAGGCGCGAAGCAGCTCAAGTAAATCAGCAGCACTTTGGGAAACTCGTCAATGCCAAACCAGATGATGATCAGCGGCAAATAAGCCAGCGGTGGCAGAGGGCGAAGCAGCTCAATGGGCGGATCGAAAATGCCGCGCCAAAAACGCGACATGCCCATGGCAATGCCCACCGGGATAGCGGTCACACAACCCAACAAAAATGCTGCAAACACGCGCAGCATGCTGGCCATAAAGTGCTGCCAAAGTGGTTTGTCATTCGCAATGCCCGTCAGGTACTCATAAAACTGCTGGTAGGTGGCTTGCGGCGAGGGCAGAAAAATGGGCTTGATCCAGCCCATATTGGTAACCAGAAACCACAACGCCGCCATGATCACGATGGTGACGGTGGTGACGACAGCGCTGGAACCTTCGCCGGGAATTTTGAAGGCGCTGGTCTTGAGCGCTGCGGTAGTTGGCTTAGACATGGACGGCCTCGCGTTGGTGGATGATGGACAGCACTTCTTCGCGCATGCGGATGAACTCGGGCTCAGATTTGACTTTACGTGCGTCGCCATGCTCCAGAAACTGGCGCGAGAACGGCACGTCGTCGTAGGTGTGGGTGATGCGGCCCGGACTAGGGCTCATGACGATCAGGCGAGTGGCCAAAAACAGGGCCTCTTCCACCGAGTGGGTGATGAAAAACACCATTTTGTTGGACTTGGCCCAAGCGTGCAGCAGGATTTCTTGCACCGTCTCGCGGGTGAAAGCGTCCAGCGCGCCCATGGGCTCGTCCATCAGCAGGACCTTGGGGTCGCTGGCCAGGGCGCGGGCAATACCTACACGTTGCTGCATGCCACCCGACAATTCGTAGACCGCTCGGTCGGCGTATTTCTCCAGGCCGACCAGGGCTAGCTTGTCCTCACCAATGCGTCGGCGCTCTGCTGCGCCTATGCCGCGCATGCGCAGGCCCAAGCATACGTTGTCAATCACGCTGAGCCAGGGCATGAGCGCGTGTTTTTGGAACACGACGCCGCGGTCGGCGCCCGGGCCTTCCACGTGTTCGCCGTTGAGCAGCACTTCGCCACTAGACGGCGGCAAAAAGCCGGCAATGCAATTGAGCAGCGTGGTCTTGCCGCACCCCGAGGCGCCCAAGGCCACGACAAAGTCCCCGTCCTGCATTTCCAGGTTGACCGGCGCGAGTGCCTGCAAGGTGCCGCCTTTGACCGCGTAGTTCACCGTCAGGTCTTTGATGTGCAATGTGGGCATAACAGTCCGCAGAAGTCAGGAGTTCAAAAAAAGAGGGGCAAACTTTTTGCAAGTTGCCCCTCTGCCGGCACGCAGACCATGGCGGGGTTGGTGCCCCTGCCGTGGCTGGCGCAGATTACTTCAGTGCGTCGCGCAGGTAGCTGCTGTCGACAAAAACGCTGTAGTCTGGCTTGACTTCGGTGATGCGGCCGATTTCTTTCCACAGCTTGGCACTGTTTTCCAAAGTTTTAGCAGCACCGCCGGCAGCGCCGCCGCCCAGCCACGCGTTAGATAGTTGAGCTGCAGTGTCTGGGAAAACAAACGCGGCCATGGCTTCTGGCACGTCTTTTTCGTCGGCCTTGGTCCACTTGGCAATGGCTTTGACTTGCGGCGAACCCACAGTCCACTTGGCTGCATTGGCGCGGTAATCGGCGTCCGCTTTGGTAATGGCCTTGATCAAAGCCACCACAAAGTCGCGATTTTCCGCCGCCCATTTGGCGTTGACCACCAAGCCGTCAAACGTGGGGTAGCCTTTTTTGCCGATATCGCCTGAGGTTGCGATGGCCTTGCCGTTGCGCTTGATTTTGGACAAGACGGGGTCCCAGATAAAGGACGCATCGATATCCCCACGCTCCCACGCTGCGGCAATCGCGGGCGGGGGAAGGTTCATCACGTTGACGCTCTTGGCGTCGATGCCTTCAAGTCGCAAACCGACCATCAGGGAATAGTGTGCGGTCGAAGCGAACGGCGTCCCAACCTTCTTGCCCACCAGGTCTTTCCATCCGTTAATACCGGCACCGTTGCGCGATACCAGTTGGTCGGACGCTGCAATGTCGTCCAAGATGTACACCAAGCGCAGGTCTTGCCCTTGGCTGGTGGCCGTGGCCAGTGGGCTAGAGCCGACTTCGCCGATTTGCACATCGCCAGAGCCCATGGCTTTGATCACTTCGCCGCCGCCGCCAAACATGCGCCAGTTGATTTTGTAGCCAGTTGCCTTTTCCAACTCGGCGTCCATGAGAACGCGAAGCGGAAGTTGCATGTCCTGGTGTGCAAAGGTCACCTCTTTTTTGGCTTGCGCGAATGCGCCAACCAAGCCGGTGGCAAGCACCACGCCGAGCAGCGTCTTGGCAAGAACGGGGAGAAACGTCTTTTTCATGGAAATACCTTTCATGGAAGAAATGTGCGGAAAGCGCAGGGCCATGCTAAGCCCCTTCACACAACCTATCCGCATCAGCTTATGAGTTTGTATGCTGATGCAGAGTGCGAGTAGTGCCAGATTCATGCCTTTATAGTGCCAGTTGGATGGCGCCAAATGCACCTTTACGGTGCCAATCATTGGTGCGAATGGGGGCGCTCTTCATTGGGAAAGCGCACCAACCGTATGCCTTTCAGGGGCTGCTCATTAGCCAAACTTGCTCATGCACCATCGCGGGTTTATCCCTAGGGGCTGTTTGGCCCCTGTCTGGCTCCAAAGGCCTCTTGCCCCCGCATCAGGCGGCGAGACGGCGCTCTAGCTGCGCCTTGGTGGCGCTGAGCTCCTGGGGCAGGTGGTATGCGAGCTGGCCAAACAACTCGGTGTGCAGCGCAATCTCTTGCTTCCAATCGGCCTTGTCCAGGCTGGTGACGGTGGCAAACTGGGCGGGTGTGAAGTCCAGCCCATCCCAGGTGATTTCGCTGTAAGCCGGGCTGACGCCAAAACCGGTTTCCTGGCCTTTGGCTTTGCCTTCCAGGCGGTCAATCATCCACTTCAGCACACGCATGTTTTCGCCATAGCCTGGCCAGACAAACTTGCCATCGGCGCCCTTTCGGAACCAGTTGACGCAGTAAATCGCTGGCAGCTTGGCGCCCGCAGCGCTGAGCTTGCTGCCCATGTCCAGCCAGTGCTGGAAATAGTCGCTCACGTTGTAGCCTGTAAACGGCAGCATGGCAAACGGGTCGCGGCGCACCACGCCTTGCTGGCCCACGGCCGCAGCGGTGGTTTCCGAGCCCATGGTGGCGGCCATGTAGACGCCCTCGACCCAGTTGCGCGCCTCGGTAACCAGCGGCACGGTGGTGGAGCGTCGGCCACCAAAGATAAAGGCGTCGATCGGCACGCCCGCAGCGTCGTCCCAAGCTTCGTCCAAGGCCGGGTTGTTACCAGCGGCGACGGTAAAGCGAGAGTTAGGGTGGGCGGCCTTGGCGCCCGTCTCGCGGGCGATTTGTGGCGTCCAGTCTTTTCCTTGCCAGTCAATCAAATGGTCCGGCGTGCTGCCCGTGTCTTTTTCCATGCCCTCCCACCAGACGTCGCCATCGTCGGTGAGCGCCACGTTGGTGAAGATCACATCGTGGCCCAGGCTGGCCATGCAGTTGGGGTTGGTGTGGTAGTTGGTGCCGGGAGCCACGCCAAAGTAGCCGGCTTCCGGGTTGATGGCGTACATCTTGCCGTCGGCGTGCGGTTTGATCCAGGCAATGTCGTCGCCAATTGTGGTCACTTTCCAGCCGTCAAAGCCCTGGGGCGGCACCAGCATCGAAAAGTTGGTTTTGCCACACGCGCTGGGGAAGGCGGCGGCTACGTGGTATTTTTTACCTTGCGGATTGGTCACGCCCAAAATCAGCATGTGCTCGGCCAGCCAGCCTGGGCTACCGGAGGGCCCCTGCGAGTCTGCACGCCCCATGGTCGATGCGATGCGAAGCGCAAAGCATTTTTTGCCCAACAAAGCGTTGCCCCCGTAGCCCGAGCCGTACGACCAGATTTCACGGGTTTCCGGAAAGTGCACGATGTACTTGGTCTTGTTGCAAGGCCATTTCACGTCGGCCTGGCCTGCCGCCAGCGGCGCGCCCACGGTGTGCATGCAAGGTACAAAGGCGCCGTCCGCGCCTAGCACGTCATATACCGCGCGGCCCATGCGGGTCATGATGCGCTGGTTGACCGCCACGTAGGCGCTGTCGCTGATCTCGATGCCGATGTGGGCGATGTGCGAGCCCAAAGGGCCCATCGAAAAGGGCACCACATACATGGTGCGCCCGACCATGCAGCCATCAAACAAGGGCCTCAGAGTGGCGCGCATCTCACTGGGCTCCATCCAGTTGTTGGTGGGGCCGGCGTTTTCTTTCAGGGCGCTGCAAATATAGGTGCGGTCTTCTACGCGGGCGACGTCGCTCGGGTCTGAGCAGGCCAAAAAGCTGTTGGGGCGTTTGGCCGGGTTAAGCCTGGTGAAGGTGCCGGCGTCCACCAGTTGCTGGCACAGCGCCTGGTATTCCTCTTGCGAGCCGTCGCACCAGTGGATGGCGGCGGGTTTGCACAGCGCTGCCATATCGGCCACCCAGGCAATCAGACGGGGGTGTCTCACGAAGTCTGGGGCCTTGAGGCCTAGTCCCTGTATCACGGGTGCGTTCATCGGTAGCTCCTAAGTTTAAAAATCCGTTTTTTCAAAAACCAGCGCGCTGTGGCAGCAGGGCTTTGAGAAAACGGCTGGGACCGCGTTCACTGGCGTTCGTAAGGCGTGTACGCGGGGGGAACCGCCGATTTTAAGAAGCGGTCCCCGAGTTACCGACGGATTACAGCCAAAAATTATGCATAACTTGCATAATGTAACAAGCGCGCGTCACCCGAGGGACGCCCCCTTTTTGAAACGGGGTCAGCGCTGAGCGAGCGCTTTTTTGATGTCGCCGACCAGCGCGCCGCTATCGGGTTTGGTCATGCTGGAATAGCTGTCAATGAGCTTGCCGTCGCGCCCGACGAGGTACTTGTAAAAATTCCAGCGCGGAACGCCTGCGCCCGCTTTTGCCAAATCGGAGAACAAAGGGTTTGCAGCCTTGCCACTGACGGACGACTTCTCAAACATGGGGAATTTCACACCGTAGGTATTGAAGCAAAAATCGGCAATTTCCTTGCCTTTTCCCGGTTCTTGTTGGCCGAAGTCATTGGAGGGGAAGCCCAGCACCACCAGGCCTTGGTCGCCGTAGGTGGCGTACAACTTCTCCAGGCCCTCGTACTGCACCGTGAAGCCGCAATAACTCGCCGTATTGACCACCAGCAACACTTTGCCCGCGTACTGGCAGAGGTTTTGAGGTGCATCGTCTTGCAGCCGCTTGAACGTCTTTTGTAGCAGACCGGGGCATTCAGCGCCGGCAGCATCAGCCCCCGCCACGGCAGTCGTAGCGCCATAGCCCGCTGCGTGAAACCCCAGCAGCAGGGTGAGCAAAAAAGTGTGTGGCCAAACGGCCAATGACAAGCGGGACATGGACACTAGCTCCTATACAGCCCCAAGTGTGAGGCGGGAAACCATGTTAGCGCTTCGGGAGTAAGCCGCAACCCCCCGCGCTTGCGGCCGTTACGCCATGCTGACAGCGATAAAGGCCAGTAAAAACATCAATACCGCGCCAGCGATGGGCAAAACAATGGGCATCATGGGGACAATTTCTTCGACCACATCAACGGTGGCATGTTCATCTTGTTGGTGTTCAGCGTGTGGAGCGGACATGGCAGGTCTTTCAGAAGCAAGCGCAGTCAAACTCTGACCGCAAAAGAAAGAAGTTTACCTGCACGGCGTCCCAAGCAGCCCCGCTAGCTCCGCTCAGTGGTAGTTTGCAGCCCCTTGGAAGCCGGTTTCCCCTGTCTACAACTTTGGATTCCGGCGGCTGCAAAAAAGTCCGTTGACGCTGTCAACCGATGCAAGCGGTCGCGCGTGATAGGTACACCGGGTGACATTGAATAGGTGATTACCCTGGTGACTGAGATGAAATGCGGGCTGGTTGCACAAAAGTTCAAAAATTTGTACCAAGCCCACCCCAAATGGTCCCTAACGATGGCGTATATGCGAAAACCCCCGATAGAAATGCCTGAAAAGGGCACCTATAAATGGCAACTTTTCAGCTACTGGTCCGACGAATACCGCCAGACGCGGGCTGACCATTCGGCCTATATTGCGCTCAACTTTGCAGGTGCCTTGGATGTGTGCCGTACCAAGCTGCAGGCGCTCATGCAACACCACCGGCAACACAGCGCCGACGCCGGCTGCGGCGCTCGCCACCAACGTGCGATGGAGCGACTACAAAACACCCTCAGTGGTGCGGCAATGGCTTACGAAAACAACTTTTCCGGCAGGTAAAGGCGCCCAAGTCGCCCAAGTGGCCCTCGCGTGCCCCGCACTCTGTAAAGGCGGGGCATTTTTTCGTCCCAGGGGCACCCACTTCGGTTTAGACCGCGAGCGCCACCACCCGCAGCACCTCCTGCGCATAGGCCTCCAACTTCTTGGCGCCCATGCCGCTGATGCCTTGCAAATCGACCAGCGACTGCGGCGCACGCTGGGCAATTGCAGCCAGCGTTGCATCATGAAAAATCACGTAAGCGGGTAAGTTGTGCTCCCTCGCCACTTCGGCGCGCCATGCTTTGAGTTCGGCGTAGCGCTGCAAAGCCAGGCCGTCGAGTTCGATAGGCGCTTTGACGCTGCTGCGTGTTCCCATGGCTTTGCCTTTGGGCGCCTTGGGCAGCGATACCGATTCACGCAAGCGCACTTGCATTTCACCCTTGAGAATGGCGCGCGACTTCTCGGTAAGTACCAGTGTGTTGAAGGCTTGCACATCGACCATCACGGCGCCCATGGCCAGCAACTGGCGCAGCACGCCGCGCAGTTGCAGCTCGCTCAAAGTGGCGCCCACGCCGAAGGTACTGAGACGCTCATGGCCGTGTTGGGCCACTTTTTCGGTCTTTTTGCCGCGTACGATGTCCAGCAATTGGCCCGCGCCAAAGCTGATGCCGCTGAGCTTGTGGATGCGGTAAATGGTCGACAGCAGCATTTGCGCCGCCTGGGTGCCGTCCCAGACGGCGGGCGGGTGCAGGCAGTTGTCGCAGTTGCCGCAGGGCTGGCTAGCCTCCCCAAAATAGGCCAGCAAACGGGTGCGCCGACAGTCGATGGCCTCGGCTAAGCCCAGCAGGGCTTCGAGCTTGCCGCGCATCAGTTGCTTGAATTCTTCTTCGGCCGGCCCCTCGTCGATCATGCGGCGCTGGTTGACCACGTCGTTCAAGCCGTAGCACATCCAGGCGTCGGCACTCAGGCCGTCGCGCCCGGCGCGGCCGGTTTCCTGGTAGTAGCCTTCAATGTTTTTGGGCATGTCCAAGTGGGCTACGAAGCGCACATCAGGTTTGTCGATTCCCATGCCAAAGGCAATCGTGGCCACCATCACCACGCCTTCTTCGCGCAAAAACCGGTCCTGGTGGGATTGGCGCAGTTTGCTGTCCAGCCCGGCGTGGTACGGCAGCGCGTCAATACCGGCCTCGCACAGGGTTTGGGCAATGTCTTCGACCTTTTTGCGCGACTGGCAGTAGACGATGCCCGCATCGCCTTCGTGTTCACGCTCGATAAAGCGCAGCAGCTGCGCCGTGGCCTCGCGCTTTTCCACAATCGTGTAACGGATGTTGGGACGATCAAAGCTGCTGACAAAGGCGCGCGCGTCTTGCAGTTGCAGACGCTCCAGGATGTCGGCGCGCGTCAGGTCGTCGGCCGTCGCGGTGAGCGCCATCCGCGGTACGCCCACGTAGCGCTCATGCAAAACGGTCAGCGCCCGGTACTCGGGGCGGAAGTCGTGGCCCCATTGGCTTACGCAATGCGCCTCGTCAATAGCAAACAGGCTGAGCCCGCCGCGCTCAAACAAGGTGTCGAGCTGCGCCAGAAAGCGTGGGGTGGTGACCCGCTCGGGTGCGGCGTACAAAAGGGTGATTTCGCCACGCAGCAGTTGTTGCTCGACTTGGTAGGCCTCTTCGCCGGAAAGCGTGGAGTTTAAAAAGGCGGCGCTGACCCCGGCCTCGTGCAGCGCGCCCACCTGGTCGTGCATCAGGGCAATCAGCGGCGAGATGACGATGGTTGCGCCGTGTCCCGCGCGCTGGCGGGCGATTGCCGGTATTTGGTAGCAGAGTGACTTGCCGCCGCCCGTGGGCATGAGCACCAGGGCGTCACCGCCGCCGCCGACGTGCTCGATGATGTCTTGCTGGGGGCCACGAAAGCGCTCGTAGCCAAAGATTTCTTGGAGTATGTGGGGGTAGGACACAAGGGATGGGTTCAGATGTGGCCAAAGTAGATGTGCCAAGCCGCCTATTGTCCTTCTTAAAGCCTGCGCCCTGCGCCCCTGTTCAGGCGTTCTTCAACGCCCGCCGGTATTGCATGGCTTCAGCCACATGGGCCAGGGCGACGGTGTGGGAGTCGGCGAGGTCGGCAATCGTGCGGGCGATCTTCAGGGTGCGGTGCGTGCCACGCGCCGACCAGCCCAGTTGAGCCGCCGCGCTCTGCAAGAACTTGGCGGCGGTGGGATCTAGGCGGGTGTGCAGGTCGATGTCACCGCCGGTGAGCGCGTGGTTGGACTTGCCCTGACGTGCGTTGGCAAGTGCATGGGCTTGGGTGCAGCGTGCGCGAATGCTCTGCGTGGACTCGCCTGCCGCAGCGCCGAGCAGCTCGTGCGCGGGCAGGGACGGCACCTCCACATGCAGGTCGATGCGGTCCATCAAGGGGCCACTGAGCTTGCCCTGGTAACGGCTGATCTGGTCGGGCGTGCAGCGACAGGTGCGCGAAGTGGCGCCCAGGTAACCACACGGGCAGGGGTTCATGGCGGCGATGAGCTGAAAGCGCGCTGGAAACTCCGCCCTGCGTGCCGCGCGGGAAATGGTGATGGTGCCGGTTTCAAGTGGCTCGCGCAGGGCCTCCAGGGCATGCCGGGGAAACTCGGGCAACTCGTCCAAAAACAGGACGCCGTGGTGCGCCAATGAAATTTCGCCGGGGCGCGGCGGCGAGCCACCACCGACCAAGGCCACCGCACTCGCCGAATGGTGCGGACTGCAGGTGGGGCGCTGGCCCCAGCGCCGGATGTCAAAGCGCCCGCTCAGGCTGCCAATGGCCGCACTTTGGAGCGCCTCGTCGGTGTCCATGGGCGGCAGCAAACCGGCAAAACGCTGCGCCAGCATAGACTTACCTGAGCCCGGAGGCCCGACCAGTAGCAGACTGTGGCCGCCGGCTGCGGCAATTTCCAAGGCCCGCTTGGCGGCGATCTGGCCCTTGACATCGGACAGGTCTGCCAGTGCAGTGCCCTCCAGGACCGGCGCCGGGAACACCCGCGCCCAGCCCTCGTTATCCGCCGCGCCTGGCTCAGGCGCCCGAGCCCCGTCCGGGGCGAATTGGCGCACCACGTCCAGCAGATGCGCCGCGCGGTAGACCTGGGTGCCCGGAACCAAGGCCGCCTCTTCCGCACTGCCCGGGGGTAAAACCAAGCGCTTGTTGACCTGCGCCGTGTGCAGGGCCAGCGCCATGGCCAAGGCCCCACGCACCGGGCGCAGCGCGCCCGAGAGCGACAGTTCACCGGCAAATTCGTAATCGGCCAGGCGCGCGCCGTCAATCTGCCCACTGGCAGCCAAAATGCCCAGGGCAATGGGCAGATCCAGGCGCCCCGAGTCTTTGGGAAGGTCGGCCGGCGCCAGATTGACGGTGATGCGTTTGTTGTGGGCAAACTCTAGCCCGGAGTTTTGGATTGCGCAGCGCACCCGCTCGCGCGCCTCTTTTACCTCGACATCAGCCAGGCCCACCAGCGTAAAACTGGGCAGACCGTTGGCCATATGAACTTCAACAGTGACTTGCAAGGCGTCAAGCCCCAGCAAGACGCGGCTTTGAACCAAAGACAAACTCATAAAAAACTCCCTGAAACGGTGCGTGAAAACCCATTTCAACGCCCGGCGCCGCACTTTTTGTGTGCGAGCTGTATTTATATACAGCTACGTTAACCGAATTTCCCCACTTTGAAAAGGGGTTGTGTACTGGTTGGTGGTGAAAATTTAGTGAGGGAGCTTGGCACGGCTTCTGCTAGGTCAGCCTATCTCCCGTCCCTGCGGAGAGGCAGCGCAGTAATCCGGTGTGCCTGCAAACCAATCTTTTGAAGTTGAGGTGAACCCATGAAGTTAGTTACGGCCATCATTAAACCGTTCAAGCTCGACGAGGTGCGTGAAGCCTTGTCTGGCATTGGCGTTCAGGGCATTACGGTTACGGAGGTTAAAGGTTTTGGCCGCCAAAAAGGCCATACCGAGCTGTACCGCGGTGCTGAATATGTGGTCGATTTCTTGCCTAAGGTCAAGATCGAAGCGGCCATCGACTCTGCGCTACTGGACAGCGTGATTGAAGCCATCGAAGGCGCTGCGCGCACCGGAAAAATCGGCGACGGCAAAATTTTTGTGTACGACCTGGAGCAGGTGGTACGTATCCGTACGGGTGAAACCGGCAAAGAAGCGCTGTAAAGCCCGAACAGAAAGGAACTCATGATGAAAAAACTACTTCTCTCCCTCGCGTTGGGTCTGGGATTGCTCAGCGCAGGCACATTTGCGCTGGCAGAAGCAGAGGCTCCTGTTGCCGCGGCTACGGAAGCCAGCGCTTCGGCGGCCGCACCGGCCACCACCGAAGCTGCGCCTGCTGCTGAAGCAGCCGCGCCTGCGGCCGTGCCGAACAAGGGCGACACCGCCTGGATGATGGTCTCCACGCTTCTGGTGATTTTGATGACGGTGCCGGGCCTGGCGCTGTTTTACGGCGGCTTGGTGCGTAGCAAGAACATGCTGTCGGTACTGATGCAGGTCATGGTCACCTTCTCGATGGTCGTGGTGCTGTGGTTCATCTACGGCTATAGCCTCACGTTCACCGAGGGCGGAGCATTCTTTGGTGGCTGGGACCGCTTATTTATGAAGGGCATTTGGGACAACGCAGCGGGGACTTTTGCCAATGCCGCGACCTTCAGCAAGGGCGTAGTTTTGCCCGAAATCGTGTTTGCCGCATTCCAAGCAACGTTTGCCGGTATCACGTGCGCCCTGATCGTCGGCTCCTTTGCCGAACGCATGAAGTTCTCGGCCGTACTGGCATTTATGGTGCTGTGGTTTACCTTTAGCTACGCCCCGATTGCGCACATGGTTTGGTTCTGGATGGGACCTGACGCGTACACCGGCAAGGAAGTGGTCGACGCCATGAACGCCAAAGCGGGTTACCTGTGGCAGTCGGGCGCGCTGGACTTTGCCGGAGGCACCGTGGTGCACATCAACGCAGCTGTGGCCGGTTTGGTCGGTGCCTACATGGTGGGCAAGCGCATTGGCTACGGAAAAGAATCGATGGCGCCTCACAGCCTGACATTGACCATGGTCGGCGCCTCGCTCTTGTGGGTGGGCTGGTTCGGTTTCAATGCCGGCTCCGCCTTGGAAGCCAATGGTTTCGCCGCGCTGGCCTTTATCAATACCTTTGGTGCCACCGCTGCGGCCGTGCTGGCGTGGTGTGTGGGTGAGACGCTGATGCGGGGCAAAGCCTCCATGCTCGGCGCGGCTTCGGGCGCAGTAGCTGGCCTGGTGGCCATCACACCGGCTTGCGGCAACGTAGGCATCGGCGGCGCTCTGGTCATCGGTTTCCTGTCGGGTTTTGCCGGCCTGTGGGGCGTGAATGGTTTGAAGAAACTGCTCGGTGCGGACGACACGCTAGACGTGTTTGGCGTGCACGGCGTATGCGGCATTTTGGGTGCGATCCTGACGGGCGTGTTCAACTCGCCGGCCCTGGGCGGACCCGGCTATGTGGCCGACTGGGTGACTGCCACCATGGTGACAAGCGCCGACTACTCGATCGCCGCCCAGGTCTGGATCCAGACCAAAGCCGTGTTGACGACCGTGGTCTGGTCGGGTGTAGTTTCCATCGTCGCATTCAAATTGGTCGACATGGTGATCGGACTGCGCGTCAGCGAAGAAGACGAGCGCGAAGGTTTGGACATCAGCTCGCACGGCGAGACGGCGTACAACCGCTAATTGCGCACCGGGCTCGGGGCCACGCCCCCGCCCAGACGCCCGGCACGACTTCGGTTTTGCCGGGCGTTTTCGTTTTTGGGACACTCGGACACACGCCACAATCCAGCATTGACTTTCCCCCCCGCT
>CANHZG010000022.1 GCA_947464995.1 Comamonadaceae bacterium | reverse complement strand
CCACCGCTGGCGTTACCGTCCAGCGCCAACGCGGGCTCAGCGCGGTATTCGGCGGGCAGGGTGGCCATGCTTTGGGCGTTGACATAGGGCGGGTTGCAAACAATAAAGTCAAACGGACCGAAGGCTGCCAGTTCTGCTGCGCGCAGTCCGTCGGACTGCAACAGGGTGATGCGCTCTTGCAAACCATGCTTGTCCACGTTGATGCGGGCCACCGCCAGCGCATCTGCTGAGAGGTCGCTGGCCGTGACCATCACGTCCGGGAACACACTGGCGGCAATCACCGCCAGGCTGCCGTTGCCGGTGCACAAGTCCAGCACCTTGTGCGTGGAGGGCCGCAAAAAATAGTCCATGCCGCCGTGGACCAGTAGCTCCGCGATCAGCGAGCGCGGCACGATGGCACGCTCGTCCACATAAAAAGCAAAGCCTTGCAACCAGGCTTCGTGCGTGAGGTAGGCGGCTGGCTTGCGGCCGCGAATGCGTTCAGCCACCAAGGCGCGCACCAGAGCTTGTTTCTCATTATTGACGGCGGTGTCGGCTTGGTTGTCGTCGCCGACGAGCGGCGTGTCCAGTGGCAAGCCGAGTTGCCAAAGTACCAACCAGGCGGCCTCATCGTGGGCGTTACTGGTGCCATGGCCCAAAGAAACACCAGCGTCTGCGAGTTGCTGGGCGCAGGCCTCTATCAGTGGCAGCAGCGTCATGCCTGGGCCTGCTGGTGCAAGCGCTCCAGCACGCGGCGGTAGATGTTCTTAAGCGGTTCAATGTCAGCCAGCGCCACATACTCGTTGATTTTGTGGATGGTGGCGTTGGGCGGGCCCAGCTCGATCACCTGCGGGCATATTTGCGCCAGAAAACGGCCATCGCTGGTGCCACCGGTGGTGGAGAGTTGGGTTTCCAGACCGGTTTCATCGCGGATCGCGTCGCGCACTGCATCCACCAGCGTGCCCGGCGGGGTGAGAAAAGGCAGGCCGCCAATCGTCCAGGCCAGGTCGTAGTTCAGGCCATGGCGGTCTAGCAGCGCGCACAGGCGGGTTTGCAGCGACTCCGGCGTGGATTCGGTGCAAAAACGGAAGTTGAAGTCAATTACCACTTCGCCCGGAATCACATTGCTGGCCCCCGTGCCGCCGTGCATATTGCTGATCTGCCAGCTAGTTGGTGGGAAATAGGTGTTGCCTTCGTCCCAACGCACCGACACCAGTTCGGCCAGGGCAGGCATTGCGCGGTGGATCGGGTTATCCGCCATGTGGGGGTAGGCGATGTGGCCTTGCACGCCCTTGACGGTGAGCTTGCCGCTCATGGTGCCGCGTCGGCCATTTTTGATCATGTCGCCAGTGCGTTCCACCGAGGTGGGTTCGCCCACGATGCAGTAGTCCAGCACTTCGCCGCGCGCCTTGAGGGTGTGACAGACCACTACGGTGCCGTCCAAGGCAGGACCTTCTTCGTCGCTGGTGAGCAGCAGTGCGACGTTGATTGCAGGCTCAGGCGTATCGGCCAAAAACTCCTCAATGGCCACTACGAAAGCAGCCAATGACGTTTTCATGTCACTCGCACCCCGGCCGTAGAGTCGACCGTCGCGGTGGCTAGGGCTGAACGGCGCGCTGTCCCACTGCGCCAGGGGGCCGGTTGGAACTACGTCGGTGTGACCGGCAAACACCAGGGTTTTAGCGGATGCGCCTGCACGATTGTGGCGGTTGGCACTGCGTTTGGCCCAGAGGTTAGACACCCGGAAATCGGCGGGGCCGCTCTCCAGTTTTTCGCAGGCAAAGCCCAGCGCCTCCAAGCGCGAGCTGATGAGGTCTTGGCATCCCGCGTCCAGTGGGGTCACCGAGGAACGTGCCAGCAATTCCTCCGTTAAGTGCAGCGTTGCATTGCGCAAAGGCATCAGGAGTCCAACATCAATGTAATCGGTCCTGTGTCGGACTTCGCTTGTGCGCCAAGGGTCTGTGAGGACGCCGGTGGCGAGAAATCGCCGCTGTTTTGCAGGCGCCACATCAGATTCGATGGCGAGTCGGCGTGGGCTATACCTTCTTGTTGGTTGATTGCGCCCGATGCAATAAGCCGGGCAATGTCCTGTTCAAACGACTGGGAGCCCTGCGAAATAGATTGCTCCATGGCAGCCGGTATATCGGAAAACTCACCGCGTTCAATCAACTCGGCCACCCGAACGGTGTTCATCATCACCTCGCATGCGGCTAAGCGTTGGCCGCTGGCTGTTCGAATCAGGCGCTGGGACAGCATGGCTTTCAAGGCCACCGACATATCGAGCCGGACCGACTCGCGCGCTTGCGCAGGATAAAAACCCAAAATCCGGGTCAATGCGTGGTAGCTGTTGTTGGCATGCAGTGTGGCCAGACACAGGTGGCCCGACTGAGCGAAGGCCAATGCCGCTGACATGGTTTGTTGGTCCCGAATTTCGCCAATGAAAATCACGTCGGGCGCCTGGTGCATGGCATTTTTCATCGCCAATTCGACTGACAGCGCATCGGACCCGATTTCGCGTTGGTTGACGACGGACTTTTTGTGCTGAAACAAAAATTCGATTGGATCCTCAAAGGTCAGTATGTGGCCAGAGGTGTTTTTGTTCCGGTGGTCAATCATCGACGCCATGGTGGTACTTTTGCCGGCCCCGGTGGCGCCCACCATCAGCACCAAGCCGCGCTTTTCCATCACGAGACGTTGCAAAACTGGGGGCAATTGGCCGTCTAACAAGGATGGAATTCCAAAGGGCACAAAACGGATGACCAGAGCCACGGTTCCCCGCTGAACGAACGCACTGACCCGAAAGCGCCCCAAACCGTCGAGAGAAATCACGGCGGAGAGCTCGTGGCGGGTAGCTAAACCCTCCATTTGCTCGGCTGACACCATGCTGGCGAGCAGGTCCTTAGGCGCATCCTTGCCAAGCGACTGGCTGGTTATTGGCACGCACAGGCCACTGATACGGATGGTGGGTGGGCAATTGGCAGACAGATAAAGGTCGGAGGCGCGTTTGTCCACCATGAAACGCAGCATGCGTTCTAAAACGTCGTTTTTTACCGTTTCAGTCATGGTTGAGAACCCTTCTCAATGTCGGCGGTTTACCCTATAGAAGAATCAATCGCGCAATAAGTCGTTGAGAGAGGTCTTGGCCCGGGTTTGTGCGTCTACCCGCTTGACGATGATTGCGGCGTACAGGCTGTATTTGCCGTCGTTTTTGGGCAAACTGCCACTGATCACGACAGAGCCTGACGGGATTCGGCCATAGCTCACTGTGTCGGTGGCGCGGTCATAAATCGGGGTGCTCTGGCCCAGGTAGACGCCCATGGAAATGACCGAGTTTTCTTCGACGATCACGCCCTCCACCACTTCGGAGCGCGCGCCAATAAAGCAGTTGTCTTCGATGATGGTCGGGCCGGCCTGCATGGGCTCGAGCACGCCGCCAATGCCAACGCCGCCGCTGAGGTGCACGTTTTTGCCGATTTGAGCGCAAGAACCCACAGTGGCCCAGGTGTCGACCATGGTTCCCTCGTCCACGTAAGCGCCAATGTTGACGTAAGAGGGCATCAAAATGACCCCCTTGGCAATGTGGCTGCCGCGCCGTGCAACAGCCGGGGGCACCACGCGCACGCCAGTGGCTTTCATTTCGGCTTCGCTCATGCCGGCAAATTTGGTGGGCACCTTGTCGTAAAAGCCCAGGTCGCCCGCTTGGATGAGGGCGTTGTCCTTGAGCCGAAAGCTCAGCAAAACCGCCTTCTTAATCCATTGGTGCGTGGTCCATTGACCCACGCCATCACGGGTTGCCACGCGCAGTTTGCCGCTATTGAGTTCCGAAATGACATGTTCCACGGCGTCCGACACCTCTTTGGGTGCGGATTGGACAGAGATATTGGCGCGGTTTTCCCACGCGGCGTCGAGGATGGTTTGGAGTTGCTGGGTCATGGTGCGTGTCGCTATGGGTCGTTATGGAAAGAAATTGTTTTGCAGCGTGCTGCGTTAGACGGTCTGGTTGCGGGTTTGGACGAAGGCCACGATGCGCTGTGCGGCTTCCAGGCACTCGTCGGTTTGCGCGACCAGTGCCATGCGAATGCGTCCGGCACCTGGGTTGTGGCCGTGGGCCTCTCGCGCCAAATACGAGCCGGGCAGAACCGTCACATTGTAGGCAGCGTAAAGGTCGCGGGCAAAATCAGCGTCGCTGCCCTTCACGGCAGCCCACAAATAGAAGCCGGCGTCGGGCAAAGCCACGTCCAGCACCGTGGCCAGCAGGGGCGTGATTTGGGCAAATTTTTGGCGGTAGAGCGCGCGGTTTTCCACCACGTGCGCTTCGTCGTTCCAGGCGGCGATGCTGGCGCTTTGCACCACCGGGCTCATGGCGCTGCCGTGGTAGGTGCGGTAAAGCAAAAACTGCTGGATCAGTGCCGCATCGCCCGCACAAAAACCGCTGCGCATGCCCGGCACGTTGCTGCGTTTGGAGAGGCTGGTGAAGGACACCAGGTTTTTGAAGTCGCTGCGGCCTAGCCGCGTGGCGGCCTCAAGACCACCCAGGGGCGGCTCGTCGCGGAAATAGATTTCGCTGTAGCACTCGTCGCTGGCGATTACAAAGCCGAAGCGGTCGCTCAGGTCAAAAAGCATCCTCCATTCGGACAGGGGCATGACCGCGCCCGCCGGGTTGCCGGGGCTGCATACAAACAGTAACTGCGTGCGCGCCCACACGGCGTCGGGTACGCTGGCCCAGTCCTGGGCAAAGTTGCGCTGGGGGTCGGATGCCACAAAATAGGGCTCGGCACCACCCAAGAGCGCGGCACCTTCGTAAATTTGGTAGAACGGATTGGGGCAGACCACCAGCGGCTTGGTGCCATAGGCCTGGGGACTCAACACGGTTTGGGCGAAAGCAAAAAGCGCCTCGCGTGATCCGTTGATGGGCAGCACCTGGGTGGCCGGGTTCACTTCCAGTGCGTAGCGGCGCCGCAGCCAATGGCCCACAACACTGCGCAATGCCGGATCCCCAGCGCTTGCAGGGTAGGCGGACAGTCCACTGCCCTGGATTGCCTGGCAATATGCATCTTTGATCAGAGCGGGTGTGGCGTGTCGCGGCTCACCAATACCCAGGCTGATGGGGGAATATGCAGGGTTTGGTGTGGCATCGGCGAATAAACGGCGCAGGCGTTCAAACGGATAGGCCTGCAATAGCGGCAAATATGCATTCATGGGCCGTTATTATCGTCGAATTGCTGCCAAATGGCCTATTGCGCTCACCGTTGTGCCGGGCGCGGCCTTGGCATTTTGAGGAGATTTTCCATGCCTGAAGGCTTAGCCTCCGCTCACATCTACCGGCGCCTGCACCCGCAAGGCGCTTTGAACTATTTAGGTGACGCCCAAGCCCTGAAGGACATGCTGCCGATCCTGTGCGCTACGCTGGAAAATGACGTGTCCGCCGTGACCGTGTTGTTGGCGCAGGGGGAAAGGCTTGCGGGCGCCCACCGCTTGCACTCGCTCAAAGGCTTTGTTCCGGTTTTTTGCCACGAGGACCTCGGAGCTGAGTTGGCGGCGGTCGAGCGCTTGTGTCGCAGCACCGACGCACCCGGCATCGACGCCGCGTTTGCCCATTTGGCACCCAAGCTGCTGGTGCTGGCTAAGGAGGCCGCGCACTATTTGGCCCACCCGGGGTGATTGCGGTCGCGGCTTTGATGCACCGCAGTATCATCGGCGCACCGAAACCAGGCGATAAAAACCTCTTTTTGGTAATTAAATCAAGAGCTTAGCCCCAACTTTATCCTTTTGTGCGCCTCAATTCCATCAAGCTCTCCGGGTTCAAATCCTTTGTTGAGCCCACCAATTTTTTGTTGCCAGGCCAACTGGTAGGCGTGGTGGGCCCCAACGGCTGCGGTAAATCCAACATCATGGACGCCGTGCGCTGGGTATTGGGCGAGAGCCGTGCAAGCGAACTGCGCGGCGAGTCCATGCAGGACGTTATTTTCAATGGCACAACCACGCGCAAACCGGCCAGTCGCGCCAGCGTGGAGCTGGTGTTCGACAACGCTGACCACCGCGCCGGGGGCCAGTGGGGTCAGTTTGGCGAAATCGCCGTTCGCCGGGTGCTTACGCGCGACGGCACATCGAGCTACTTCATCAACAACCAGGTGGTACGGCGGCGCGATGTGCAAGACGTTTTTTTGGGCACGGGTCTGGGCCCACGCGCTTACGCCATCATTGGCCAGGGCACGATCAGCCGCATCATTGAGTCCAAACCCGAAGAATTGCGCTTGTTTCTGGAAGAAGCGGCCGGCGTTTCTAAATATAAAGAGCGCCGCCGCGAAACCGAACACCGCCTGAGCGATACCCGCCTGAACCTGACCCGGGTCGAGGACATTCTGCGTGAACTCAACAGCGCTTTAGAAAAGCTGGAAAAACAAGCCGAAGTCGCCCTGCAATACAAACAGTTGCAGCTTGACGTGACCCAAAAACAGCACCAGCAATGGTTTTTGAAGCGTGCCGAGGCCCAGGCCGACCAGGCCAAAGTTCAAACGGAGGCGCAAAGCGCTGTGCTTGCATTAGAGGCGCGCCTAGCCGACCTGCGCCACATCGAGGCCGACCTGGAGTTGGTGCGCCAGGCCCATTACGCAGCGGCCGACGAGGTCAACCAGCGCCAAGGTTTGCTTTACGAGGCCAGTGCCGAAGTAGGCCGCCTGGAGGCAGAAATTCGTTTTGTGGTCGATGGCCGCCAGCGGGTAGAGCAACGCATGGCCACCCTTCAAGAGCAAATCTTGCAGTGGGCCGAGCGCAAGACCCAGGCCGGCGAAGAAATTGAGCGCCTGGGCGAGCTTGCCGCGGCCGGGGCGCAGCACACGGAAGTGCTGTCGGCCCAGCTGGAAGACCATGCGCAACAGTTGCCCCAGGTTGAAGAGGCCTTGGAACGTGCCCAATCGAGCGCCAACGCGCAGCGCAGTGCGGTCTCTCAGGTACAGCAGGCCATTGGTGTATTGGCAGCAGAGCAACGCAATGTGCAGGAGCAAAGCCGTCAGTTGGCGACCCGCCGCGAGCGTTTGGCCGCAGAAAAGAGCGCTTTGGTGGCCGCCGATGAGCCGCGTTTGCTGGTCCTGCAACAGGAGTGGGAACTGGCCCAGTCCCAGGCCGACCAGGCTGCAGCTGCCGTCAACGATCTGCAAGACAACGTGCCCCTGCTCGATGAAGCCCGGCGCACACAGCAAGACCGGGTCAACCATGAGTCGGCACGGCATGCGGATTTGTCGGCCCGGCTAGAGGCGCTTAAGGCTTTGCAGGAGCGCGTGCGTACCGATGGAAAGCTCCAACCCTGGCTAACCAAGCACGGGCTGGAGGGTTTGCAAGGCCTGTGGAGCCGTATCGAGGTTGAGGCCGGATGGGAAAACGCGGTGGAAGCGGCGCTACGCGACCGGCTTGGTTCCTTGGAAGTCTCACGGTTGGAGATGGTGCGGTCGTTTGCCAGCGATGCGCCACCGGCAAAACTGTCATTTTTTAGTCCCCCGGCTGCGGGTGCGACGGCTGCAGCATCTGCGCTGCCCCGGTTGTCAGACCTGGTTCGCGTACATGATGCAGGTTTGGCTGCAGTTTTGTCCGTATGGCTGCAGGGCTGCTACTGCGCTACCAGTCTGGACGAAGCCTTGGCCCAGCGCGGCAGTCTGGCGCCGGGTGAAACCCTGTTTGTGGCCCAAGGCCACGGTGTGGGCTTGCACAGCGTGGGTTTTTATGCCCAGGACGCGGAGCAAGCCGGTCTGCTGGCGCGCGCCCACGAGATCCAAAACTTAGAAAAAGAGGTGCGCGCCCAAACGCTGATGGCCCAGGAGTCGCGCGCGGCGCTGGCCCGCGCCGAGTCTGCGTATGCTGAGAGCGCCCAGCAATTGGTGACCCTGCGCCGACAGGCGCAAGAGGTTCAGGCCCGCAACCACAGCCTGCAAGTCGAAGTTTTGCGCCTGGCGCAACTGTGCGAGCAGGTGCGCAGCCGCAGCCTGCAAATCGCCACCGATGGCGCCGAGGTGGACGCCCAGCTTGAGGACTTGCAAGAGCGTGCTGCCGTGGCGGAGGCCCAGTTTGAGACCCTGGACCTGGAATTGGCCCAAAGCCAGGAGCGCCACGCCGAACTCGATGAACAGGTCATCTTGTGCCGCAGCCGCCTGACTCAATCCTTGGAGCAGCAGCGCGCGCTGGAACGCCAGGCCCAAGAAGCCAATTTTTCGCAACGCAGCCTCGATGCCCGCAACGGCGAACTGGTACGTGCCATGCAAACGGCCGATGAGCAGACCAAAGCACTGACAGACGAATGCGCGCGCGCCACCGTGGAGTTGGAGCGACTCACCGACGCCGCGGCCCAGGCGGGTCTGCAAAGCGCCCTTGAACTCAAGGCGCAGCGCGAGCAGCAACTCGGCGCCAAGCGCAGCGAATACGACGACCTAACCGCAAAATTGCGCGCCAGCGACGAGCGGCGCCTGCAATTGGAGCGTGCGCTGGAGCCCTTGCGCCAGCGCATCACCGAGTTCCAGCTCAAAGAGCAGGCGGCCCGTTTGGGCTTCGAGCAGTACCAAAACCAGTTGTTTGAAGCCCAAGCCGACCTAGACGCCCTAGCTCTGAGCCTGCAAGCGCAGCCGGTACGGCTGTCGGGATTGCAAAGTGAAATCGACCGCATCCACCGCGACATTGCGGCCCTGGGAGCGGTCAATTTGGCGGCGCTGGATGAATTGACCGCCGGGCGCGAGCGCAAAGAATTTTTGGACGCACAAAGCCTGGACCTCAACCAGGCTATGGAGACGCTGGAAGACGCCATTCGCAAGATCGACGCCGAGACGCGCGATCTGTTGTCGACCACTTTTAACGAAGTCAACACCCATTTCGGGCGCATGTTCCCTGAGCTCTTTGGCGGCGGCAACGCGCGGCTGGTGATCACCGGCGACGAAATATTGGATTCGGGCGTGCAAGTGATTGCACAGCCACCGGGCAAAAAGAACCAGACCATCCACCTGCTCTCGGGTGGCGAAAAAGCGCTGACCGCGATTGCACTGGTGTTTGCCATTTTCCAGCTCAATCCGGCGCCGTTTTGCCTTCTTGACGAGGTCGATGCGCCGCTGGACGACGCCAACACCGAGCGCTACGCCAAGCTGGTCACCAGCATGAGCGCGAGCACCCAGTTTTTGTTTATTAGCCATAACAAAATCGCCATGGAAATGGCTGAGCAGCTGATTGGTGTCACGATGCAAGAGCAGGGTGTTTCGCGCATCGTGGCGGTGGATATGGAAGCGGCTGTGGACCTGGTGCAGCAGCCCTAGGTGCCGCAATCAGTCGCTCACTAAACGAGATGGAGATAGCACAACATGGGTAACTTGCAATTTGGCTTGGTCGTCATTGGTGCTTTGGTGCTGCTGGCCCTGGTGGTACACAGTGCCTGGTCCGCCCGTGCCAACGCGCCCCGGCAGCCCGAACCGGTGGGTGCGCCGCCAGAAAGCGAAGCTGTGGTGCAGGAGCCTTCCTTGGATGACGAAGGTTTTGATGCCATGCGCCTCTCGCACCCGATGGCCCGGCGCCCGGCGATAGACGCCTTGATAGACGCCATTGCCGCCGTCAACCTCGACCCTTTGGCCACTGCGGTGTCCGGCGAGGCCGCCATGGCCGCTTTCCCCACCACCCGGCGCGCTGGGACTAAGCTGTTTTCGATCGAAGGCTTTAACGTCGAAACCCAGGAATGGGAAAGCCCAGCCGCTGGTGCGCGCTACCACGTATTCCAAACCGGCGTTCAATTGGCCAACCGTTCGGGGCCGCTCAACGACATTGAGTACTCTGAATTTGTGGTGAAAACACAGGCGTTTGCCGACGCGCTGGGCGCAACGCCGGAGTTCCCCGAGATGCGCGATGAAGTCGCACGGGCCCGAGAGCTCGACAATTTCGCCAGCGCGCATGACGCCCAGCTCGGGCTCAATCTGCGTGTTCGCCAGGCCGCCTGGAGTCCGGGCTATGTGGCCCAGATGGCGGCGCAGCAGGGTTTTGTGGCCGGCCAATTACCAGGACGCATGGTCATGGCCGGCGCCGCCGACGGTTTGCCACCCTTGCTGTCTTTGACCTTTGACAGCCAGGCCGTGCTCGCCGAAGACCCGGACAAAACGGCGATATACGAACTGGTTTTGCACCTGGACGTGCCCCAGGTGGACCGTGCCGATCAGCCTTTTGACCGCATGTGCCACGCCGCCCAGGCCATGGCGCAGAGCATGGACGGTGTGGTCACGGACGACAACGGGCAGGCCCTGTCGCCTCAAGCGCTTCAAAGCATTAGCCAGGAGCTCCACCGTCTGTATGACATGCTGGAGCAGCGCGACTTTGCAGCCGGATCGGCCTTGGCGCGGCGGCTTTTTTCCTGAACCCGGCTCTGCCCTCACGCGCCGTGCAGGCTTTGTGCCCATCCACTGCCTCGCGGTGAGCCGCTTTGCCCATGCCAACGCCCGACCTTTTTTCTGCGGCCCCGCCTGAGACCGTATTGCCTGACCCGGTGCAGGCACGCATGGCGCAATTGCGGGGCCTGCTGCAGCACCACGGCCACCAGTACTACGTGCTCGATGCCCCGGAAGTTCCCGACGCAGTCTATGACCAGTGGTTTCAGGAGCTTCAGGCTCTTGAAGCCGCCCACCCCCAATGGCGCACGCCAGACTCGCCCACTCAGCGCATAGGCGGCAAGCCCCTCGATGCATTTGCTTCGGTGCGCCACGCCGTGCCCATGCTGAGCATCCGCACCGAGACCGATACCGAATCCAGCGGCGCCCTGGCCTTTGACACCCGGGTGCGCAAAGAGCTTGAACTGACCGATGAGGCGCCAGCCGTGGAGTTTGTGACCGAGCTCAAGTTTGACGGCCTGGCCATCAATTTGCGCTACGAGGCGGGCGTGCTGGTGCAAGCGGCCACCCGGGGCGACGGCGAATACGGCGAAGACGTGACGCAAAACATCCGCACGGTGGGCCAAATTCCCTTGAAACTACTGACCGCCAACCCCTTCCAGACGCCCGGCGTGCTGGAAGTGCGTGGCGAGGTCTATATGCGCCGCGACGACTTCGAAGCATTGAACGAGCGCCAGCGCGAGCGCATTGCGGGCGGCGACAAAGGCGAAAAAACCTTCGTCAACCCGCGCAACGCCGCCGCCGGGGCCGTGCGTCAGCTCGACCCAGCCATTGCGGCTGAACGGCCTCTGAGCTTTTTTGCTTATGGTGTGGGCGAGGTGCGTGGCAGCCTAGCGGTCGCCACGCACATGGATTTATTGCTGGCGCTCAAGGCCTGGGGCTTTCCGGTGGCCGAACTCACCAGCACCGCGCGGGGTGCCGAGGGCTTGGTGGCGTTCCACCAACGCATCGGTGCGCAGCGCGACCAGTTGCCTTTTGACATTGACGGCGTGGTCTACAAAGTCAACAGCCTGGCGCTGCAGCAGCGCCTGGGCTTTGCCAGCCGCGAGCCACGGTGGGCTGTGGCGCACAAATACCCGGCGCAAGAGCAGCTCACCACCGTGTTGGCTATTGACGTGCAGGTGGGGCGCACCGGCAAGCTCACGCCGGTGGCCAAACTCGCGCCGGTGTTTGTGGGCGGCGTAACCGTGACCAACGCCACCTTGCACAACGAAGACGAGGCCCGGCGCAAGGACGTGCGCGTGGGCGACACGGTGATCGTGCGCCGCGCAGGCGACGTGATTCCTGAGGTGGTGGCTGTGGTGCCCGAAAGTCTCGCGTCGAACACACGCGGAGAAATTTTCACCATGCCCCGCATCTGCCCGGTTTGTGGATCGGCAGCTGTGCGCGAGGAGGGCGAGGCCGACTACCGATGCACCGGCGGCCTGTTTTGCAGCGCCCAGCGCAAGCAGGCGATATTGCACTTCGCCCAGCGCCGCGCAGTCGAAGTGGAGGGTCTGGGTGAAAAACTGGTGGACCAACTGGTGGACGCCGGGCTCATCCGCACGCTGCCCGACCTGTATCGTCTGGGCTTCACCGCCCTGGCTACGCTGGACCGCATGGCGGACAAGTCGGTGCAAAACATCATCGATGCGCTGGAAAAGTCTAAGGAAACCACTTTGCCGCGCTTTTTGTTTGGCCTGGGCATTCGCCATGTGGGCGAGGCCACGGCCAAGGCGCTGGCCCGCCACTTTGGGCAAATCGACGCCATCATGGACGCCACCGAGGATCACCTGTTGGCGGTGAACGACGTCGGCCCCACCGTGGCGCTAAGCATCCGCACATTTTTTGACCAGGCCCACAACCGCGAGGTAGTGGAGCAACTGCGCGCCTGCGGCATCCACTGGAGCGCGCTGGACGCCGCCAGCGACGCGCCCAAACCGTTGGCCGGTCTGACGTTTGTCATCACCGGCACCTTGCCCACGCTTGGGCGCGACGCCGCCAAAGACCTGATCGAGGCCGCCGGGGCCAAGGTATCCGGCTCGGTCAGCAAAAAAACCAGCTTTGTGCTGGCGGGAACCGAGGCGGGCAGCAAGCTCGATAAAGCCCGCGAGCTGGGCGTGGCCGTGATTGACGAGGCCGCTTTGCGGCAGATGCTGGAGAACACCCCATGACCGTGCGCGACATCCTCAAAATGGGCGATGCCCGCTTGTTGCGCGTCGCGCAGCCTGTGACTGGCTTTGACACCGACGCCCTGCATTTGCTGGTGACCGACCTGCTCGACACCATGCACGCGGCCAACGGAGCGGGGCTGGCGGCGCCGCAGATTGGCGTGGATTTGCAGGTGGTGATTTTTGGATCGAACGCGCGAAACCCGCGATACCCCGACCGCCCCCTGGTGCCGCCCACGGTCTTGGTCAACCCGGTGATCATGCCGCTGGGTGAGACCATGGAGGATGATTGGGAAGGCTGCTTGTCGGTGCCCGGCATGCGCGGCATCGTGCCGCGCTGGGCGCGCATTCACTACACCGGCTTTGACCAGTACGGCGACCCTATCGACCGCGTGGCTGATGGCTTTCATGCCCGTGTGGTGCAGCATGAGTGCGACCACCTGTGGGGCAAGCTGTACCCCATGCGCATGGCCGATATGGCCCAGTTTGGCTTTACTGAGGTGCTGTTTCCTGACTTGGCGGATGCCGACGACGACTGAGGTAATGTCGCCGTTCAGGCCTTAGTCGACACAGCCTTCAAGGCCAGCGCCACTTCCCGCACCAGCGCGGGCCCCCGGTAGATCAGCCCGGTGTAGATCTGCACCACATTGGCTCCGGCCTGCACCTTGGCCACCGCGTCCGCGCCGCTGAGGACGCCACCTACACCGATGATGGGGAAGTCCGGCCCCAAGGCTGCGCGCAGCTGAGAAATGACGGCGTTGCTCATCTCCCGCACCGGCGCCCCCGACAGTCCGCCAGCCTCTTCGGCGTGTGGGAGCCATTGCACGGCATCGCGTTCCATCGTGGTGTTGGTGGCAATCACCCCATCGATTTGGTGGCGCAGCAGGGTGGCGGCAATCTGCGCTATTTGCTCTGCCCCGAGGTCGGGGGCAATTTTCAGAAACAAGGGCACGTGCTTGCCCGATTGCTGGCCCCAGACATGCTGCGTAGCAAGCGCGTGGCGTCGCTCCACCAGTGCGCCCAGCAGCGCATCGAGCGCGGCGTCGCTTTGCAGGTCGCGCAGGTTTTGGGTATTGGGGCTGGAAATATTGATGGTCACGTAGTCGGCGTGGGCGTAGACGCCTTCCAAGCAGACCAGGTAGTCGTCGGTGGCACGTTCGATGGGCGTGGCGGCGTTCTTGCCTATGTTCAGGCCCAGCAGCAGGCCCGGCGTTTGCGCGCAGCGCAGCGCAGAGCGCTTCACGTTGGCAACAAACGCGTCCAAACCCTGGTTGTTAAACCCCAACCGGTTGATCAATGCCTGCGCCCGGGGCAGGCGGAACATACGGGGTTTGGGGTTGCCGCTTTGGGCCAGCGGCGTCACGGTGCCCACTTCGACAAATCCAAAGCCCATGGCGCCCAGACCGTCGATGCAGCGGGCGTTTTTGTCCAAACCCGCTGCCAGGCCGACGCGGTTGGGAAAGTGCAGGCCCGCCAGGGTGACGGGGTCGCTCACCTGGGGCTGCGCGTACAGGCGCTGCAGGGGCGTGCCCTGGCTACGGGCCAGAACGTTCATGGTCAGGTCGTGGGCCGCCTCGGCATCCATGCGGAATAAAAGCGGGCGGACCAGACCGTAAGGGGCAAGAGACATCGGATAATTCTCGTTTGTATTTTTAGCAACCTCGGCGATTTTCCCAGATGAAAAAAAACTCCAGCAGCACGGTCTCCGCCAACGCCACGCCAAGTGCCGTCTTAACCCAAGACGAACTCAAAGCCTTGGTTGGTCAGGCAGCGCTGCAATACGTGGTCCGCGGCGAACTGGTCGGCGTGGGCACGGGATCTACGGTCAATAAGTTCATCGACGCGCTGGCCACCATCAAGGACCAAATCAAGGGCGCGGTGTCGAGCTCGGTGGCCAGCACGGAACGACTGAGGGCCTTGGGGATTGCCGTGTTTGATTCCAACGAGGTTGAAAGGCTTTCGGTCTACATCGACGGCGCAGACGAGATCGACCACCAAGGCCATATGGTCAAGGGCGGTGGCGCAGCGCTTACACGCGAAAAAATCGTCGCCGCGCAGTCGGATAAATTTGTCTGCATCGCAGATGAATCCAAGTTGGTGGACGTGCTCGGCGCCTTCCCGTTGCCGGTGGAAGTGATCCCCATGGCAACAGCACGCATCGTTCGCCAGTTTGCAGCCATGGGTGGGCACGCGGCGCTGCGGCTCAAAGACGGCCAGCCCCTGGTCACCGACAACGGCCAGCACATCATTGACGTCACCGGGCTGAAAATCCACGATCCGCTGGCGTTTGAAGCCCAGGTTAGCCAATGGCCCGGCGTGGTGACCGTGGGCGTGTTTGCCTTCCAGCGCGCGCAGGTGTGCCTATTGGGAACGGCCAGTGGCGTGAAAACCTTGACGTTTTAAGCGCCCCAGCCAGTGGGGGCCTATTTCAGGCGGCCACGCCGCTGCTGAGCATGCGCTCCACGTAGCGCGCAATCAGGTCAATTTCCAGGTTCACCTTGGATCCAGCTTGCAAGCAGTGCAGTGCGGTGTTCTCCACCGTGTGGGGGATCAAGTTGATGCTGATTTCGCAGCCGCTGGCGCTATCAGCCACGCGGTTGACGGTCAGGCTCACGCCGTTGACGGTGATTGAGCCTTTGTAGGCGAGGTATTTGGCCAAGGTGGTGGGTGCCAGAATGCGCAGCTCCCAGCTTTCCCCTACCTGGGCGAAGTGCGTGACCTGGCCCAATCCATCCACGTGGCCCGATACCAGGTGGCCGCCTAGGCGGTCATTGGCGCGCAGGGCTTTTTCTAGGTTGACGGCGCCCAGCCCATCAAGGCCCGCGGTTTTGTCCAGCGACTCAGCCGACACATCCAGGGTGAAAAAGGGTGACTCGCCTGCCGTATTCAGGCCGGTGACGGTCATGCAGGCGCCATTGATGGCGATGCTGTCGCCCAGGCCTACGTCGTCCAGGTAAGCACTGGGGCAGTTGACCGTGAGGCGTTTGCCGTGGTCAGCGGTTGCGCCCATGGGCGTGACCTGTGCAATGTGGCCGACGCCGGTGATGATTCCTGTGAACATACAAATATCTTTCAAGCTTAAAAAACATCGCGCCCGACCACCCGGGCCAACAGGCGCAGGTCTTCTCCCACCCGATCCACGCTGCGAAATTGCATCGCTAAACCCTCAGCAAGCTGCGCCAGAGGGCCGAAATTGGACATGCCTGCACCGGTGCCCAGCCATTTTGGCGCCAGGTAGACCAGCATTTCATCGACCAAGCCCGCACGCAACAGCGAGCCGTTGAGTTTGTGACCGGCTTCCACATGCAGTTCGTTGATCTCACGCGCAGCCAGGTCGCGCAGCATGGCTGGTAGGTCGACTTTGGGCTGGCCGCCCGCTTGGCCCAACGCGCCAGGCAGGTACACCACGGTGGCACCAAGCGCCTGTAACGCCGCCTCACGCTGTGGGTGCGGGTTGGCAGCGTAGATCAGCACCGGACGTTGCGGCCCAAATAGCGCGGCGTCGGGCGGGGTTTGCAAATCGCTGTCCACCACCACCAAGGCGGGCTGGCGCGGTGTGTCGACTCCGCGCACGTCCAAAAGCGGGTTGTCTTGCAGCACCGTGCCGATGCCAGTGAGCACCGCGCAGGCGCGGGCGCGCCAGGCATGGCCGTCGGTGCGGGCCTGCGCTGCGGTGATCCACTGGCTTTGGCCGTTGGGCAGGGCGGTAATTCCGTCCAGTGACGCGGCGGCCTTCATCCGCAACCATGGCGTTTTGCGCACCATGCGGCTGAAAAACCCCAGGTTGAGTTCGCGCGATTGTTCGGCACCCGGGCCGAGCGTTACCGTCACTCCCGCAGCACGCAACTTGCCAAAGCCTTGGCCAGCGACCTCGGGATTGGGGTCTTGCAGTGAGGCGACTACGTGGCTAATGCCCGCTTGAATCAGCGCGTCGCAGCACGGGCCGGTGCGCCCTTGGTGCGAACAGGGCTCCAGCGTTACATAGGCCGTAGCCCCTTGGGTGCCGTGTCCGTGCGCTTGGGCGTCGCGCAAGGCCACCACTTCAGCGTGGGGGCCACCGGCGCGCTGGGTGCTGCCTTGACCGATGACCTGACCCTGGGTGTTGACCAGTAGGCAGCCCACGCGCGGGTTGGGCGAAGTGAGCCACAGCGCCGACTCGGCCAGTTGCAGTGCGGTCCTTATGTGGGGCATGGGCGCTGGGCCTCAGCGTTGGAGCCGAGTGGTGCGCGGTGTCAATTGTTCACCTCGTTGACCAGGGTTTTGAATTCGTCGATGTCTTCAAAGCTGCGGTACACACTGGCAAAGCGCACGTAGGCGACCTTGTCGAGCTTTTTGAGTTCGCGCATCACCCATTCGCCGATGCGGGTGGAGGTGACTTCCCGCAGCCCTAAAGCCAACAACTTCTCCTCAATGCGCTCGATCGCGCCGTCAATCTGCTCCGTGCTGACGGGGCGCTTGCGCAAGGCCAGTTTCATGGACGAGGAGACTTTGGCGCGCTCGTAGTCGATGCGCCGCCCATCTTTCTTGACCACGGAAGGAAAATTAACGTCCGGGCGCTCGTAGGTGGTGAAGCGTTTTTCACAGGCGCCGCACTGGCGGCGTCGGCGGACGAAGTCACCATCCTCGGACACGCGGGTCTCGGCGACCTGCGTTTCCATGTGGCCGCAAAACGGGCACTTCATCCCTGGCTACTTCAGCGGTAGACGGGAAAACGCGATGTCAGCGCGTGCACCTTGGTGCGCACGGCAGCGATATTGGCGGCGTCGTGCGGGTTGTCCAGCACGTCGGCAATCAGGTGCGCGGTGGCGCGGGCTTCGTTGTCCTTGAAGCCTCGCGTGGTCATGGCCGGGGTGCCGATGCGCACGCCGCTGGTAACCATGGGTTTTTCCGGGTCGTTCGGGATGGCGTTCTTGTTGATCGTCATGTGGGCGTCGCCCAACACGCGCTCGGCGTCTTTGCCGGTAATGTGCTTGGAGCGCAAGTCGACCAGCATGACATGGCTCTGCGTGCCGCCACTGACAATACGCAGGCCACGTTCTGTCAGCGTCTTGGCTACGATGTCTGCATTCGTCAACACCTGTTGTTGGTAAGCCTTGAAATCAGGTCCAAGCGCTTCTTTGAAAGCTACCGCCTTGGCGGCAATCACGTGCATCAGCGGGCCGCCTTGCAAGCCGGGGAAGATCGCGCTGTTGATTGCCTTTTCGTGTTCGGCCTTCATCAAAATAATGCCGCCGCGCGGTCCGCGCAGGCTTTTGTGGGTCGTCGATGTCACCACATCGGCGTGGGGAACCGGGTTGGGGTAGACGCCCGCAGCAATCAGGCCGGCGTAATGCGCCATGTCCACCAGGAAAATGGCGCCTACGTCTTTGGCCACTTTGGCAAAACGCGCAAAGTCGATGCGCAGGGAATAGGCGCTGGCTCCGGCGATGATCAGTTTGGGCTTGCTCTCATGGGCCTTGCGCTCCATGGCATCGTAGTCGATGGCCTCGTTGGCATCGAGCCCGTAGGACACCACGTTGAACCATTTCCCGCTCATATTGAGCGGCATCCCGTGGGTCAAATGGCCACCTTCGGCCAAACTCATTCCCATGATGGTGTCGCCGGGCTTCAAAAAGGCCAGAAACACCGCTTCATTGGCGGATGCGCCGCAATGCGGCTGCACGTTGGCCGCATCGGCGCCAAAAATTTGCTTGACACGGTCAATGGCCAGTTGCTCGGCCACATCGACGTTTTCGCAGCCGCCGTAGTAGCGCTTGCCAGGATAGCCTTCGGCGTACTTATTGGTCAACTGGCTGCCCTGGGCGGCCATGACCGCGGGCGAGGCGTAGTTCTCACTGGCGATGAGCTCAATGTGGTGCTCCTGGCGCGCGTTTTCGGCCACGATGGCGGCCCACAATTCGGGATCGGTTTGTTCAACAAGAATGCTGCGGTCGTACATGCAAGGGTCCTGGGTAGTTACGAATAGGGGCGAGGCAGGCCGGTCGGCGCAAGGATGGGGCGGCGTACCGGTCCCATTTCGTCCTTTGCCCGCACGGAGGTTTTGGCGCTGGCGGCTTCGGCGCTTGGTTTGCCAACGCTTTGCGATCTAGATTCTATTTCAGCACCAAAGCCCATTGTCTGCCGAAAAGCGGCAGCAAGCGGTCTGATTACGCCTTGTCCAGGCTTGGCGCACGCGCTGCAGCCGTAGCGCCCACGGGCACGGGGCGGCCTTGGGCTATGGCCTGTAGGCGGGCATATTCAGCCATGACCTTGGCCGAGTAGCCGCCGTCGTCATCCATATTGGCGGCACCTACATACAGTTTGAGGCCGGCCTCGAGCGAGCCGGCGCGCGCAATGCATTCCTGCAAAACTTTGACGCCCACCCGCATATTGGCGACTGGGTCAAAGGCTGCAAGTTTGCCGCCAAAGCGTTCATACTTTTCCCCGTGCACCTGGGTCATGACCTGCATCAGTCCCTGGGCGCCAACCGGGCTTTGGGCAAACGGGTTGAAGCCCGATTCCACGGCCACCACGGCCAAAATCAGGGTCGGATCGAGTTTGCTTCGGGCCCCGGACGCAAAGGCCTCAACAACCAGCGCGCTGAGTGGCTCGGGGGCAATGTTGTACTTTTTGGCCAGCCAGAAGGCCAGCGCAGCCTGTGGTTTGGGCAAGTCTTTGGGGTTGACGGCCGTTACGCGGTCGGTGGCTTTGCCCGACACCAGGCCAGAAAATGATTCCTGGCGCTCCTGTAGCCATTCCATTAATTGCAACTCGCCAGCTTGACGCATATCGGGTTGCGTAGACAGCATGACGGCGCCAAACATCACCACCAGCCCCAGCAGGGCAAAACCATTGTGGGTAATTTGAAAAAAGCCATCGACGATGTCTTTGGCCACGGTGACGATAGACGCTTGGATGCGCTTGCCTGTTGTCATGTGTTTCCTTGAAAGAGGGGTCTCAAGGACCCGGAATGCCGCGCCCCATTTCTCGGGGCAAACGGACATGGTGTTCCGTTGGCAGAGCTTCAAATCGCGCCGCAGTGGCAGCAACGCGGTGCCGACAAAAGCCAAGTAGGGGGCGCGTGGCACCGTTTTTACTGGCTTGTTTTATCGGCCTAGGGAATTTTAAAATCGCTTTATATTCCCAGTCAATTATATAAAACAAATTCATTATTCATTAATCGCGGTGGGTTTGCGGTGAAAAAACCCGAAAACGGGGGCTCCTGGGTTGGTTCAAATGCCGCACTGACCCAGAAATTTCGGTTATCCGCTAAATTCGCGGCGAAAATACGCCCCTGTCATTTTTGCTCCCCACTAGAAAAGGCTCCACGTGCCGTCGACTTCCGCAAACAAAACTTCCGATTTAGCCCAACTGGACAAAATCACCGGAGGCGCGTTCAGCGCTGCCACCGCAGGCGAACGGGCCAGCCGTGTCAGGGAGTGGCTGCTTAGCAACCCGGAAAACGATGTGCTGGCCGACGTTTTCCGCGAACTCAGCAGCCGCGACAAAGGTGCCGCTAAGTTGCTGCGCGAGCGCCTGGACGACGCCAAGCGTGCCAAGTTGCAAGAGTCGATGGCGGCCGAGTGGGCGGCCAAAGCCGAAGGTCTGCTGGGTTTGGCCAAACTCAATATTGCCGACGCCATGGCCTGGCAGCGCGATGCTGCCAAAGCCGGAGCGCCTCTGAGCAAAGAGCCGCTGGCGGGCCTGAAGCTGCGGATTGCCGAGCGCGTGCGCGTGATCGAAGACCTGCAGCACCAAGCCCAGGTACAACGTGAAGCGGCGGTGCTGCTGGCCCAACGCATTGAAGTGATGTCCACCAAAACCTGGCGTGAAGCGCAGGCAATGTCTGAGGCTTTGGCCGTTGACGTTTCGCACTGGCAGGCGCAGGCGGCGCTGCTGGTGTCGCACGCCAGTTGGCCCAGCACGGACCTGAAATTTACCCCCATGCTGGAAGCCTCGCGCGCCCAGTTGCTGGTGGTTTGGGGCGCGTTCGAGCAGGTGCTCCAACAGGCGCTGGCCGCCGCGCAGGACGCCAGTGCAGTGCTGCCCAGCGTGGGAGTTTGGGCCGAAGAGCTGCGCGCAGAGCGAAACGCGGCTTTGCCCAACCCCAAACCGCCCAAACCCCAGGTAGATCCGCAGGTCCGGGAGGCTGCCAATGCCACAGTCGGCGAGGCGCTAGCTCAACTCGAGCTTCAAACCAGCGAGGGCCACGGCAAGGCCAGCGCCGGGGCGGCGAATGCATTGCGCCAGGCACTCAAAGAATTTGGCAAAGTTATTGACCATAAGCTGGAAAACCAGGTGCAAGCCGCTCTGGCAGCTGCTGGCGAACTCGAGGGCTGGCAGCGCTGGCGCGCCGACCAACT